>DATAWX010000179.1:0-5431 GCA_036266995.1 Pseudonocardiaceae bacterium | reverse complement strand
GGCTCCGGATGGGTCCTGGTTGGCCTCCGCCAGCGGCGACAGATTCACAGTTGGGGAGGTGCGGATCTGGAACCCGACCACCGGCGCGGCCCGCCACACCCTCACCGCCCACACCAACGGGGTGACCGCGTTGGTGGTGGCTCCGGATGGGTCCTGGTTGGCCTCCGCCAGCGGCGACAGATTCACAGTTGGGGAGGTGCGGATCTGGAACCCGACCACCGGCGCTGCCCGCCACACCCTCACCGGCCACACCAACGGGGTGACCGCGTTGGTGGTGGCTCCGGATGGATCCTGGTTGGCCTCCGCCAGCGGCGACATATCCAAGATGTTCCCGGTTGGGGAGGTGCGGGTCTGGAACCCGGCCAGCGGCGCGGCGCGCCATACCCTTACCGGCTACACCAGCGGGGTGCGGGCATTGGTGGTGGCTCCGGATGGATCCTGGCTGGCCTCCGCCGACTGGAACGGGGAGGTGCAGGTCTGGGACCCGACCAGCGGTGCGGCGCGCCATACCTTCACCGGCCACACCAGCTGGGTGAGTGCGTTGGCGGTGGCACCGGATGGATCCTGGCTGGCCTCCGCCGACGAGGCTGGGGAGGTGCGGATCTGGGACCCGACCACCGGGACGGCCCGCCACACCCTCACCGGCCACACCGACGGGGTGACCGCATTGGTGGTGGCTCCGGATGGGTCCTGGCTAGCCTCCGCCAGCGGCGACCCGGAAAACAAGAAGACTGGGGAAGTGCGGATCTGGGACCCGACCACCGGGACGCTAGTCACCTCCCTGCGCGTCGCAGGGCGCTTATTTCACCTCGCGCTGGCCGCAACGACGATCACAGCTGCTGGAGAACATGGTCCCTACTTCCTAGCCCTCTGCCCAGGAACCGGATTCGAACAGGACGCATGACGACCGGATAGAGACTGTATTCTGGCACAGACTCGCGCCATGTGGGCACGCCGTCGCCCACCCGCCCCGTGCTCACGAGAAATTGACGCGCAACACCGCCCGTCGGGCCGGCCGCGCGAGCACGGCCGAAGGCCGCGCGCAGCAAGCGGAACGGCCCGAGCGGGCAAGCGAGAGCACGCCTGACTCATCCGCGTCGACGCCGCCGCTGGCGGCGTGCTTGATCCCGTAAAGGCAATTTCGGCAACAACGCAGTGTGATTGGTCGTGACAAGGTGTGACGTTGGGTGATGAGTCTTGATCCGGCCACCGTTAATCCGGCCGCCGTCACCGTGTGCCCACGGCATCCACGTGGTGTGGACAGCAGTACAAAAGTACAGAGAGGGAAGGCGCTGGCCCCGGCTCGTCGGCTGTCGGCGTGCAGAGCTGGCAAGGTCCTCGACAGTGAGGCTTGGATTGTGCCGTATTTGTCTTGCTCGTGGTCGGAGACGTGGGATGCTGCCTGTTGTGGCACGGCCACGGCGGGTCTTTGTGAGTCACACGTCGGAGTTGGCGCGGTTTCCGGTGGGGCGCTCGTTTGTGACCGCGGCGGAGCACGCGGTAGCTCGGGCTGGGCATGCCGTCGTGGAGATGGCCTATTTCGGGCCGCGGGACCAGCAGCCAGCACAGTTGTGCACCGATGCGGTGCGATCCGCGGATGTGTATGTGGCGGTGGTCGGGTTTCGTTATGGGTCGCCGGTGGCCGATCGACCGGAGCTGTCCTACACGGAATTGGAATTTCAGGTGGCCAGTGAAGCAGGGTTACCGCGGTTGGTGATGCTGCTCGGCGAGGACGCTCAGGGCCCGAAAGATCTATTTGTCGATCTGCGCTACGGCGCACGACAGGAGGCATTCCGGACTCGGCTTCTCGGCAGTGGGCTGACTACGGCGACGGTCACGACCCCCGAGCAGCTCAGCGAGGCCCTGTTTCAGGCATTGCGGGACCTACCCCAGGATGGGGCGCACGATGCGCTGGTCACTCGGGTGTGGAACGTGCCGGCCCGCAATCCGGTGTTGACTGGGCGGGAAGATCTGCTCACCGCGCTGCATGCCGCTCTGCGGGAGAGGCGTTCGACGGCGGTGGTGCAGGCCCTGTATGGGATGGGCGGGATCGGCAAGACCACACTGGCTATCGAGTACGCCCACCGCTACGCGGCCGACTACGACATGGTCTGGTGGGTCCCAGCGGAGGATCCAACGCTGGTGGCCGATCGGCTAGCCGAGCTGGCCCAGGCGCTGAATCTGGCGGCCGTCACCGACCCGGCAACGGTGGCGGTTGCCCGACTGCTGGGAACGTTGCGCGAACGGGACCGGTGGCTGCTGATCTTCGACAACGCCGAGGACCCCGCGGCGCTGGCCCGGTTTCTTCCCGGGGGCGGCGGGCACGTGGTCGTCACCTCCCGCAACCCCGGCTGGCAGCAACTGGCCACAGCGGTGGCTGTGAATGTGTTCGACCGGGCAGAGTCGATCAGACTGCTGCGGGGCCGCGTCCCGCACCTGACCGACAAACAGGCCGGACGCCTCGCCGAAGCCCTGGGGGACCTGCCGCTGGCACTCGCCCAGGCCGCCGCGTACTTATCCGACACCGTCACCGGCGTGGAGGACTACCTCACGCTGCTCGCTGAGCGGACCGCAGAGTTGCTGGACCACAGCACCCCCACCACGTATCCGGAATCGCTGGCCGCCAGCGTCCACATCACCCTGGAGCGGCTGAGGGCCCAGTCCCCGGCTGCACTCCAGCTGCTCACCCTGGCTGCCTACCTAGCACCAGAGCCCATCCCAGCCAGCGTGTTCACCACCCACCCCACCCTGCTGCCGGACCCTCTTGCGACCGCAGCCACGGATCCGCTGGCGTTCACCACGCAGACCCAGCTCTTGCGCCAGCACAGCCTGGCCCGCGTCGAGTCCGCCACCCTGACGCTGCACCGGCTGCTCGCCGCGATCCTGCGCACCCAATCCCACCACCAACCCGACCCGCCCACCCGTGTAGTGCGGCTCCTGCGGGCCGCGGTGCCGACCGACGATCCATGGAACAACCCGCCAACTTGGCCGGTCTGGCGCCAACTGCTACCCCACGTCCTGATCGCCACCGACGTCCACCGCGACCTCACCACAGTCGAACAAGACGTGGCCTGGCTGCTTGAGCACGCGGCCCTGTATTTGCAGATCCATGGCAACCTCGCCGCCGCACGGCCGCTGTTCGAACGCGCCCTGCACCTACGCCGCTCCGTGTTCGGCGACGACCACCCCGACACCCTCCTATCAGCGGCTAACCTCTCCCTTGACTTGTTCGAGTTAGGGCAGTACAAGCAGGCCCGCCAGCTCGCCGAGCCGACCCTCACCCGCAGTCACCAAGTCCTGGGCGACGACCACCCGCACACCCTGGACTTGGCCGCCAGCCTCACCGCCACGTTGGCAATGCTGGGACAATATGATCGCGCTTACGAGCTCGGCGAGGACACGCTGGTCCGTATGCACCGAGTTTTAGGCGCGGACCATCCCAACACTCTGCGCTTGGCCTTCAGCCTCGCCTGCAACTTGTCAGATCTGGGGCGGCACGAACAAGGACACCAGCTCGCTAACGACACCCTGGCTCGCTGCCGTCGGGTCCTGGGCGATAACCACCCCGACACCTTGCGATCGGCCTACGCTGTGGCCTTCACGCTGCGGCGGTCGGGGCAGTACGAGCAGGCTCGTCAGCTCGGTGAGGACACCCTGGCCCGCTGCCATCAGGTCTTAGGTGACGATCACTTTTACACACTGCGCTCGGCCTACAGCCTCGCCGACGACCTGTACGAGCTGGGACAGTACGAACGAGCTCGCCAGCTCGCCGAGGACACCCTGGCCCGCTGCCGCCGGGTCCTAGGCGAGGACCACCCCGACACCCTGCGATCGGCCACCAGCCTTGCCATTGCGCTGCGGGAGCTAGAACAGCACACGCAAGGCCGCCAGCTCGCCGAGGACACCCTGGCCCGCTGCCGCCGGGTCCTAGGCGAGGACCACCCCGACACCTTGCGCTTGGCTCATCACCTCGCCCGCTGGCGGGTCTTGACCTAAGACCTTCTGGGACAGCGAAAGATCTTGTCGGACGAGGCAGTGGTGGCGCCCTCGGCGACCAATCGCTGCCCGCAGCGCTAGCCCCGCGCGCCGAGTGGATCCCGCGCAAGCGGGCACGCGACTAGAACAAATGACCTACCACATCTGCGCCACCGCTGACGGCGCAGACGAAGCCAGCAAAGGCGAATTCAGCAACAGTACTGTTGTCGCCGTGTTGTTTAGCGCCTGCGTCGAGACTACTGTCTGCAGTTGTCCTCAAGGACGTGTCCAGTGTTGATCACTCGTGCTCAGCGAGCCGTCCTAATTACATATTGATGACAACCAGGATTTCAACAGTGGTCCATTCTCGGCGGAGCGGCAAAGAACAACCCTGGCCGACAACTGAGACGGAGCACGAAGAAGAGGATCAAGAAAGTTCCGTTTGTGCAGCTCAAATACGGTGGCCAGGGGCGGGGTCGAACCGCCGACCTTCCGATTTTCAGGACTACGGTGCAGTGTCCGTCTCCGATCGGCAACGTCCGTGACCTGCGCCGAAACGTTCTCGCGACCGTTGGCGGACGCCCGCGAACGAACGCGAATGAGACGAAAGAGGAGACGAGTCCAGGGCACCGACCGCACCGTTCGACACAGGACTTTAGGAAACCGATGCTCTGTCCTCTGAGCTGCGAGGGCCTGCGTTGTACGTTTGCCCAGCATGGCGGGCGGGTCTTGGTCCGTCGGGCTCGGGCTGGCTGCCTCGCTCCAGACGGTCTGTGCCGCACCTGTGCCGCGTGCCGCACCACCAGCCGTGCAGTCGGCGCCGCGTGTCGGGACGATCGGTGGATCAGCTGGTTTACACGGGGAATTTCGGGACAGTCCACGCGAGCGGGGGCGAACCGGGCGGGTGTCCCGTACGATGGGCGGGAGGCGCCCAGGCGAAGCTCACGAGAGGTATCATGATCATTCTTGGGGTTATCCTGCTGGTGGTGGGTTTCTTGCTCGCGATCCCCAATTCTGTGGACTCTCGGGATTATCCTGGTGGTAGTCGGGGTGATTCTGGTGTTGCTCGGTACTGCCGGGCATGCCATCGGCGGCCGACGGCACTATTATTAAGGCCCGCGGGATGACGGTCGCATGGTCGGAGTTGGGGTGACCGAGGGTGGCTCGGGTGCTTGCTGATCAGTAGCGGTGGGAGTGTGGTGTCCGACCTGCTTCGATTGCGGCACGATCAGTGCGTGTCCCTCGCTCCTCCAGACAATCCGTGCCGGTCGGTAGTTGTTGGTGTCTGTGGATGGCTGACTATTTGGAAGGTGTTTTGATTTTTTCGCCAGCTTGCTTGAGGTTGCTCGTATCGCCGGGAATCGGGTTGAGAAGGTGAGAATGGTGAACGTCGCCGCCGCGTCCCGCGAAGACCACCGAGTGACCACGGCACTCAGAGAGAGGCAGCAGGCGCCGG
>DATAWX010000178.1:0-6854 GCA_036266995.1 Pseudonocardiaceae bacterium | reverse complement strand
GGCCCGGCGGTCGGGAACACCTGCGCGGCCTCGACGGCGTCGATGTAGCGCAGCGCACGGTCGGACTGCCCGGCGCGCTTGCGCCGGGCGAACTCGCGTTTCGCGCCCTCCGGCAGCTCGTAGACCATCGGCCACCAGATCGCGCCGGAGAACTGCGTGAAATAGGCGTGCACATCCCCGAACTCGCGGAGCATCTCGACGTCGAGCGGGTGTGCGTCGTTCTGGTTCAGCAGCACGGTTCGCCCGTCGTCCAGTGACAACGCCGAGTCCCCGATCGGACCGTCGCTGGGCCCGGTGAGTGCCGTGATCATGATGCGCAACCCGTCGCGCTCGACCGGCACACCACTCTGGGTGCGCAGGAACTCCGTAAAGCCCAGCGCCCGTAGCTCGCGCTCGAGCTCGTCGGTCGGGTAGTCGGGTAGCAGAACCGTAGTGTCCTTGCGGACGTGGCGGGCCAGAAGTTCAGCGTCGAAGTGATCACGGTGCAGGTGCGAGACGTAGAGGTAGTCGGCCTGCCCGAGGCTGTCCCAGTCAAGTTCGCTGTTGTCCGGGAACGGGAACCACGACCCGAAGAACGCCGGGTTCACCCACGGATCGCACAGCACGCTGCCCGAGTGCGTCTCGATGTACAACCCGGCGTGCCCGAGCCCGGTGATGCGCATCCGATCTCCTAGATGTGTCGTAGCTGGCTATGCGGGGAGCTGACGTTCAGCACACACTCACGGCAGCGGCCGCGTGTATGGCGACGCTGGACACGCCGGCACGGGGGTCGTCACGAGCGCCCACGGTAGCCTTGGCGGTCATGGCCAGCCGATTGGAGCTGCGGCACCGGTACCCCGAGCCCCCGGCGCGTATGCGGGAGGTACTCACTGACCGGGATTACCTTCGCGACAAGCTCCGCGCGGTGGGCGGGCCACGTGCCGAAGTGGTGTCGTGGGAGCGCACCGAGCGCGGCGTCACCGTTGTGCTGCACCAGGCGGTGCCCGAGGACGCGATGCCGTCGTTCCTGCGCGCTGCGCTGCCCGGCGGTTTGACGATCCGCCGCACGGAGAGCTGGACCAGTTCTGGTGGCAGCGTGCACGCGGTGGTCGACGGAGCTCCGGGAACGATCACCGGGACGATGCGCCTCGAGCCTGATCCCGCCGGCTGCGTGCTTACCGCGCAGCTCACGGCCGACGTGGGACTGCCGCTGTTCGGCGCCAAGGTGGAGAAGATGATCACTGACAACATCGCCAGCCTGATGGAGTCCGAGCACCGGTTCACTCTGGATTGGCTGCACAACTCACCGACTAGCTAAGGGGTATCGCCCTAGACGGGGAGCCCGAGACCGTCGACGACCTCGGCGCCGGGCAGCGCGGCGAGCACTACACCAGGCATAAGCAGCTTGCTGCGCCGCAGGCCGGACCCGACTACTACCTGATCAGCGGCCGCCACCGCCGGGTCGAGCAGCACCGGCCACCCGGCGGGCAGCCCCAGCGGGGTGATACCGCCGTAGCGCATGTTGGTCCGCTCGACTACCTCGTCCTGTGCGGCGAAGGACGCCTTGCGTACATCCAGCCACCGCCGCACCACGCCGTTGACGTCGGCCCGGGTAGTGGCGAGCACCACGCACCCAGCCCAGCGTTGGGCACCGGAACGCTTGCCGGCGACCACCACACAGTTAGCGCAAGCGCGCAATAGCACCTGATAGTGCGCACACAGCGCAGCGGTGTCGGCGAACGCCGGATCGATCTCGGCGACAGCGCAGCGGGCCGCGTGCTCGGGGGCCAGCGCGGCCAGCGCTGCGACAACCGGCTCAGCGAGGAGTTCGGGAGCGTCCAAGGCGGGCCGGACGACCAGCCGGCCGATTAGTGGGTCAAGCAACGTCACCAGCGCGGCCCGCGTTGTACCTCCGTCACCGCGGGTTTGACGTCCACTATGTACACCAGCACCGCCACCAGGGCGATCAGCCACAGCATTAGCAAGCTACCCCAGGGTGCGAACAGGAACAGACCGGCAGTGGAGGCACCGGTGATGCCCAACCAGGCCGGCTTGGTCAGCTTGTCGGTCGCGGTATAGGCGTCGGCTCGTTGAAGCGCAGCGTGAATGAAGGCGAACAGCCCCACCGGGATGGCGAGCCAGTACAGGATCTGAAAGACCCAGAGATCCAGCGACTGCAGCAGCACCCGCCCAGGATACGCAGACAACTACCGGACGTGGGGCGGGCGTGGGAGATCACAGAAGGAATTGGGAGACCGTGTGGATGGCCAGACCGGCCAGCGCCCCGACCACGGTGCCATTGATCCGGATGAACTGGAGGTCCCTGCCCACCTGCAGCTCGACCTTGCGGGAGGTCTCTTCGGCATCCCAGCGCTGCACCGTGTCGGTGATCAGCGTGGTGATCTCCCCACGGTAGTTGGCCACCACGTAACTGGCCACACCTTGGAGCCAGGTGTCCACCTTGGACCGCAGCTCCGCGTCCCCGGTCAGCCGCTGACCCAGCGAGACCAACCCATCGCGCGCCCGACGTCGCAGTTCCGAGGACGAGTCCTCGGCGGCGTCGAGGAGCATCTTCTTCGCGGTGCCCCATGCCGAACCGACCAGGATCTGAACCTCCGGATGGGCCAGCACCTGTAGCTTGACCGCCTCGGCGCGCTCGATCGTCGCCGGGTCCGTGCGCAGATCGTGGGCGAACTCCAGCAGAAAGGTGTCGACGGCCTTGCGCATAGGGTGTTCGGGATCGCTGTGCACCGCCCAGGCGAACGCCAGTACCTCCCCGTAGAGCTTGTCGGCGACCAGCCCGTCGACGAACCTCGGCGACCAGCCCGGCAAGCGCCGGCTGACCACCCGCGACACCGCGCCGTGGTTGTCGCGCACCCACTCATAAGCCCGCTCGGTGATCAGGTCGACGAGTTTGTGGTGCGCCCCGTCGGTCAGTAGCTGACCGAGCAACCGGCCCAACGGTGGCCCCCATGGCTGCTCGACCAGGCGTTTCACCAGCGCGTTGTCCAGCACCGCGGCAATGTCCTCGTCGCGCAGCACGGTTACCGCGGCACGCACCGCGGTCGCGAGCTCGGCGGTGACACGCTCGGCGTTGGCGGGCTGCGCCAGCCAGCCACCGAGCCGACCGCCGATCCCCACCCGGCGCAGCTTGTCGACCACCACCGCCTCGGCGAGGAAGTTCGCGCCCACGAAGTCACCGAGGTTCTCCCCGAGCGCGTCCTTCTTGCGCGGAATGATCGCGGTGTGCGGGATCGGCAACCCGAGCGGATGACGGAACAGCGCGGTCACGGCGAACCAGTCGGCCAGCGCGCCGACCATGCCGGCCTCGGCCATGGCCGCCAGATAGCCCACCCACGGACCGGCGTTGGTATTGAGCTGCGCGACGACGAACACCACTGCGGCGCCGAGCAGGAACGCCAGCGCGATCCCCTTCATCCGGCGCAGCCCGGTCTGCTTCTCCTGCTCGTTGCGGGTCAGCTCCACGCTGCCGATTGTGCCCCGTCGGGTCGGTGTACAGCAGGATGACGACCGTGCGATCCCCGCGAAATCACGGACTGGTCCCCCGGTTGCAACCGTTCTCCTCGACGATCTTCGCGGAGATGACCGCGCTGGCCGTGCGCACCGGTGCGGTCAACCTCGGCCAGGGCTTCCCGGACACTGACGGCCCAGCCGGCATGCTGGAGGTCGCTCGATCGGCCATCGCCAGTGGGCACAACCAGTACCCGCCAGGGCCGGGCATTCCCGAGTTGCGCATCGCTGTCGCCGAGCAACGGGCCTGCCGCTACGGCCTGGTGCACGATCCGGATACCGAGGTGCTGATCACCGTCGGTGCCACCGAAGCGATCAGCGCTGCCCTGCTCGCCCTGGTCGGGCAGGGCGATGAGGTGCTGCTCATCGAGCCCTACTACGACTCCTACCCCGCCGCGGTCGCGCTTGCCGGCGCCACCCGGCGATGCGTCCCGCTGGTAGCCGACGGGGACCGGTTCACGCTGGATCTCAACGCGCTGGCCGCGGCCATCACACCGGCCACCCGGGCACTGGTGCTCAACAGCCCGCACAACCCCACCGGGACGGTACTGCGCCGTTGGGAGCTGGCGGCACTGGCGGGGCTGGCTGTTGAGCACGATCTGCTGGTGATCACCGATGAGGTGTACGAGCACCTGGTGTTCGACGGAGCGCAACACCTGCCGATTGCCACGTTCCCCGGGATGGCCCAGCGCACCCTGTCGGTCTCCAGTGCCGGCAAGACGTTCAGCTGCACCGGCTGGAAGATCGGGTGGGTGTGCGGGCCCGCGCACCTGGTGGCCGCGGTACGAGCGGTCAAGCAGTTCCTGACCTTCGTCGGGGGAGCACCGTTGCAGCCGGCCGTCGCCCACGCTCTGCGTGCCGAAGATAAGTGGGTGATCGCCCATCGAGCGGCGCTGCAGGACAAACAACGCCGGCTGGCCGCCGGGCTGCGCGCGGCGGGGTTCGGCGTACTCCGCTCGGAGGGGACCTACTTCATCTGCGCTGACGTCCGGCCGCTCGGGCATGCCGACGGTCTCGAATACTGCCGTGAGCTGCCCGCACGCGCCCGGGTGGCGGCGATACCCGTGCAGGTCTTCGCCGATGACCCGATGCTGTGGCGGCATTTGGTGCGCTTCACGTTCTGCAAGCGCGACGACGTGCTCGACGAGGCGATTGCTCGACTCACGTCAGCTCGACCGTGACTGTCTCTACCGACGGTAGGCAGTCGCCCCTTTGTCCATCACTACGGATATTACGCTATTCGGTCACAGCGTGTAGTGTGAGGTCACTACTGTCCGGGCCAGGCCGGATTGGACGGAAGGGTTGAGGGGGAACCGGTGGCCACCATCCCCGATGCAGGTGGCGCGAGGTATGCGCCCCGCGGGGTGGTGCGCGCGCTATTGCGCTTCGCCGTACTGTCAGGCCTCGTCATCGTGGGATGGCTGCTGGGATCAGGCGTCGGTCATGCGACTGAGGACCTAGGAGGGCAGCCGGGCACCGGCGTGGTGCAGCCGGCCGGAGATCCAGCTGACATCACCGGACCATCCGATGATGAGTCCAACGGTCAGTTCGGCCTCCCGCCCACGGTGACGTCGACCGTGAAACACGCGCTGTCTCAGGCCTCGGTACCACGACTGCCCGTTGCGCCGGTCGATGTTCTGAAGCCCGTCGTGCGCGCTGTCGGTGTGTCACGGCCTCTGGCCCACGTCGTCTCTACGGTAGCCAGACCGCTGTCCGCACCCACTCCACACGGCGCCGCTATCCGGTCGCCGGAACCGGCCCACGAACTCGCGGCAGTCTCGCCAGCCGCGCCTGTCGTTCGGGCAGCGGCAGCCCCGGCACCTATGCCAGTTCCAGCGGCCACCACCGTGCCCGCCAAGGCGACCTCCAGCCTGCCGCACGCTCCAGTCTGCGCCGTCTCTGCGCACGCTACTGTTTCCCTCGCCGAGGAGTCAGCTCTCGGTGGGCACCCAGCAGCGCCGATACCTACGAGTCCACCGGATAACACCACCGCGCCATGCATGATCGGCAGCGCTGCAGGCGGTGGCGGCACCAGGGGCTCCCCCGAACTCGCAGTCAATGAGGGCTGGTCGAACACGCGCCTGGCCTCGACGCATGGTCTGGGGAGCCTCAGCGCCAGCGACGTCCCACGGTCGCTGGCTGAGCAGCCCTCCACGTCACCAGACTGATCTCCGCAACCCGGGTGGGTCGCCGTTTCCGGCGATCGGTCCCACGGGTCGCTTCGCCGACCCCAGGTCGACCAACCCTGCCGCAATGAACCCCCGATCTGTCCGACCGCGCCCGGGCGGATCGGGTTTACGGCCCCGGCGTCGCGTTGCCCCCGTGACGTCGGGGCCCTCTTATCATCCGATAAGTCTTGTTCGGGCACCGAACTGTAAGTAATTCCGGGCAATCTTTACCGCTGTTGCCGAGAGTTGTTCCACAACACGCCGTAACACACCCGATATTTCTCCACTGTCACTCCACCCACGGCCTCGCTACGGGCGTGCAGCGCGCCAGGTAGCCAACCATGAGTCGGTGGCGATCGTCGGGAGCAGGAGCAACCACGCCTCATCGACCCGCTGCCGTAGGTTGTGACGATCGTCCACAGCGTCACAGATCTGCCGGTGCCCGGCTATCAGTGCGACGATTTGCCGGGCGACCAGTGCGGGATCGATCCCTTCCCGGAGCAGGCCGGCTTGGGCGGCCTGGGCCAACAAAGCCAGCGCGTCCCTTTCGCCGCAGCCATAGTGCTCGCTGGCGTCTTGGGCCAGCCGCGGCAATTCGTTGAGCAACCGCGTAGCACCTCGGGCGATCGGATCGTCGATCAAACGCCTGACCACCTCGTCGACCAGCGCCAACAACGCCGAAAGCGGGTCAAGCCCGCAGCGACTGAGCTGCCCGCGCAGAGCTCCCCATCGCTGCACCATCTCGGCGATAACCGCCCGCGCGAGGGCCTCCTTGGAGGCGAAGTGGAAGTACAGCGCTCCCTTGGTCCCACCACTGTCGGCCAGCACGCTGTCCAAGGAGGTTGCGTGGTAGCCGCTGCGAGCGAAGTGCTCGGCAGCGGCGGTGAGGATCGCCAGGCGGGTCGCCCGGGCCCGCGGCTGCAGCGCGGCCCGGCCTGCGCCGGCATCCCTGTCGTTGGCATCCCTGTCGCCGGCTCCGGGTCTTCGCGGACCGGTGCTGGACATGACGTTGTGAAAGCTACCCCGCCTCAGCGTTCTAGGGTGCACGTCGTCTCAAGGTTGCGGCGCAAGCACACACTCACTGGTATGTTTTATTAAGCGACACACGGTTGGGGTTGGCTCGTGTGGGGGTCCCGCGGGGGGTGTGGTCGCCCGGAGCGGTAGGGACGACCGCTC
>DATAWX010000177.1:0-2874 GCA_036266995.1 Pseudonocardiaceae bacterium | reverse complement strand
CGCCAGCGAGCACGAACCCGGTCGACATCGCAGAGCCGAGAACGTTCCCGGCGCCGCCACCCTCCGCCACCACGCGGGGACAATCACAGGAGCCCGTGACGGCACGCCCGTTGGGCTTCCCAACGAACGCACCTGCCGAATCGCCACTCCGACAAGCATCGTTGGCACAGGACACCGCCTCCGCTGCGGCGCCAACCCGCCCCCCATCGCCTGCTGGCTGGCACGTCCCCCCACGTCTCACAACCGTCGCGGTAATCCTTGCCGGAATTGGCACCATGTTTTTCGGCATAGCCGTACTGGGCAATGAGGTGCCACGTACTGAGGCCGCGTTGCAGGAGCTCAACTTTTATCTGATCTGCTACGTCGTGGTCCGCCTTGTTCAGTTTATAGAAAGCGAAGCACGGAGTGGCTGGCGCAAGTGGCTCGTGATCGGTGGCGTGCTCGCATTGCTAATCCTTGTGTGGGTACTGTCGAGGGGTCGGTGGGTGGCTATCGTCTGGGTAATTGCGTGCGTCGCCGACGTCGCGACGGTGTTCAGCCGCGGTTCCCAGCCGACCCGGCGGCTGGAAATTGTCTCAGGTGTGCTCGGCTCGTTCGCTGGCGTCTTGGCCACGGTCTTCACCTTTTCCGGGGAGATTAGGATGGCGATCATCCCCCTCGGGATCTGGCTGCTCGTACTCGGGGTCATCGTTCTAATTATCGTCTTCGTGCAGCACAATGTGGCACGCGGGTTGGCAAACATTCAGCCCTTATCCGGAGTGTGTGTTCGACGGCTGCGGGGTGACGGTTGGTGACGTTCCGGGCGTGTCGATCACGACCAGAGCGGCGTGATCGTAGTTTGATCTCTGGGTGCCCGCCCCGGAGGAGATGTCCCACGACGAGCTGATCACGCTCGTGGCCGATCGGGATGCGGGGATCGCGGCGCGGGATGCGCAGATCACGGTGATGGCTGGACAGTTGGCGGAGCTGATGGAGGCCAACGAAGTCTTGGCGGGCAAGCTGGCCAGGCTGGAGCATCTGCTGTCGCGTAACAGCAAGAATTCGTCGAGTCCGCCCTCCAAGGACGATGATCCTGGTAAGACCCCGCCGCAGGTGGGCGAGCGCCGAGGCGGCGGGCCCACGCGGTCGCGGGGCAAGCAGCCCGGTGCTGCGGGGGTGAATCTGGCCTGGACTGACACCCCGGATGAGCGCCGCGACCGGTTCCCGGAGGGTAGCTGCGAGTGCAGTCATGACCTGGCCGGGGCGAGTGATCTGGGGGTGGTCGACAGCTACCAGCAGCACGAGATCCCGCAGGTCAGCGTGAAGGTCACCCAGTATGATCAGCACCGAGTGCGCTGTGGGTGCGGCCGGGTGCACACCGCTGCGCGCCCTGCGGGGGCCCGGGCTGGGATCGTGGGCTACGGCCCGAATCTGCAGGCCTTCGCCGTGTACCTGATGGTCGTGCACTTCATTCCCGCGCACCGCTGTGTCGCGTTGCTGGAGTCCCTGACCGGGGCCGCGCCGTCGGTCGGGTTCGTGCACGGCATGCTGGAGCGCACCGCAGGGCTGCTGGATGCGGCGGATCAGCGGATCCGCACCCTGATCACCCTGGCGCATGCGGTGAGCTGCGATGAGACTCCACTGAAGGTCGGGCCGCGCACTCCCAAGCCAGGCAAGAAGAAGGCCGAGAAGTACCTGCTGGTGGCCGCCACCGAGCTCTACACGCACTACCTGCTCGGTGACCGTGACCTGGACACCTTCAAGGCCTTCGTCCTCACCGACCTGATCGATACGGTGATCGTCCACGACCGGTACCAGAACTACGACTCCGCGGTGCTCGGGACGCTGGTCCACCAATTGTGTTGCCAGCATCTCCTGCGGGATCTTGCTGGTGCCGCCGAGGTCTACCCCCACGCGCACTGGCCGACCCAGATCGCCGAGGCACTGCGCGAGCTAATTCACCAGGTCAACCTGGCCCGCGACGAGGATCTTGACGCTATCGACGGTACCGTCAAGAACGAGTTGATCACACGGTTCCGCGACGGCGTGCTCGTCGGACTATCCGACACCGCTTCGCACGGCACGCGTCCCGGTGAGCGCAAGGCCCGGCTCCTGCTTCAGGTGCTGCGCGACCGCCAAGCCGACGTCCTGCGCTTCGCCCACGACCTCAAGGTGCCACCCACCTCCAACCAGGCCGAACGCGATCTGCGACCCAGCAAGGTGCAACAGAACATCTCCGGGCGCCTCACCAGCGAAAACCGCACCCGAGACCGCTACAAGATCCGCGGCTACGCCTCCACCGCCGCCAAACACGGCCTCAACATGATCACCGTCCTGCGCGACGCACTGCTGGGCCGGCCATGGATGCCAGAACTACCCGTGCCCACCTGACCCCGCCCACCCACCCGAACACGACCGGTGCCACAAACCTACGGCCGCCACACAACGTCACCACACCGAACATTCGCGTATTCCGGCTGAATGTTTGCGCGGGTTGGTCAAATCGGAAATGGGCAACAACAGAGATGGGGACGGTCACATGTCCCGCTCGTAGTCGTCAGTGAATGATCCCGAGTAGCGATCTATAGCAACCGGGTCAAACATCGTGCGTCCCAGCTTGGAAGACTGCGTCCTACACGTGGTCAGGGGCCCCGACCTGCGAAAAGCCAGGGTCGCAGCTACCCGCTATTGACCGTGGTTTACCGGGACTAATAGCACGCCAACAGCACGCCGCACGTAGTTGATCGTGAGCTTCCCGAAGCGACAGGATCCGGCTTACAGGCCAGCTCGTCCGTCCCACACTTCACCGCCTGTGCCAACGGGAGGATGCAGGGGGTTGACCAGGAGGAAAGCTCTCACTACTTCTCCAGGTTTCTCAATACTTCTCGACGTCCG
>DATAWX010000176.1:0-48506 GCA_036266995.1 Pseudonocardiaceae bacterium | reverse complement strand
CGAGGCCAGTCAACGCTTCGGCGCGCAGTGCATCGTGCTGTCGGTGGACGCCCGGCGGGTACCTCTTGGAGAGCCGCCAACCCCGTCGGGTTTCGAGGTGACCACGCACGGCGGGCGGCGAGGCACCGGGATCGACGCGGTGGAGTGGGCCGCCCGCAGCCAAGAGCTAGGTGTGGGGGAGATCCTGCTCAACTCGATGGATGCCGACGGCACCAAGGCGGGTTTCGACCTCGAGATGATCTCCGCCGTGCGGGCGGTCGTCACGGTCCCGGTGATCGCCAGTGGGGGAGCGGGTGAGGTGGAGCATTTTCCCCCCGCGGTGGCCGCCGGCGCCGACGCGGTGCTCGCCGCCAGCGTCTTTCACTTCGGACAGTTGCGGATCGGCGAGGTTAAAGATGGCCTACGCCAAGCGGGGGTGACGGTCCGGTGAGCGGGCTGGAACCAGCGATCGCCGAGAGGCTCAAGCGCAACGCCGACGGGCTGGTGTGTGCGGTGGTGCAGCAGCGCGGCACCGGCGAGGTGCTGATGGTGGCCTGGATGGACGACGAGGCGCTGCACCGCACGCTGACCACCGGGCGGGCCACCTACTGGTCGCGCAGCAGGCAGGCCTACTGGGTCAAGGGGGAGACTTCCGGGCACACCCAGCACGTGCACGAGGTGCGGCTGGACTGCGACGGCGACGCCGTGCTGCTCGTCGTCGACCAGGTTGGGCCGGCGTGTCATACAGGTTCACCGACCTGTTTCAGCAGGTCGGTGAACCTGTCGTGAGTGCGTAACAGTGTTCTAACACTGTTACGCACTCACGAGCGGGCCAGTCAGGTACCGCTGGAGGTTCGGGGCGATGGCGGCGACCACCGTGTCGTGGTCGGCGGAGGCCAGTGGCTCGAGGCGGATCACGTACCGCACCAGGGCGAGCCCGGCGATCTGGGTGCCGCACAGCGCCGCGCGTAGCTCGAGCTGATCCGGCGCCACCGCGGAGACCACCCGCCCGATGATCACCCGGCCGACGAAGTCGCGCATCATCGCAGCGGCTTCCTCGTGGCTGGCCACGCTGCGCATCAGAGCGGCCAGCGCCCCACCGCCGTTGGCGTCCCAGATGGACAGGAAGGTGCGCAGGATCCGCTCGGCGGCCTGCTCGGGTTCCCCGTCGAGGATCCGCGAGAAGATCTCCGTGGGATCGACCGGGATCTCCAGGGCGGCGACGAACAACCCATCCTTGCCGCCGAACCAGTGGTTGACCATCGCGGCGTCCACACCCGCCCGCTGGGCGATGGTGCGCACGGTGGCGCCATCGAAGCCGCGCTCGGTGAACACCACCCTCGCGGCGTCGAGCAGCGCCGCCCGGGTGTTTTCCCCGGCCGGGCGGCGGCCCCGGGGATGCGGCCGGCTGCCGCGCTTGTCCGCCACTGCCAGCTCCTCTTTTCAACGGAAGTTGAAAAGCTATGCCCGAACACACTGTGGAGTCAACGGCGGGCACAATGGATCCATGGTCAGCACCTCCCAGCCCGGTAGTGGGCAACTGCAGCCGAGCAGGGAGCGGTTTCGCTCCCTGGCGACTGATCGCCGGGTGATCCCGGTGACCCGGACGCTGCTCGCCGACGGTGAGACTCCACTCGGGGTGTACCGCAAGCTTGCCCAAGGTCAGCCGGGAACCTTCCTTTTCGAGTCAGCCGAGAACGGTTCGTCCTGGTCTCGCTGGTCCTTCGTCGTGGTGCACAGCGCTGCCACGCTGACCGAGTCCGATGGTCGAACGGTCTGGCGCGGGACGCCGCCAGTAGGGCTTCCCGGGGTACAGGGGCCGTGGGCGGGTACTCCGCTGGAGGCGTTGCGGCAGACCGTCGAGGCACTGCACACCGAGCCGCTGCCCGGCCTGCCCCCGCTCACCGGCGGGATGGTCGGCTACCTCGGCTACGACGCGGTCCGACGCCTGGAGCGGCTGCCTGAGCTGGCGGTCGACGACTTACGGGTGCCCGAACTGGTGATGTTGCTGGCCACCGACCTCGCTGCGGTGGACCACCACGAAGGGACCGTCACGTTGATCGCCAACGCGATCAACTGGGACGATTCCCCGGACCGCGTCGACGAGGCCTACGACGACGCGGTGGCCCGGTTGGACGGGATGGTCGCGAAGCTGTGTACGCCGGCGCCGGCCAGCGCGGCGGTGTTCAGCCGACCGGTACCGGAGTTCGTGCGCCGCCGCAGCCCGGAGCAGCACCACGTCGCGGTCGAGGCCGCCAAGGAGGCGATCCGCGCCGGCGAGGCCTTTCAGGTGGTGGTGTCCCAGCGCTTCGAGATCGCCACGGACGCCGACCCGCTGGACATCTACCGGGTGCTGCGCACCACCAATCCCAGCCCGTATATGTACCTGCTCATCCTGGAGGAGTTCAGCATCGTCGGTTGTAGCCCCGAGGCCCTGGTGACGGTCCGGGACGGGAAGGTCACCACGCACCCGATCGCCGGCACCCGCCCCCGCGGCGCTGACCCGGACGAGGACTGCTGGCTGGAGAAGGACCTGATGGTCGACGAGAAGGAACGCGCCGAGCACCTCATGCTGGTCGACCTCGGGCGCAACGACGTCGGCCGGGTCTGCCGCGCCGGCTCGGTGCACGTCACCGACTTCTTCCGGGTCGAGCGCTACAGCCACGTCATGCACCTGGTGTCCACCGTCACCGGCGAGCTGGCGCCGGGCTACACCGCATTCGACGCGGTGGCCGCCTGCTTCCCCGCTGGGACGCTGTCCGGGGCGCCCAAGCCGCGGGCAATGGAGCTCATCGAGGAACTCGAGCCCACCCGGCGCGGGGTGTACGGGGGAGTGGTCGGCTACCTGGACTTCGCCGGGGATGCCGACACCGCGATCGCCATCCGCACCGCGATGGTCCGCAACGGGGTGGCCTACGTGCAGGCCGGTGGGGGCATCGTCGCCGACTCCGACCCGGTGGCCGAAGACACCGAGTGTCTGAACAAGGCGGGCGCGGTGCTGGCCGCCATCGCCGCCGCGGGCACCTTGCGGCTCGCGGCCAGGGAAACCGCTGCCGAGCCCGCCGGGTCGCTGCATGCCTGAGCGCGCTCCCGCGCGCGGGGCGCTAGTGGCCACCATCGTGGTGCTGGTCGCGGCATCGGTGTTGCTCGGCGTCTCGTCGATGCTCGGGTGGGCTCAGCTAGATGTCCAGGAGCCGCTGCGCGGGATCATCCCGGTGCGCGTGGATGGATCCGCGGTGTTGCCCGTGCTGGGCCCGCTGGCTCTGCTCGCACTTGCCGCGGTGGCCGCGGTGCTGGCGACCGGTGGGTGGGCGCGGTGGCTGCTCGGGGCGTTGCTGCTGGTTGCTGCGGTTCCGCCGATTGTCGCGGTGCTGCGGGTGGCCGACGGGCATTGGCTCACCGCCGCCGCGACGGCCGCGGTCGAACTGCCCGCCCGGTCGGTCCCGGTCGGCACGACCGCGGTGCTGTTCGCGGGACCTGGGCTGGCCGCGGGGGGTGCGTTGCTGGTCGCCGCAGCCGGTGTGGCACTGGTGGTGCGGGGCCACCGGATGCCACGGCTGGGTCGCCGCTACCAGGCGCCGGCGAGCCGGCAGGACGAGCGGGTGCCTCCGGATGCACAGTTCTGGGAGCGGATGGACGCCGGCGAGGACCCCACGGAGTCGGGAGACCCCCGGTGACGAGTCGCAGGGCGGCTCGCGGCTAGCATCGAGACCCGGCTGCGTACGGGGCGGAAGGGGAGAGGCTTGAGTGTCCTGGAGGCGATCCTCGAAGGGGTCAGAACCGATCTCGCGGCCCGCGAAGCTGCGGTCGCGTTCACCGAGATCAAGCGGCGCGCTACCCGGGTGCCGGCTCCCCTGGATGCGCTGACTGCACTGCGTGGCCCTGGGATCGCGGTCATCGCGGAGGTGAAGCGACGCAGCCCGTCCCGAGGCGCCCTGGCCGACATCCCGGACCCAGCCGCACTCGCCGCGGACTACGCCGAAGCCGGCGCCCGCATGATCAGTGTGCTGACCGAGGGTCGGCGATTCGGCGGCTCGCTGGCCGACCTGGACGCGGTACGAGCCGTGGTGGACATCCCGGTACTGCGCAAGGACTTCATCGTCAGCCCTTATCAGGTACACGAGGCACGGGCACACGGCGCGGACGTGGTGCTGCTGATCGTCGCCGCGCTGGAGCAGAACGCGCTGGAGTCGCTGGTCGACCGGGTCGAGTCGCTGGGGATGGCGGCGCTGGTCGAGGTGCACACCGCCGAGGAAGCCGACCGCGCGCTGGAGGCCGGCGCGTCGCTGATCGGGGTCAATGCCCGCGATCTGCACACCCTGGACGTCAACCCCCACGTCTTCAGCAAAATCGCCCCGGGGCTGCCGGGTGACGTGCTGCGGGTCGCCGAGTCCGGGGTGCGCGGGCCAGCGGATCTGCTGGCCTATGCCGGTGCGGGTGCTGACGCGGTGCTTGTCGGTGAGGGGCTGGTGACCAGTGGCGATCCCAAGGCCGCCGTCATCCAGCTGGTCACGGCGGGATCGCACCCGGCCTGCCCCAAACCGGCCCGGTGACGAACATGGTCGGCATTCAGCCGGTTGAGTCCGGCACCGCTCAGCCCGACGTTCGCGGTCACTTCGGGCGCTACGGCGGCCGGTTCGTGCCCGAAGCCCTCATCAAGGCTCTCGACCAGCTCACCGCAGTCTATGCCGAGGCCCGGTCGGATCCGGAGTTCACCACTCGCCTCAACGGCCTGCTCGCCGATTACACCGGCCGCCCTTCGCCGATCACCGAGGTGCCCAGGCTCTCCGAACACGCCGGTGGGGCGCGGATCGTGCTCAAGCGCGAAGATCTCAACCACACCGGATCCCACAAGATCAACAACGTCCTCGGTCAGGCGCTGCTCACCGAGCGGATGGGCAAACCGCGGGTGATCGCCGAGACCGGGGCGGGCCAGCACGGCGTCGCCACCGCGACCGCCTGTGCACTGCTCGGGTTGCAGTGCGTGGTGTACATGGGCGAGGTGGACACCGAGCGTCAAGCGCTCAACGTCGCCCGGATGAGGCTGCTCGGTGCTGAGGTGATCCCGGTGAAGACCGGATCCCGCACCCTGAAAGACGCCATCAACGAGGCGCTGCGGGACTGGGTGACCAACGTTGACACCACCCACTACCTGCTCGGTACGGTCGCCGGACCGCACCCGTTCCCGGTGATGGTGCGCGACTTCCACCGGGTCATCGGAGTAGAGGCCCGCGAGCAGATGCTGGCCCGCTACGGCCGGCTGCCCGATGCGGTGGCCGCGTGCGTCGGCGGCGGCTCCAACGCCATCGGCATCTTCCACCCGTTCATCGATGACCCGGCAGTGCGCCTGGTCGGCTTCGAGGCTGCCGGCGAGGGGATGGACAGCGGCCGGCACGCCGCGACGCTGTCCGCGGGCGAGCCCGGGATGCTGCACGGCGCACTGTCCTACCTGCTGCAGGACTCCGACGGCCAGACCATCGAGACGCACTCGATCTCCGCCGGGCTGGACTACCCGGGGGTCGGACCCGAGCATGCCTGGCTCAAGGACACCGGCCGGGCCGAGTACCGGCCGATCACCGATGCCCAGGCGATGGACGCCTTCCAGCTCCTGTCCCGCACCGAGGGGATCATCCCGGCGATCGAATCGGCGCACGCGGTGGCCGGAGCGCTGAAGCTCGGAGCGGAGCTGGGGCCCGGTGCGTTACTGCTGGTCAACCTGTCCGGCCGGGGCGACAAGGACGTGGACACCGCGGTGAAGTGGTTCAACCTGTTGGAGGGACAGTGACCGCCCGGCTCAGGCCGATGTTCGACGCCTGCGGTGCGCAGCATCGGGCCGCGCTGATCGGTTACCTGCCCGCCGGCTACCCGACGGTGGACGGTTCGCGGGCGCTGCTGCAGGCCATGCTCGACGGTGGTTGCGACCTGGTCGAAGTCGGGGTGCCCTACTCCGATCCGGTACTGGACGGCCCGACCATCCAGGCGGCTTCCGAGGCCGCATTGCGCGCCGGGGTGCGGCTGCGAGACGTGCTCTCGGTAGTGGAGTCGATCGCCGCTGCTGGTGGGCGGGCGGTGGTGATGACCTACTGGAACCCGGTGCACCGCTACGGCGTGGACGCCTTCGCCCGCGATCTCGCCGCGGCCGGGGGGCTCGGTGTGATCACCCCCGATCTGATTCCCGACGAGGCGCAGGACTGGCTGGCCGCGGCACAGGCGCACGACCTGGATCGCATCTTCCTGGTGGCCCCCTCGTCCACTGATCAGCGCCTGGCTTCGACCGCGGCGGCGACCAGCGGCTTCCTGTACGCGAGCTCCGTCATGGGCGTGACCGGTGCCCGAGACGAGGTGAGCAGCACCGCCTCCGAGCTGGTCCGCCGGGTGCGAGAGCACGCTCCGGAACTGCCGGTGGGCGTCGGGCTCGGGGTGCGCAATGGCGCGCAGGCCGCTGAGGTGGCGTCGTTCGCCGATGCCGTGATCGTCGGTTCAGCCTTCGTCACCGCCGCTGGGGCCGGTGTGTCGGGCGTCCGCGCCCTGGCCGCCGACCTAGCCACCGGCGTCCGCCGCCCCGCTGCCCAACCCGCCTGACCACCGTCTGCCGGTCGGCGCATTCAGCGGGCTCAGCGTGCCTATCAGGGCATCCATAATCACACTGAGCCCGCTGAATGCGCGGTTTGGGTGGAAGATAACGTGTCGGCGTGCTCACCGCGATGTTCCTTGCCTCCATTCCCAGTCCGGATCGGGGGGTCTGGCATCTGGGGCCGGTGCCGATCCGGGCCTACGCTCTGTGCATCATCGCCGCGATCATCGTGGCCATCCTCTGGGGGGAACGTCGCTGGCAAGCCAGGGGCGGTCAGGCCGGAACGGTGACCGACATCGCGGTGTTCGCGGTGCCGTTCGGTCTGGTGGGCGGCCGCCTGTACCACGTAGCCACGGACTGGCAGAAGTACTTCGGACCCGGTGGAGATCCGATCGGTGCGTTGAAGATCTGGCAGGGCGGGTTGGGTATCTGGGGGGCGATCGCGCTCGGTGGCCTCGGAGCCTGGATCGGCTGCAGACGTCGGGGCATCCCGCTTCCCGCGCTGGCAGACGCTGTCGCGCCGGCCATCGTCGTCGCGCAGGCGATCGGCCGGCTGGGCAACTGGTTCAACCAGGAGCTCTACGGTGGTCCGACCAACCTGCCTTGGGGGCTGGAGATCCGCGAGCGGCTGAATCCGATCACCGGCGCCCCCGATCCGCTCAATGGGATCGCCCAGGGGCCACCGGTGGCGATCGTGCACCCCACATTTCTCTACGAGATCCTGTGGAACCTCGGCGTCGCGGCATTGGTGGTGTGGGCCGACCGCCGGTTCCAGCTCGGTCATGGACGTGCCTTCGCGCTCTACGTTGCGGGTTACACTGCAGGGCGGTTCTGGATCGAGCTGATGCGCTCTGACCCGGCCACGATGATCTTCGGGTTGCGCATCAATGTGATCACCTCAGCCGTGGTGTTCCTGGGCGCGGTGATCTACCTGACGGTGGCGCGCCGTGGCCGGGAGGAGCCGGAAAAGCTCGCGATGCGGCCCCAGGCGGCTCTCGTTTCCTAGGTTTCCGCTCCATCTGCAGGTTGGCCAGCACATCGTAGCTACGCGCAGTGGACATTCGTCCGTTGCCTGCCGGATACCGGATAGGTCCGGCGGCACCGCTACGCTGTCAGCCGTGAGTCGACGCGCGAAGATCGTCTGTACCATCGGCCCGGTCACGGCGACCCCGGAGAAGATCCGGGAACTGGTCCGGGCTGGCATGGACGTTGCTCGCCTTAACTTCAGCCACGGCACCCACGCTGAGCACGAGCGGGTCTACTCGATGGTTCGGGAGGCCAGCGACGAGTCCGGCAAGGCGGTGGGGATCCTCGCCGACCTGCAGGGACCCAAGATCCGGCTGGGGCGCTTCGCCACCGGTCCGGTGGAGTGGCGCACCGGCGACGAGGTGCGCGTGACCGTCGAGGACGTCCCAGGTACCCACGATCGGGTCTCCACCACCTACGAGGGGCTCGCCAAAGATGCCCGCGAGGGCGACGCCTTACTTGTCGACGACGGCAAGGTCGCCCTGCTCGTCCGCAAGGTCGAAGACTCCGAGGTCGTCTGCGAGGTCATCCAGGGTGGCACGGTCAGTGACCACAAGGGCCTGTCCCTGCCGGGGATGAACGTCTCGGTGCCGGCGATGTCCCCGAAGGACTTCGCCGATCTGGAGTTCGCGCTGCGGTTGCGGGTGGACCTGATTGCGCTGTCGTTCGTGCGATCCCCGGCCGACATCGACCTGGTCCACCGGACGATGGACGAGGTGCCCGGCGGCCGGCTGCCGGTGATCGCCAAGCTGGAGAAGCCCGAGGCGGTGGATAACCTCGAGGCGATCGTGCTGGCGTTCGACGGCGTGATGGTGGCCCGTGGCGATCTCGGGGTCGAGTTGCCCCTGGAACAGGTGCCGCTGGTGCAGAAGCGGGCCGTCCAGGTCGCCAGGGAGAACGCCAAACCGATCATCGTGGCCACTCAGATGCTCGACTCCATGATCGGCAACGCTCGGCCGACGCGGGCCGAGGCTTCCGACGTGGCCAACGCGGTGCTCGACGGTGCCGATGCGGTGATGCTCTCCGGTGAGACCAGTGTCGGTCGCTACCCGATCGAATCGGTGGAAATGATGAGCCGGATCGTGGAGGCCATCGAAGTCGGCTCGCCGAACGTCCCACCGCTGAACCACGTGCCCCGAACCAAGCGGGGCGTGCTGTCCTACGCTGCCCGCGACATCGGGGAGCGGCTGGAGGCCAAGGCGCTGGTCGCCTTCACCCAGTCCGGTGACACTGTTCGCCGGCTGGCCCGGTTGCACACCCACTTACCGCTGCTGGCATTCACCCCGGAGCCGCCGGTGCGCAGTCAGCTCGCACTGACCTGGGGTACCGAGACCTTCCTCGTACCCAGGGTCGAGACCACTGACGCGATGGTCCGCCAGGTGGATCACGCGATGCTGTCGATCGGGCGTTACCAGCCAGGTGACCTGGTGGTGATCGTGGCGGGTTCCCCGCCGGCCACCGAGGGATCCACTAACCTCGTCCGGGTGCACCGCCTGGGCGAGGAGGATCTTGGCTGATACCGGCGATCCTGCGTGGAACAGTGGATCGACGCCCCGCGGGCAGCTGATGGTGTGCCACGGGGCCAGCCCGTGGTGGACCGTCTGGTGGCCCTGCTGGACCTAGAGCGCATCGAGGTCGACATCTTCCGGGGCGTCAGCCCCTCGGACTCCCCGGCACGGGTCTTCGGCGGGCAGGTGGCGGGCCAGGCACTGGTCGCGGCAGGTCGCACGGTCCCGGTCGAGCGCAGCGTGCACTCCCTGCACGCCTACTTCTTCCGGCCTGGCGACCCGCGGGTGCCGATCGTCTACAACGTCGACCGAATCCGCGACGGGCAGTCGTTCACCACCCGCCGCGTGGTAGCGATCCAGCACGGCAGGGCGATCTTCGCGTTGGCGGCGTCGTTCCAGCTACCCGAGCAGGGCTTGGAGCACGCTGATGAGATGCCCGACGTTCCGCTGCCGGAACAGCTCGATGACCTGGCTAGCTGGGCGCGCCGTAGTGGCGATATCCGCAGCCCGATCACGCGGATGCCTCGGCCGTTCGATCTGCGCTACATCACCCCGCCGGCCTGGGCTCCCGGCGTCCGAAGCGAGACGGGGCCTGGCGCCCGCGACCAGCTGTGGATGCGAGCCGACGGCGAATTGCCCGACGATGCCCTGCTGCACGTCTGTGTGCTCGCCTACGCCTCTGATCTGACCATGTTGTGGTCAGTGGCCATCGCGCACGGTCACGCGTTGGGGGACGGCGTGATGGCCGCCAGTCTGGATCACTCGATGTGGTTCCACCGACCCTTCCGGGCCGATGACTGGGTGCTCTGCGACTGCACCTCACCCTCCGCGTCGGGCGGGCGAGGGCTGGCGACTGGACGGTTCTTCAGCCGGGACGGCAGATTGATCGCCAGCGCGGTGCAGGAGGGCGTGATCCGGGTCCTGCGCTCATGATTCGCGGGACGATCAGCTGCGCCCAAGGCGGTGGGGTTGGTGGCGGTTAGTGACGCTACGGCGGGGGGTTGGCGGTACTTGAAGCGCGGCCAACTAGCGGAGGCCGGCGGCGTCCATGCCGCGGAGCTCCTTCTTCAGGTCGGCGATCTCGTCGCGAAGCCGCGCGGCCAGCTCGAACTGCAGCTCACGGGCGGCGCTCATCATCTGGTCCGTGAGCTGCTGGATGAGATCCGCGAGCTCGGCTCGAGGCATCGACGAGGCGTCCCGGCCCTCCAGCACACCAGCGCTGCTCCGGGCCCGCCCGGGCTCGCCGGCGGCGCGTTTGCCCCGGGAGGCGTTGCGCCCGGATCCTCCGACCCGCACCGCAGCGGTGTCCGCGGTATCACTGGCCTCGGCGTAGACTCGCTCGAGAATGTCGTTGATCTTCTTTCGTAGCGGCTGCGGGTCTACCCCGCGTTCGGTGTTGTAGGCGACCTGCTTGGCGCGTCGCCGGTTGGTCTCGTCGATGGCCCGGCGCATCGAGTCTGTAACCCGGTCGGCGTACATGTGCACCTCGCCGGACACGTTGCGGGCGGCCCGACCGATGGTCTGGATCAGCGAGGTCCCGCTGCGCAGGAAGCCCTCCTTGTCGGCGTCGAGGATCGCCACCAGAGATACCTCGGGCAGGTCCAGGCCCTCGCGGAGCAGGTTGATCCCGACCAGCACGTCGAACTCGCCCAAGCGCAGCTGCCGCAGCAGCTCCACCCGGCGCAGCGTGTCCACCTCGGAGTGCAGGTAGCGTACCCGGATGCCGAGCTCGAGCAGGTAGTCGGTGAGGTCCTCGGACATTTTCTTGGTCAACGTGGTGACCAGTACCCGTTCGTTGCGCTCGGCTCGGACCCGGATCTCGTGCACCAGGTCATCGATCTGGCCCTTGGTCGGCTTCACCACCACTTCCGGGTCCACCAGGCCGGTCGGGCGGATGACCTGCTCGACGAACTCGCCGCCGGCCTGCGCCATCTCATAGGGTCCCGGCGTCGCCGACAGGTAGACGGTCTGGCCGATCCGGTCCTGGAACTCCTCCCAGCTCAGCGGCCGGTTGTCCAGCGCGGAGGGCAGCCGGAAGCCATGCTCCACCAGGGTGCGCTTGCGCGACGCGTCGCCCTCGTACATCCCGCCGATCTGCGGCACCGTGACATGGGACTCGTCGATGACCAGCAGGAAATCTTCCGGGAAGTAGTCCAGCAGGGTGGCTGGCGCCGAGCCCGCCGCCCGCCCGTCGATATGACGCGAGTAGTTCTCGATGCCGGAGCAGAACCCGACCTGACGCATCATCTCCACGTCGTAGTGCGTCCGCATCCGCAGCCGCTGAGCCTCCAGCAGCTTGCCCTGCGTCTCCAGCGTGGCCAGCCGGTCTTCCAGCTCCGCGTCGATGCCCGCGATGGCGCGCTCCATCCGTTCGGCCCCGGCGACGTAATGTGTGGCCGGGAAGATTCGCACCTCGGTCACCTCCTGCACCACCTCGCCGGTAAGCGGATGCAGGTAGTAGAGCGACTCGACCTCGTCACCGAAGAACTCGATGCGGACCGCTAACTCCTCGTACGCGGGGATGATCTCGACCGTGTCACCGCGGACCCGGAAGGTCCCGCGGGCGAAGGCGAGGTCGTTGCGGGTGTATTGGATGTCGACGAGGCTCCGTAACAGCGCATCGCGCCCGATTTCCGCCCCGACCGGAACGGGTATCGACCCCTTCAGGTACTCCTGCGGGGTGCCAAGGCCGAAGATGCACGACACCGAGGCGACGACGACGACGTCGCGGCGGGTGAGCAGCGACCTCGTGGCGGAGTGCCGCAACCGCTCCACGTCGTCGTTGATCGACGAGTCCTTCTCGATGTAGGTGTCGGTCTGCGGAACGTACGCTTCGGGTTGGTAGTAGTCGTAGTAGGAGACGAAGTACTCAACCGCGTTGTTGGGGAAGTAATCCCGCAGCTCGTGGGCGAGTTGGGCGGCGAGGGTCTTATTCGGCGCCATCACCAGTGTGGGACGTTGCACCCGTTCGATGAGCCACGCGGTGGTGGCCGACTTACCGGTTCCGGTGGCGCCCAGCAGTACGACGTCGCGCTCACCGCCGGTGATCCGGCGTTGCAGCTCATCGATCGCAGCCGGCTGGTCACCGGCTGGAGCGTAATCGCTGACCATGTTGAACCGCTCTTGTGACCTCGGGCTGTCCACGGGAGGGCGGAACTCGGAGCGGGGGAGCAGGTCGCGCGGGACAGCGACGGCGTCAGTCATGGCATCGAGGGTAGGCCGGGCCCCTGACAGTCTGTCCTCGCGTAGGGTCGATCGCTATGACGGCCCAGCACGGACCGAGTGCCGAGACCGCCCCGCACATTCACCCTCCCAAAGTTGAGCTGTTCGACCTGGAGGCGATGACCAACACCGACCCCAAGGGAGTCGTCCGCGCAGTTCGCGAGTACCGGGTCGAACCATTCGGTCTCTACGTCGCGCGCGACGTCATCGGCCATCCGTCGATTCGCGCGCTGGAGTCCTGGTTGCTACCCGAGGTGGGGCTGCGGATCACTGACTGGTTCTACCCGCCCGGGCACGAATGGCACGACCAATTCTACGTCGACGTGGTGCAGATCGACGTAAACCCCAAGTGCTGGCGTACCGAGGACCACTACCTCGATCTGGTGCTGCGCACCGGCCGTGGCGTCGACGTGCTCGACACCGATGAGTTGCTGGCTGCGGTCGTCGCTGGGCTGCTCGATCGATCTGTCGCGGAGACGGCGTTGGCCACCACCTACCGGACGCTCGACGGCCTGGCTCGGCACGGTTACCGGTTGGACAGTTGGCTGTCCACGGTCGGAGCGACGCCGACCTGGAGCCGTCACTGACCGGGGACTCAGACCACCAGCCAACCAGTCCGTGCCGCCCACCGCTGCGCTCGATCCAGCGCGTCGGCCAGGAAAGGGGACTTCGCCGTGGCGTAGGCGTCGATGCTGTCCCACTGCTGCGCGGCCAGCCGGTACTTCAACTCGGCGTACTCCCGAACGCCATCAGGATGGGCCCGCAGCCAGTCCCGCAGCAGCAGGGCTTCTCGCCAGAACGGGGAGTCTGCGGGCCTGATGTGGCAGTTGACGGCGCTAGCCGGGTCGGCATTGCTCGCGTATGCCTTGTCCGCGGTGGTGCCGTCCCTGATGTTGTCCCGCCAACGGCCGGCCAGCTTGACGAGCCCCACCGCGCTGAGGTCCTCCGCTAGGCGTTTCGCCACCGTGAGGTCAGCGACGACCGCCTGCACATCCAACACGTCTTTCGCATCCAGACCAGGGACCGCTGTCGAACCGATGTGGTCGATCCGTCGCGCCCGCACGCCCGCCACCGCGGCGATCCGTGCGGTCACCCGCTGGGCCTGCTGTGGCCAGCTGGGGTCGGGTGCAACCACCGTCGGTACCGCAGTTCTCGGCGCCCGGCGACGGTGACGCAGGTTGGCCTCGAAGGGCACCAGTCGCTCGGTCCACAGCAGGTCGACCGCCGAGAGGGTGTCGTCACGGCAGCCGCTGTTGTCCAGCCATACGTCGGCGACGGCGCGACGCTGTACGTCAGTGGCCTGGGCAGCGAGCCGCGCCGCAGCGTCGGACGCCACCATGCCACGCTGCTCGACCAACCGGCGCCGCCGCACCGCTGCGCCCGCGTGTACCACGATGACCAAGGGAAATGCCGCCGCAATCCCGACCTCGACGAGCAGCGGGATATCTTGGACCACGATAGCCTCGGCTGGCGCGGCCGCGACCAGCTCCGCGGAACGGGCCGCCACCAGCGGGTGCACGATGGCATTGAGCCGACCTCGAGCTTCCGCATCGCCGAAGATTCGCGTCGCCAGTGCCGATCGGTCCAGCGTGCCGTCCGCGGCGAGGACCGTTTCGCCGAACTCGTGCCTCACCGCGCGCAGCCCGGCGGTACCGGGCTCGACCACCTCTCGGGCGATCCGGTCCGAGTCGATGATCGACGCCCCGCATTGCGCGAGCCGGGCGGCGACCATCGACTTACCGGACCCCATGCCTCCGGTCAGCCCGACCCGCAGCATCGGACGACCGGTGGCCCTTACCTGTTAAAATGCCGTCCGGCTACACGCCGCCGGAGAGCTTCTCCCGCAGCGCCGCGAGCTGCTCGTCGCTGGCGAGCGAACCTCCTGTGCCAGCGTTGCTGGTGCTGCTGGCGGAAGGCGCCTCGGTCGTCTCCGAGGAGTAGTTCTGATCCTCAGCCGCCTCAGACTCGGCCTCGCTCGCCTTGACGACCTGCTTGCGGTGTTGCTCGAAACGGACCTGCGCCTCGGCGTAGGCGCGTTCCCACTCCTGGCGCTGCTTGTCGTAACCTTCGAGCCAGTCGTTGGTCTCCGGGTCGAAGCCCTCGGGGTAGATGTAGTTGCCCTCGCCGTCGTACTCAGCGGTCATGCCGTATTGCGCCGGGTCGAACTCCATCTCCGGGGACAGGCCCTCGTTCGCCTGCTTGAGCGACAGTGAGATTCGCCGGCGATCCAGGTCGATGTCGATGACCTTGACCATCACGTCGTCGCCGACCTGCACGACCTGCTCGGGGATCTCGACATGCCGTTGCGAGAGCTCCGAGATATGCACCAAACCCTCGATGCCTTCCTCGACCCGGACGAACGAGCCGAATGGCACCAGCTTGGTGACCTTACCGGGCACGATCTGCCCGATCTGGTGGGTTCGAGCAAACTGACGCCACGGGTCTTCCTGGGTTGCTTTGAGCGATAGCGACACCCGCTCGCGCTCCAGATCGACGTCGAGCACCTCGACGGTGACCTCCTGACCGACCTCGACAACCTCGCTGGGGTGGTCGATGTGTTTCCAGGACAGTTCGGAGACGTGCACCAGACCGTCCACCCCGCCGAGGTCCACGAACGCACCGAAGTTGACGATCGAGGAGACCTGGCCCTTGCGGACTTGGCCCTTGGCCAGCTGGTGCAGGAACTCGCTACGTACCTCGGATTGGGTCTGCTCAAGCCAAGCGCGCCGGGAAAGCACCACGTTATTGCGGTTCTTGTCCAGCTCGATGATCTTGGCTTCCAGCTCCCGGCCCACATAGGGCTGGAGATCGCGGACCCGGCGCATCTCGACCAGCGAGGCGGGCAGGAAGCCGCGCAGCCCGATGTCGAGGATCAGACCACCCTTGACCACCTCGATGACGGTGCCGCGTACCGGCTCCTCGTTCTCCTTGAGGGTCTCGATGTTCCCCCAAGCGCGCTCATACTGGGCACGCTTCTTCGACAGGATCAGTCGGCCTTCCTTGTCCTCCTTCTGGAGAACGAGGGCCTCGACCTCGTCGCCCACCGACACGACATCCGCCGGATCGACGTCGTGCTTGATGGACAGCTCCCGGGACGGGATAACGCCCTCGGTTTTGTAGCCAATGTCGAGCAGCACTTCGTCACGGTCGACCTTGACGATGGTGCCTTCGACGATATCGCCATCGTTGAAGTACTTGATGGTCTTGTCGATGGCGGCGAGGAAGTCCTCTTCCGTCCCGATATCGTTGATCGCAACTTGCTGCGGGGCCGGGGCGGTGGTGGTGTCGGTGGACATGCGGTGGGGTGCTCCGAAGGGATAGGGTCGAGTGGTCGGTGTTTGTCTCAACTGTTGCGTCGGTGCGCTGATTCCCCGCTGCGCCAGATCAACCTCACTCGACAGCTCAACCTCACCCGACCGATCAAGCTCACCCGGCGGATCGCCCTCACCGAGCGAGCTTGATACCGAGCGAGCTTGACAACCGAGCTAGCTTGACGACCAAGGCTCGCTTGACAACCTGGGCAGCGCGAAATGACAGCGCAGATTAATCCTACCCAGGTGGGAGTCAGAGCAGCAAACCCGACCCCGCTGCTGGCCCGAGTCGTGGTGAGAGACTGCCTCAGTGACAGTTGCGCCGCAACCAGACCCCGACGAGGACGGAATGACCCCGCTTGACGGCCATTGCAGCGCTGAGGCGTTGCTGGGCACTGTCGGTGTGGTGAAAAAGCTGGTCAGCGCGGCGGAGACGGTGGCCGCCAACCGTCGATGGTGGGACGCCGACGCTGCCGACTACCTTCGCGCGCACGGCGATTTCCTGGGTCCGGCGGATTTCGTCTGGTGCCCGGAAGGACTTCGCGAATCGGACGCCGGCCTGCTTGGTGCACTGGTGGGCCGCCGGGTGCTCGAGGTCGGTTGTGGGTCGGCGCCCTGCGCGCGCTGGCTGGCTGGCCGCGGCGCTCAGGTCGTCGGCCTGGACCTCTCGGCGGAAATGTTGCGGCATGCGGTGCGAGCAGCGTCCGAAACCGAGATCTCGGTGCCGCTGGTTCAGGCCGACGCGAGTCGATTGCCCTTCGCCGAGGGGAGTTTCGACCTCGCCTGTTCGGCGTTCGGTGCGGTGCCGTTCGTCGCGGACTCGGCCGCGGTGATGAGCGAGGTTGCCCGGGTGCTGCGCCCCGGTGGCCGATGGGTCTTCGCGGTCACCCACCCGTTTCGTTGGATCTTCCCCGACGACCCGGGGGAGGCCGGCCTGACGGTGGCGCAGTCGTACTTCGACCGCACCCCGTATGTCGAGGTGGACCGCCTTCGCAATCCCACTTACGTGGAGCACCACCGCACCCTGGGCGACCGGGTCAGGGAGATCGTCGCCGCCGGGTTGATACTGGAGGACCTGGTAGAACCGGAGTGGCCCGCTGATCTGCACCGAGAGTGGGGACAGTGGAGCCCGCTTCGTGGCGCGCTGTTCCCAGGAACCGCCATCTTCTGCTGCCGCCGCGTTCTCGACCGCGAATAGGTTCGGGACGCACACCGGCGCTCAGTGCGCGGCGTCGTTCCAGCTGTGGCCGAGCCCGACTGAGACTTCTAGCGGGACGTCCAGGGGGTAGGCGGCGGCCATCTCGCGCCTGACCAGGGCTTCCAGGGTGGGCCGCTCACCTTCGGCGACTTCCAGTACGAGCTCGTCGTGCACTTGCAGCAACATCCGGGACCGCAGCCCCTCGAGGCGCAACGCCCGCGCGACTCGCAGCATCGCCACCTTGATGATGTCCGCGGCACTGCCCTGGATCGGCGCGTTGAGTGCCATCCGCTCGGCCATCTCGCGGCGCTGCCGGTTGTCGCTGACCAGGTCGGGCAGGTAGCGCCGGCGACCCATGATGGTGGCGGTGTAGCCGTCCATCCGGGCCTTCTCCACGACCGTCCGCAGGTAGTCCCGGACCCCGCCGAACCGGGTGAAGTATTCGTCCATCAGCTCGCGAGCCTCCTCGGTGGAGATCCGCAGCTGCGCCGACAGACCGAACGCGGACAGGCCATAGGCCAAGCCGTAGTTCATCGCCTTGATCTTGGCCCGCTGCTCGCCCCGGACCGATGCGGCGTCCACCGCGAATACCCGCGCGGCGGTGGCGGCATGGAAGTCATGCCCGGAGGTGAACGCTTCGATCAGCGCGGTGTCCCCGGAGAGGTGCGCCATGATCCGCATCTCGATCTGGCTGTAGTCCGCCGTCATCAGTTCCGAATAGCCCGTGCCGACCACGAAGGCCTGCCGGATTCGGCGCCCGGACTCGGTGCGGATCGGGATGTTCTGCAGGTTCGGCTCGGTGGAGGACAGCCGGCCGGTCGCGGCGATGGTCTGCAGGTAGGTGGTGTGGATACGGCCGTCATCGGCCACGACTTTCAGGAGCCCGTCCACCGTGGTCTTCAGGCGGGTCGCGTCGCGATGCGCCAGCAGGTAGGCGAGGAACGGGTGCGCAGTCGACTCGTACAGGGTCTGCAGTGCGTCAGCGTCGGTGGTGTAGCCGGTCTTGGTCCGTTTGGTCTTGGGCATGCCCAGCTCGTCGAACAGCACCACCTGCAGCTGTTTGGGGGAGCCCAGGTTCACTTCGCGGCCGATCACCCCGAAGCAGTCCTGCTCGGCCTGCTTCACCGCCGCCGAGAAGCCCGCCTCCAGCCCGGCCAGCACATCACCGTCGACGGCGATGCCGGCTGCCTCCAGCTCGGCCAGCACGGCGAGCAGCGGGAGCTCCAGGTCGGTGAGCAACGACCGACCTGCGATCTGATCCAACTCGGCGTCCAGCGCAGTGGCCAGCTCGGCGACGGCGCGAGCCCGCAAGACCTCGTCGGAGACCCGGGCGGCGGTGTCCTCATCCTCGAACAGGCTCGGTTGGGCAACCTCTCCGGGCTCTACCCGTAGTTCCTTGCGCAGGTAGCGCAGTACCAGGTCGGCGAGGTCGAACGACCGCTGGCCGGGTCGGACCAGGTAGGCGGCCAGCGCGGTGTCGCTGGTCAGGCCTGCCAGAGATATCCCGCGCGCCCGCAACATGTGCATCAGTGGCTTGGCGTCATGCGCGGCCTTGGGCACAGCCGGGTCGGCCAGCCACTGTGCGAGGGCCCGTTCGTCATCGGGGGTCAACGCGCGTGGATCGAGGTAGCCGCCCGCGCCGTCGGCGGCGGCCAGAGCCAGACTTTCCAGATCCCCCGCGCCGCGCGCCCAACTGCCGCGGAAGGCCAACCCGGTGCGCTGCCCGTCCCGGGCGTGCGCATCTAGCCAGGCGTCCACCGCACCGAGCTCGATCATCCCGCCTCGGGCTTCGAAGCCCTCCTCGGCTTCCGGCTCGGGTGTGCTCAACGTCGCGAACAGCCGGTCTCGAAGTACCCGGAACTCCAGCTCATCGAACAACCGGTGCACCGCGTCGCGGTCCCACGGTTTGAGCACCAGGTCGGCGGGCTGCTCGGGTAGGTCGACATCGCGGACCAGTTCGGTGAGCCGGCGGTTGAGCAGCACCGAGGCCAGGTTCGCGCGCAGCGCGTCACCGGCCTTGCCCTTGACCTCATTCACCCGATCGATCAGAGCGTCCAACGAACCGAATTCCCGAACCCACTTCGCCGCGGTCTTGTCTCCCACGCCTGGGATGCCTGGCAGGTTGTCCGAGGGGTCGCCGCGCAGTGCCGCGTAGTCCGGGTACTGCTGCGGGGTCAGGCCGTAGCGCTCGGCGACTTCCTCCGGCGTGAACCGGGTCAGGTCCGAGACCCCCTTGCGGGGGTACAGCACGGTCACCCGGTCACTCACCAGCTGCAACGCGTCCCGGTCCCCGGTGCAGACCAGCACCTCGAATCCCTCCGGCTCGGCCCGGGTGACCAGGGTTGCGATGACGTCGTCGGCTTCGTAGTTCTCCTTGGTGAGCACCGGGATCCCCAGGGTGCCCAGCACGTCATGGATCAGCGAGACCTGGCCGCGGAACTCGTCGGGCGTGGCGCTGCGGGTGGCTTTGTATGGTGCGTAGGCCTCCGCGCGAAAGGTCTTGCGCGAGATGTCGAACGCGGCGGCGACATGACTGGGCTGCTCGTCGCGCAGCAGGTTGATCAGCATTGAGGTGAAGCCGTACACCGCGTTGGTGGTCTGCCCGGTCGTGGTGCGGAAATTCTCGGTGGGCAGCGCGAAGAACGCCCGGTAGGCCAGCGAGTGACCGTCGAGTAGGAGCAGCCGCGGTGGGGTAACCGTCACGGCCCGCAAGTCTAGGCCGCAGCACCGACAGCCGGCCGCGCCCGCACCTAGAGTGGGCGAGATCCCTGATCCCATGGAGGTTTTGCGTGAGCGCCGTACTGGCCGAGACCCTCGGCTCGATCGCTGCCGCGCTGCGGAGCATGCCGGAGAAGGTTCCGCTGGGCGTAGAACTGTCCTGCTCGCACCATCGGGCGGCGACCGAGGGAGAAGTCACCGGCGTGTGCACGCCGCTGCACCGCAGCCGAACGGTGGCGACCTTCGAGATCCGGGTCAGCGACGACCAGCAACGTCCGATCTGCACGGGGCGCCTAACCTGCCTGTTACGGGATCTCCGGCCGGAGGGAGCCGTGATCATCGATTGTGTGCCTGCCGCGACAGAAATTGTCGTCGCGGGCACACAAAGAGTGATCACCCTCCGGTAGTCGAGGTTTACGTCCGGCAGGGCATGCCCTGCCGGATAGGGTGCGCCGCCGATAGCTCACTATGGGCACTGCTCGGCTGACGGGGGTCGCAGCGACTCCGCCGGCCGACGTCCATCCCGTGGAGGAGGCCCACGCCTGTGCGACCAGCAGGCCCCGTCCGGTCGCCGAACGGGGCACGTTCGGAGGATTCCGGATCCACCGGCCGGGTTCCTGGCCTCCTGCGCGCGCTGCTCGGCGCACTGATCGGTGCCCTGATCGCGAGCGCCGTGCTGATCGAGCTGGCCGCTCCAGCCCTTGCCGCGCAGCCGCCGTCTCATAGCATGCCATCGCAGCCAGCTCCGCCCGAGCAGCCGGGTCTGCCGGTCAGCGGCACCTTGCGCAACGTCGACGGCACGCTGCTAGTCGGTGTCCGAGTGCAGGCGCTGGCCGCCAGCGGACAGCAGGTCGCCGCCACTGTTTCGAGTACCAGTGGGCAATGGGAGCTGACCGTGCCCACGCCGGGCCAGTACACGTTCCGGATCGATCGGCAATCCCTACCGCGTGGCGTCACAGTGCTGCAGGGGGAGGTGGTGCGCGATGTGGAGCCTGGAACGTTGTCGCTGGTCGTCTTCCGGTTCGGCGCGCAGCGTGCCGGGCTACCGACCTCGACGAGCGCCGCGGCCCTGCGGGTACTGGTCGACGGCATCCGGTTCGGCCTGGTCATCGCCATCACCGGGATCGGACTGTCGCTGATCTTCGGGACGACGGGGCTGACCAACTTCGCGCACGGCGAGCTGGTCACGATCGGAGCCGTGCTGGCCTGGACGCTGAACGTCACTTTTGGTCTGCAGCTGATCTGGGCCACCGTGCTGGCCATCGCCGGCGGTGGTGCTCTCGGTGCGGCCACTGACCTGGCCATCTGGCGGCCGATGCGGCGGCGCCGCGCCGGCCTCGTCGCCCAGTTGGTGATCTCCATCGGCCTGGCGCTGGCGCTGCGTTATGTGGTGCTGATCTACTTCGGCGGCCGATCGGAGTCGTTCGCTGATTACACCGATCAGGTGGAACGAAACTACGGGTTCATCAGTATCACCGACAAGGATCTCGCCACGATCGTGATCAGCCTGGCCGTCCTGGTCGGCGTCGCGCTGCTGCTGCAGCGGACCCGGATCGGCAAGGCGATGCGGGCGGTATCCGACAATCGGGACTTGGCCGCCGCGTCGGGCATCGACGTCGAACGGGTCGTGCTGTTCGTGTGGATCCTGGCCGGTGCACTGGCGGCGTTGGGCGGGGTGCTGTTCGGGCTGTCCGAGCTCGGCGGCACGGTGCAGTACGAGATGGGATTCAGCCTGTTGCTGCTGATGTTCGCCGGAGTGATCCTCGGCGGGCTGGGCACCGCCTATGGGGCCCTGGTGGGCTGCCTGATCGTCGGAATGCTGGTGGAGGTATCCGCCCAGATCATCCCGGTGGACCTCAAATACCTGGGCGGGCTCGGGGTCCTCATCGTCATCTTGGTGATCAGACCGCAGGGTTTGCTCGGCAGCCGCGCGCGGATCGGATGAACAGATGATCGACATCCCGAGCCTGCTCGCCAACGGAATCGCGGCGCTGGTCGGCCCCTCGACGATCTTCTTTGCCCTGCTCGCGATCGGGTTGAACATTCACTTCGGCTACACCGGACTGCTCAACTTCGGTCAGATCGGCTTCGCGCTGGTCGGCGGGTACGGAATGGGCATCGCGGTGCTGTATTTCGGCCTGCCTCTGTGGTTGGGAGTGCTGGTGGGGATGGTCGCCGGCGTCGTCCTCGCGCTGTTACTCGGGATCCCGACGCTGCGGCTGCGTGCGGACTACCTGGCGATCGTCACGATCGCGGCCGCGGAGATCCTGCGGCTGATCACCCGGTCGACCTCGATGACCGATTTCTCCGGTGGGACCCAGGGGCTCACCGGCTATGGCGGCAGCTTCCGTCAGCTGTCCCCGTTCGACAACGGCCGCTTCTACGACTTTTTCGGGGTACGTTTTCTCGGTCAGGACCTGTGGTCGATATGTGTGGGTTGGACCGTCGTGGGCCTGTCCCTGATCCTGGTGTTCCTGCTGGTACGCAGTCCGTGGGGCCGGGTGCTCAAGGCGATCCGGGAGGACGAGGACGCGGTTCGGTCATTGGGCAAGAACGTCTTCGTCTACAAGATGCAGGCGTTGGTACTGGGCGGGGTGTTCGGTGCCGTCGGCGGGATCGTCTTCGCGTTGGCCACGCAGTCGCTCACGCCGGACTTCTACTCACCGCCGCAGACCTTCTTCGCCTACGCAGCGCTCATCATCGGCGGCGCCGGTCGGGTGTTCGGGCCGGTCATCGGCTCGATGATTTTCTGGTTCGTGCTCTCGATCACGGACAATTTCCTGCGCCAGGCCACCGCTGGCAGTAACCCATTGATCTCTTTCATCGATAATCAGGATGTCGGGGCAATCCGGTTCGTTCTGGTAGGGGTCGCTCTGGCGGTACTGATGATGTTCCGACCGCAGGGCATCTTCGGCAAGCGGAGTGAGGTGCTACTCGATGCGCGCTGAGATGCCTGACGTGGTGTCCGGGCAGCCGGGTGCCGGCAAGCCCGACCCGGTGCTGGTGATCGATTCGATCACTCGTTCGTTCGGTGGCGTGCGGGCCGTCGACGTGGCTCATCTGGAGTTTCAACGAGGCTGGATCACCGGCCTGATCGGTCCGAATGGTGCAGGCAAGACCACCCTGTTCAACCTGCTCACCGGATTCGACCGGCCCGATACCGGTCGTTGGACCTTCGACGGGATGCCACTGTCCCGGCTCGCCCCGCACCAGGTGGCCCGACGTGGGGTGGTCCGCACCTTCCAACTCACCAAGGCACTCGCCAAGCTGACCGTGCTGGACAACATGCGCCTGGCCGCCCCAGGGCAGACCGGGGAGCGGTTCTTCGGCGCCCTGATCGGTACCTGGGGATGGCAGGAGCAGGCCAACACCCGCAAGGCGATGGAGCTGCTCAGCCGGTTTCAGCTGGATGCCAAAGCCTACGATCTCGCCGGCTGCTTGTCCGGTGGCCAGCGCAAGCTCCTAGAGATGGCCAGGGCTTTGATGATGGACCCCACCGTGGTGATGCTCGACGAGCCGATGGCCGGGGTGAACCCCGCGCTCACCGAGAGTCTCCTACAGCACGTCAAGTCGCTGCGCGATGACGGTATGACCGTGGTGTTCGTGGAGCACGACATGGACGTCATCCGGGACATCAGTGACTGGGTGGTGGTGATGGCCCAGGGCCGGGTGATCGCCGAGGGCCGGCCCGAGGTGCTCTCGTCCAATAAGGCCGTCGTCGACGCTTACCTGGGCGCCTACCACGACCAAGCACTGGAGTTCGACGCCGAGGGCAACCCGGTGGGCCAGACGGCGGTGCTCGTCGCCGAGATCGAAAGCGAGCTCGAGGCGGCCATCGAGCGCGGTCAGGACCTGTCGGCGTGACCGCCTCGACCGATGGCTCGACCAGCGATGGGCTGTCCCACGCGGAGCTGGCCGCGACCCCACAGCGGCACCGCGAACTGGCCCGAGACGCGCTGTTGCGGGCCGACGACCTGGTGGCCGGCTACCTACCCGGGGTGAACATCCTGCAGGGGTGCAATTTCTATCTCCGCAGCGGCGAGATCGTCGGCATCATCGGGCCCAATGGCGCCGGCAAGTCGACACTGCTCAAGGCGATGTTCGGGCTCATCGCAGTGCGTGGCGGAACGGTCACGCTGTGCGACGTCGATATTACCTCCGCCAAGGCGCACACACTGGTCACCAAAGGTGTGGGCTATGTCCCGCAGAACAACAACGTGTTTCCCTCGCTGACCATCGAGGAGAACCTGCAGATGGGTGTCTACCTGCGGCCGCGCACTTTCGCCGTGAGGTTCGACGCAGTGTGCTCGCTGTTCCCGCTGCTCGCCGAACGTCGCAAGACCAAGGCCGCGGCACTGTCCGGCGGGGAACGGCAAATGGTCGCGATGGGGCGCGCGCTGATGATGGAACCAGCCGTCCTGCTGCTCGACGAACCCTCCGCCGGATTGTCGCCGATGTTCGCCGACGAGGTGTTCGTACGGTGCAAGAAGATCAATGCGGCTGGCGTCTCCATCGTGATGGTCGAGCAGAACGCTCGGCGCTGCCTGCAAGTCTGTGACCGCGGCTATGTGCTCGACCAAGGCCGCAACGCCTACACCGACACCGGGTCAGCGTTGATGAACGATCCCAAGGTCATCGAGCTCTACCTGGGAACCCTCGCCCGGCCGCCGTCGACGCATTCAGCGGGCTGAGCGGGGTTATTCGGCGCTCCGTTACCCCGTTGGGCCCGCTGAACGCGGTGCCACCGGTGTTAGCGGCCCACTATGCGGTACTGGATGGCGGCCTCGTCGATCTTGTTCTGCACGTTGAACTTCAGGATTCCGTAGGAGCCGACGGCGCGCTCACCGGCGGCGTTGAAGTCCAGGGTGCCGGTGACACCGTCATAGTCGGGATTACCGCCGCTGTCGATGATGTCTCGGCACTGGCGGAAGGTGGTGCACTTCTCACCGTCCTTGGTGATCCCGTTGATCTCCGAGGCGATGTCCACTCCCTTGGTCGACTTCGCCCGCTCGGCGGCCAGCGCGACGATCATCACGGCGTCGTAGGCCTCACCGGCGTAGTTGGTGTCGACCACTCTGGGGTCGTCGGCCCGCAGGCGCTGCTCGAAGGCGGGCGATAGCCGACTCAACGGAGCGGTGCCCTTCATGCCGTTGAGCATGCCGGGCGGCAGGCCCATCCCCAGCGCGTTGCCCATGTTGCCATCGGTGCCATAGACCAACTTCTGCCCCGGCCCGATGCGCACCTCACTCATCCGGGTCAGGATCTTCTTCGACTCGTCGAAGCCGATCACCGCGATCGCGTCCGGGTTGAACTGCCGGACATCGTCGATCTCGGTGTTATACGACGTGGCGTTCGGGTCGTAGATGATCTTCTGAATCTGGTTCTGCGGGATGCCGGCGGCACGCAGGTTCTGCACCGTGTTGTCGGCCAGGCCACCGCCGTAGGGGTCGTTGCGAGCCAGGATGGAGATCCGTTGCGCACCGTCGGTGGCCATCAGCGCCGCCAGGGCTTGGGCCTGCAGCCGGTCCGGCGGAGCGGTCCGGAAGTAGAGGCCCTTATCCGGCCAGCAGGTAAACTCGTCGGAGGTGTTGGCCGGTGAGAACTCGACCACGCCAGCACCGGTGATCTTGTCGATGACCAGCTTGGTGACCCCCGAGGCAGCCGCACCGATGATCACCTGCGCGCCCTGGCCGAGCTCGCGGTCCACGGTCTGGTTCGCCGTGTCGGTCTTGTCGTCCCCGGAGTCGCCCCGGATGTTGACGACCGGGTTGCCCAGCACCCCCCCGCCCGCGTTGATCTCCTTGATCGCCATGTCGACGGCCGCGAACTCGGGCGGCCCCAGGAAGCTCAGGCTGCCGGTCTCCGGCAGGAGAGTGCCGATCTTCAACGGCAGGGTGCTCGGCCGACCGCTCGCCTTGGCCCGTGGGGGTTTGTCACACTTCTTCGCCGACGGGCCAACCGTGGCTGGTCCTCGGGCCGTCGTGGTGTTGCCACCACCGCAGCCGGCTATCACGACCGACAGGACCCCGAGAAGGGCCGCCGCGCGGACAACGGTGCGGTGCGCCATGCTTGTCTCCTCAGAACAACGCCTGCGGGGCAGCCGTGGTCGGCGTCTCGCGATGTGATCGTCAGACCGTAGTGCTGCCGGTGTCAGGAGGGCACGGGCGGTCGGTTGTCGTGACGAAGATGTGATCCTCAGGCCACGGCGCCTCGCCACGTCGGGATCCCAGCGTGGCCCTGTTCAGCCAGCCCGTACAGTGATCCCGCCAACAACTCGCCCCCGTAGCCCAACCGGCAGAGGCAACGGACTCAAAACCCGTCCAGTGTGGGTTCGACTCCCACCGGGGGCACCGTTTACGCTGTTAGAAGCCTTGGCGACGTAGGATGCTCGTAGATGTGATGATCGTATCCAGCGGAAACCCACCGTTTACTTGCCCCGGAGGGTCCCTCGTGGCACGCCCCCGCTCGCGCTCGGCACTCACGGAAAGATCAAAATCAGTAAGCGCGGTGACGGTTACATCGCCCGCTGCCGCTACCGTGACGTGGACGGCACGACCCGTCAGGTTGAGCGTGGGGGCGCGTCGAAGACCGCGGCGAACCGCAACCTGCAGGATGCGCTGCGAGCGCTGCGCGGCCCGACCGACGAACCGCTGCGACCCGAACACCGGTTCGAGCGCGCAGCGAAGATGTGGCTGGTAAAGGTCGACGCGTGGGTCGCCGATGGCGAGCTTGCCGACACCACAGCTGACCGCTACCGCCAACGCCTCGACTCCATCGTGCTGCCAGCCATCGGCAAAGTGCAGCTCTGCGAGTGCACAGTCGGCCGGATCGATACGTTCTTCGCGCGCCTCGCCGAGCGAGGCCTGTCGGCGGAGACGCGACGCGGTGCGCGAACCGTGGTCTCGGGCGTCTTAAGGCAGGCGGTGCTCCATGAGGCGCTGGCCGCTAACCCTGTGCGGGAGCTCGGCCGGATCAGGGGTAAGCCAAGCAAGCCTCGCGCTCTGACTCCGGAGGAACGGCACCGCTGGCTGCAGTTCCTCGCTACGGACCCGGCCGCGGTCCGGCGCGACCTGCACGACCTATCAGTGTTCATGCTCGGCACCGGAGTCCGGATCGGCGAGGCGCTGGCGCTACGCGAGCGCGACGTCGACCTGGAAGGCATACCGGTCGATGACGGCGGTCAGATACGGTTGGTGCCCATCGCGGCGATCACTGGCAACATCGTCTATGTCAGGGGCAAGGGTCTGGTCCGCCACGATGGGAAGACCGAGACGTCGCTGCGGATCGTGCCACTCCCCAGCTTCGTCTCAAAGATGCTGACCGCCCGGGATCGGAACGGCGACGACGCTCCGGTGTTCCCGGCTCGCCAGCAGTACACAGGCGAGCCCACCTGGAAGTCTCCGCACAACGTCACGAAGTACATCAGAGAGGCGCGTATCGCGGCGAAGCTGTCGTTCAAGTTGACCAGCCACATCTACCGTAAAACCGCGGCCACAATCTGGAATGATGCAATTGAGCCGCCAACGCGTACGCCTGGTTTTCGTGGAGAAACGACGCGATCGGCACAACTACCTGCTTAGTGAACTTACTCGCCGGTTCGGCCCGCTCGACGAACTACCGGTGAGTGTCGTAGTGCGTCGCGGCGAGGCCGGCGCGGTCACCGGCCTCGTACTCGATGAGCTCGCGGCCTGGGGCCAGCCGATCCTCGGGATCTTCGACAGCTGGGGAAACGTCAACGTGCCCCTCACATTAGTCCAACGCATAGCACACAACCCGGCCAGCGAGGTAATCACGACATTCGGGCCCAACTGGTTCAGCCGACGCGAGACTTTGGATACCGAGCAACTCGACGCAGTCTTCGGTGGCCGGGACCGTTGGGAGCCCGCCGACCGCGAGAGCCGTCCCGAAGAACGCTGGCGGGCTTGGTTGTCGACCTACCGAGACGCGCTCCTGCGGGCGGGCTTCCGATATCGCCTGCAATTCCAAGTTGTTCCTGGGACTGGCCAACCCCTCTACCTGGTCTATGGCACTGGCCACGAGAAGGGCGTTGAGGTCATGAAGGAGGCTATGTGGGACGTCGACAGCACTGATGGCATGAGTTTCCGCGACCCCCGCACCCGCGGCGCGGTGGACCCAAACCAGCCAACACTGTGGGGAGCTACCGGGGCGGCAGATCCGGAGCTTGTTGAGCTGGTATCACAACGCCTACAGGAAGGGGCCACGTCATTAGACGAGCTAGGGAAATGGCTATTGTTAGAGACCGCCCGTTGGCGTACTCGCGACGCTAAGACGGCAGTCCGTGACCTTCTAGACGACGGTAAAGTCAGGGTAGAACCCTCGGGTCGTCTCACCAAGGCCAGCAGGATCAAGTTACGCTGACGCCGCAAAATCAGCGGCGCAGTGTGAGTCGGCAGGTCCTGCCCAATAGTGGTCTTGGAGGCGCAGCGATCGCGGTCGGTCAGCTCGGTTCCCTTGATGGGGACGGTGTCCGGCTAGTGGTGCAAACACTCTCCTTGGGACTACGGTGACGGAATGAACCGCCCGGCGGCGTAGAGGCTAACTACCTCTACCGCTCCAGCCCCCCGGTCCGGTTCTGGGCGACATCAGTCCCGCGATCTCTCCGCCCGTTACCACATGCCACCGAATGTCGCCGGACCGGCGGGCCGATCCGTTCTCGGTCGCTTGATCAACGAGTACGAACCAGCCGCCTAAAAGGCCAGGTCAACTCTCGTAGCCGAGTTCTGGCGCCCCACAGGTGCCCGAGGCGTCGCAGCTCACCGTGTACGCGGCGGAATCCCCGGCGGGGATTCTCGGAGCCGAGCCTGGTGATGAGTTCGCGCAGGTCGTCGGTCAGGGGTGGGCGTCCTGGAGACGGGTCTGAGTTCACTTCTCCCTGACGAAAACGCTGGTGCCAGGTCAGCAAGGTGCGAGGAGGGACTATCCGGTGACACCACAGGACGCGGAATCGGATGAATTTCTTGAACGTGTCCAAATCGTGGATATCCCCGACCAGGGTTGCCAGCAAACGTGCAGGTCACAGCGGTGAGCGAGTATTCGGCACCCACAAGCTCATGAACTCCGCCGGGTAACCACGGTGCTCGACTCGTGTCAGTTCACGGTCGGCTCATCTGGGGGATTCTCGCCGTCCAGACCGACGACATTTTTCAGGGAGAAGCGCCGGACTCCTGTTGAACGGCTGCCAGCGTGGACCAGTGCCTCCCAGCAGCCATCACCATCGCGCTGGACGCGCATGTACTTGCCGTCGGCAAGTAGCAGGTAGTCCCCGCCTGGTTGCTTCCCAGGGTGGGGCCCGCTGGCATTGATGCCGCTCTCGGAGAGCTGCTGGGCTAGCTTACTGAGGACCACACTCGCATCATCCATGGACACGAGCGTAAGCCTACCTCCGACGGAGGCCTGTGGGGGCTCGGTAACTCGACGCAGTCCGTTGACCTGCGTCTCTCGTGTGGTTCCCAGTCATGGATGATCGTCGGACGCTGATCGCCACCGACCTGCCCACCGACCGCGTCGAGCACCGTGGTCATCAGCGCGACCTTGACGTCGTCGTAGTCCTCGTACTGCCACGGGCTGAACTCGACACAGAGGTAGCGTGATTCTAGCTCACCGTCGTCCTGAATCTTCAGCAGTTCCTGCCGGGTGATCCTCATCAGGCTGCTCTTCCCCGAGCCCCAATCCCCGAGCAGGCCTGAGGGGTTCCAGAAGTCTTGTAAGCGGGCGGCTGAGGGTTGTCCCCGCGACGCCCGTAGCTCTGCCCTCCATGCAGGCCGCACCACGGCTACAGGAACGCGAGATCACCCACGCTGTTGGGCACACGTTCCTCTCCTCGACGCCCAGCCCAGTGCGTACTCGTGGCTGACTGCAGGAGCGCAGATGCGATCGCCGTCGCCCGAGCCGATTAGCCGACGCGATTCGGTCGTTGACGATCGTGGCGGACTACCGATTGGATAGCAGTCCAGCGGCGAGGAAACTCGCAACCGGCCAGCCACGATCCCCGTGGTGCGGTTCGTGGCACGAAATGCCGTCGATCGGTGTGGGCGTGGAGGTTCGTGAGAGCCGGGCTGTTGCTGTGGGTGCTGGTAGAGGTCGGGGGAGGAGGATCCTGGCAATCCCTCATAATCCGTCAGGTCGTGGGTTCGATCCCCACCCGCCCCACCTGTTTTTCCAGGTAGGTGGCATTTACGAGAACCGTAGAAGATCATTTGTTGGGGTTCACGTACCCCTAGTGTACCCATCTGCTTCGGCCTAGTGGTTGGTCGCGCGTGCGCAAGTCAGCTCTGCCCCGACTGCCGGACGCACACAACGCCCAGGACACGACTCCGATGATCGATCATCGACCCCGGTGACCGGACCGCTTAGTTCGACCAACTGACATTGGACACGGCCTGTCGGCTGGTGCCCAACACTCCCGATCCTTAAGCTCCCGCGCCGGCATCGGTGAACGCTCCTTAGACCACCACGAGCTCGCCCAGGATGAAGACCGCGGGGTACTGGCCGTAGTAGGTCCCAGCACGTCGGCCTGGTGGATCCGCGTTGCGTCAGCGCGGCCACGCTGTCGCGGTAGGTCGTCGAACAACCACTCCGGGTTGTCGGCCACCGCGCTGTGGTGGCGCGGGTGCGCGGAACCTCGGCGGAATCGGTCCAGTGTCCCACTGAACGCAGAGCCGACGCAGCGTAGCGGCACGACCATCTGCCGGGACCGCCACCCACCAGGCGCATTAGGTCTTGCTCCGGCTGCTCGTCGGCCAGCCAGCGATGTGCGGTCGGAGGAGCACCGTGCGCTCTGTGGCGCCATAAGCCATGGGGACGAGTAACGCGAAAGCGCGTCCGGAGGATCAGGCGGTACGTCAGGATCCTTCAGCCCGCAAGATCATACCCACGTTTTGCCCCACGCTTATGATCGATCACCGCACATCACGACGCAACGCCATAGAACCCGGCTTGCTGCGCGACCAGCCGCAACACATCACCGCTGACTACCACGAACCGTGACAAGGTAACGAATCCAACACCCGTCCAGTGTGGGTTCGACTCCCACCGGGGGCACCGGCTATCACCAGCGATTACTACGAGAAGACGCGCAATCGATGAGGTGCGCTGGCTCCGGGTCGGTCATGATGGCGGTGGTCTTGATCGCACCGTCGAAGGTGAGCCTTGATGCCGGGGCGACGCTAGGGGTGCGCCGTCGGCAGGTGCTCACTGATGGGGAACTACCGCCGTGCGATGGAGCCGCGATCGCGCAGAAGATCGCCCTGAGCGGCACCTCTGCGGCGATCCGGGCCACTGCCCAGGAAGGCCGCAGCGCCATCGAAACCAGAGGATTGCTCAAAGGTCGCGAACTGCGTGACGCTTACGAGCAGATGCGCTGCACGGCCGGAGGCGCGTCGACCGCTGCGGCTGGCACTGCCCGCAGACCCCGATCTATTTCAGGGAGTCGTCATACGTGGCCGTCAGTGAACCGCCGGCGTCTCCGGTGTTCACAACGCCAACAGGCTCGATGAGCATCGCGTGTGCCTCACCTTCGGCGATCGGGCAGTGCTCGATCCCGCGGGGCACGACGAACAGCTGACCAGGGCGCAGGTGCACGTTTCCGTCTCGTAGCTGGATGGTGAGCTCGCCGTCGATCACCAGGAACAGCTCGTCGGTGTCTGCGTGGCTGTGCCAGACGAACTTGCCCTCGACCTTAACCACCTTGATCTCGTAATCGTTGAGCCGAGCAACGACCTTTGGCGACCAAAGCTCGGAGAACAGCGACAACTTCTCGGCAAGGTCGACCGGGTGAGGTGGCATCTGCGCATTCTGCCACGGATCGGTCGACGCTGAGACGATCATGTGCGCTGTCCGAGCAGGCTTGAGGGTCAGGCCCGGCACTGTGTTCAGTGGCTGTGGTCGCTAGCAAACTCGAGTGCGTTGGCGACGACGAGTGCCAGTCGTACGGTTACGGGTGTCGGTCCGAGGGTGCCCCCCGACCGGGCACTCCGCGCTGAAGGGAGCCTGCTCCAGCCCCGGGGGTAGCACACCACCAGCAATGACCGCGAACAACGGACGTACTGTAAAGTTGTCAAACACCATTTTGTTGATCTTGTTTGGGTATGGGCAGGTCGGTGGTTTCGTCGTCCGCGAATGCTCAGCGAGGAAGGCGGCCGACACCGGGCGCCGATAGAAATACCAAAACCTGCTAAAGCCGTCATCGGACTCTAATTTTTCGCAGATTTTTAAATAGCCTTCCCGGCAGAAAGCTAACCCCGGCCTGGCCGCCTGAATCGATGTCAATGAAATCGAGAACGCGCCCAAGAGTGGCGTTGGAAGCTAAGTCGCGATAGGCGCATTTAATCAGGATCCCGTGTACATAGCGGTCGATCTGCAGAGCGGCAAACACGGAGCGTAGCCCCGAACAAGGTGCCACGTCATCCTCTTAGCGGTATCTCGATCTAACCCCCTGTGGTTTCGTCATTACATGATCTAGGTCATCGGACCTTAGATCGTCTTGTTGTCGGGGTTTTTTGACGCTCCTGCGGTATGGTGGGGGAGGCTGTGATAGACCGTGATTATGCCGGGCTGGGTAAAGGCGTAACCGAACCCGATCCTGGCTTTGTGCAGCGTCGGCTCGAACAAATCTTCGAGGCCAGAGCGCGGTCCTGGCCGACTCGGACGGCGGTTGTGTCCGACGGCGATACCGCGACGTACGCGGACATCGATTACCGCGCCGATTTGCTGGCCTGCCGTCTGGTCGACCTCGGTGTGGCACCTAATATCCTCGTGGCGTTGTACGTCGAGCGTGGAATTGACCTTATTGTGGGGATATTGGGAATCCTCAAGGCTGGCGGCGGATACGTTCCTATCGACGTGAGTACTCCGACGCCGCGGGTCAACTGGATGCTACGAGACAGCGGCGCCGGGATCGCCGTCACGATGTCCTCGCTGGCGGAGCGGATCACGGAGCGATCCGTCGTGCTGGTGCTGGCTGACTCCGACGCCGCTGAGCAGGGGCAGGTCCGCCCTGGGCGGGCACCGGCGGCCAAGCGCGCGCCGACGGATCTCGCCTATGTGATCTACACGTCAGGCTCCACGGGGACCCCGAAGGGCGTGCTCGTGGAGCATCGGCACGTGGTACGCCTGTTCGAGGTCACCCAGCAGTGGTTCCGTTTCTGTGAGCATGATGTCTGGGCCATGTTCCATTCCGTCGCGTTCGACTTTTCGGTGTGGGAAATCTGGGGCGCGCTGCTATTCGGCGGGCGGTTGGTTGTGGTAGCGGACGAGACCTGCCGGTCCCCACTTCGTTTTCGTGAGCTGTTGCGACGTGAGCAGGTCACCGTGCTGAACCAGACACCGTCTGCGTTCCGTCAGTTGGACGCGGCTGACCGAAGTGCCACTGATCCGGGTCCGGAAGACCTGCGGCTGGTGGTGTTCGGCGGTGAACGGCTCAATGTTGGCATGCTCGCTGGGTGGATGGACCGGCGCGGTGACGAGCGACCTGCGCTGGTGAACATGTACGGCATCACGGAGACCACGGTGCACGCCTCGTTTCGGCCGATTCACCGCTTGGACTTGGCCCGGCCAGACCGGAGCCCGATTGGCGTGCCGTTGCCCGACCTGCGTTTCCTGGTCCTGAACGCGGCCGGCAAGCCAGTAGCGGCTGGCGAACTCGGCGAGCTGTACGTCAGCGGCGCGGGCGTCAGCCGTGGTTACCTTCACCGCGCGGACCTCACCGCTGAGCGGTTCCTCGCGCACCAGCTTGCCGGCGGGAAACGAGTTTATCGAACTGGTGACCTGGTATTGGCCGATCAGGCCGGGGAATACGACTACGTCGGTCGGGTCGACGATCAGCTCAAGGTCCGGGGGTTCCGGATTGAGCCTCGGGAGATCGAGATGGTTCTCGAAACTCACCCCGAAGTGGCCGCCAGCGTGGTGGTCCCGCATGATTACGGGGACGGCGATGTGCGATTAATCGCCTACCTGGTACCCAGCGACCCCGGTGTCGATCCGGGATGGGCCGAGGGCATTCGCACGAAGCTGGCGGACGAGCTGGCGGGGTTGCCGTTTTATCTGCGGCCGTCGGCGTTTGTGTCGATTCCGGCTCTGCCGATGACCGTCAACGGAAAGGTTGACAGGACCGCCCTACCGACTCCGCTGACCCTACGCGAACGCGTGCAACAGCCGGCGCTCACCCCGGTTCAGTCCAGGGTCGCCGCGGTATGGGCTGACATCCTCAACCGCTCGGTGGTCGGACCGGACGAGGATTTCTTCGACCTGGGCGGGACATCGCTGACCCTGATCCGGATGCTCGACCGGATCAATGCGAGTTTCGGTGCGGATATCGGCATCGAGACGCTCGTCGACGAGGCCACCGTTCGCTCGCTCGCCGGCGCGCTTGAGCCGGACTCCCCGACGTCGTAGGCCGCTATCTCTGGAGGTAACAAGTACATGCCAACTCAGGATTCCCAGATGGTGGACTTCTCGTGGACTGCCGACGAGCTCGCCGCGTTTCACCGGCGCGGTTATGCCGGGCCGTTCACCTTATACGAGCCGGCCGAGATCAAGCGGATCTGGCGCCGTGAGCGTGTTCGGCTCTTGGACCGCAGCGCCGCAGTCTACCAGGACACGGCGGCCAAGTCGGGTGTCACCAACATCGCGAACTACGACCGGCACCTGGACAACACGTTCCTTGCCGATCACATCTGTCGCTCGGAGATTGTCGACCGGGTTTCCTCCGTGCTCGGCCCGAACGTGTTGTGCTGGCGAACTGAGTTCTTCCCCAAGTATCCCGGCGACGAAGGCACTGACTGGCACCAGGCCGACACGTTCGCGAACGCCTCGGGCAGTCCGCAGATCGTCTGGCCGCAGGACGCGGAATTCGGAGGCACCATCACCGTGTGGTGCGCATTCACCGAAGCATCACTCGACATGGGATGTTTGCAATTCATCCCCAGCACCCACCGGACAATGTTCTACGACGAGACCAAGCGGATGCACTACGATCCAACCACGGTGAATTCGGTGGATAAAGACGGTGCTCACCGGGGTTTCTTCGGATACGACTACCGGGAACTGCAGATTGACCCGAGCTGGAAGCCCGACGAGACCCGCGCCGTCTCGATGGAGATGGCGGCCGGACAGTTCATCGTGTTCTGGTCGACGCTGATGCACGCCTCTCATCCACACAGCGGCAAGACAAACGACATGCGACTGGGATTCGCGGCACGGTATGTGCCCAGTTCGGTCCGAGTCTATCCCGACACCGACGTAGTCGAGGAGTACGGCGGCCGGGTCAGCCTGGAACGTTATGGGTCCGTGGTCGTTCGCGGGCGAAACGAGTATCCCGGTAACCGGATTGCCACGCACACAACCCGAGGCGACCAATTCGTCGCCGACCGGAGGTAGCGATGCCGGAACTGGCATCGCCGGTGTGCGGCCTGGCTCCCGCGGGACCGTACGCGGGCGACGACTTGGAGACGATGCTGGACCAGCTGGCATCGGCGCTGGTCGAGGTCGCACCGCTGAGTGCGGCGCTGGACTCCAGACCGCGGGTAGCTCCGTTGGGGCCGGGCACCGAACAGCTCGATCTCGACCCGGTGCAGACCCTGATCGACCGGCTGTCCTGCGCGCTGGGCGTGTGCGCTCCGCTGGTGGTAGCTGATGCGTCGGGCTTGGTGGCCACGGAACTGATCATCAGCAACCGGCTCGGCCTCGCCCGGCTGCTCGACCGGTCGGTGAGCCTCGACGGCGCGTCCGACGCCTTCATCGCCACCGCGATCGGGCACGCGCGGGACGGCCGGCCCGCCGTGACTGTCGCGGCTGCCTCGGACGGCTCGACGCTGCGCTGCTATGCGGCCGGCCCTCCCGACGGCCCGGTGGTGGTACTCGTGTCGGCCTGCGGCATGCCAGTCGGTCTTCTCCGGCGCTGGATGATCGGGCTGGGCGACCGCTTCCGGGTGCTCACCTGGGAGAGCCGAGGGATGTTCCCCGCACGCGACGCCCTGGACGAGGACTTCGACCGGCGCGGGTATGACGTGCCCACCCAGGCCGATGACCTGCATGCCGTGCTGGACGTCTTTGACGTCGCAGCGGCGCACGTCGTCGGGTTGTGCGGGGGCGCAGCTGTGGCACTGGGCGCCGGGTCTACCCGGACCCGCTCGCTGAGCCTCTGGCACGGTGACTACGAATTAGGCCCCGAGGTACCCAAGACCAGACACCAGCAGGACGTCCAGTCCCTCATGCTCATGGCCGGCCGCCAACGACAGCGCGCGGCCGGCTTGCACGCGATGCTGCGTCGCCCGGCCATGCTGGACAACCTGCGCGCCGACCTCGCGCATGAGCTGATCTATCCTTACGCCAGTGCGGAGCTGCTCTACCGCTACGGGCGGCTCAATGGCGCGATCATGACCACCGACTGCCGGCCGCTACTAGCCGGGATCGATGTCCCGACGCTGGTCGTCAGCAGCCTGGCGGACACCACGGCCCATCCCGAGGGGTCGGTCTTCGTCGCGTCGCGTATACCGGGGGCACGGCTGGAACTGTTGCCCCGGGGCGATCACCTCGCGGCGTTCGACGCGGCACCTGAACTGATCGAGCTCGCCAGAGCGTTTGTCCACCAGTCACAGCGGGCAGCGACGTGAGCGGGCGGGTGGACCAGCAGACCGGGCAGCGGATCGCGACTGAACTGAGGCGCCATCCCGCGATCGCCGCTGCCGCGGTCCACGGGGACGACCGGTTGATAGCCTACCTCGTGCCGGACCGGCAGCACGCCCCGGTCGTGCACCGGGCGTGCCGGATGGCGGCGGCCGGATCACTGGCAGGTTTGACCCTGCACGAGCCAGCGGGGGAACTGCTGGTAGCGCAGCTCAATCGCACTGAAACGGACTTTCTCTACCGGGAGATCTTCGTAGAGAACACCTATCTCCGGCACGGTATCGGGCTTCCCGCGGATCCAGTGGTGGTGGATGTCGGTGCGAATATCGGTATGTTCTCGCTGCTGGTCGCCCAACGCTCCAGCGGCGCTCGAATCGTCGCGGTGGAACCAGTAGCCGAGCTCGCGCACGCGGCGTCAGTCAACGCTGAGCTGCACGGTCTCCACGTCACGGTGCTCAACTGCGGTCTGGGCAGCCGCACCGACGAAGCCGCGTTCTCCTACTATCCGAACAACACGCTCATGTCCGGGATGTACGGCGACGCCGAGGAGGATCGTGCGGTGCTGCGTTCCTACCTGCGCACCGCGCCGGAGGTAGAGCTGGGCGCACAGTTCGATCGGCTGGTGGACGACAGGATGCTGGCGGAGCCGCGCCGCTGCCAGCTGACCACCCTGGCTGAGGTCGTTGCCACGCACGGGATCGAACGGATCGACCTACTGAAAATCGATGTGGAGAAGGCTGAGGCCGACGTGCTCGCCGGCATCGACTCGGCCACCTGGGAGAAGATCGACCAGGTCGTCTTGGAGGTGCACGATCTGCACGGTCGGCTGCAGGCTGTCGTGGACCAGTTGAGGGCCCGTGGCTTCGACACGGTGCACGAGCAGGAACGGCGGCTGGAACTGACGCCGTGTCATAACGTCTACGCCCGCCGACCAGGCGCCCGTCCATCAGCGCTCGTCGAATCCCGGCCGGCGCAGACCCGGGCTGCGTTGACCAGCGAACTTCGCGCGTTCGCCACCCAGCGGCTCGCCGACCTCCCGCTGCCCGATGAAATTGTCTGGGTGGCCCGGATCGATGCCGCCAACGCGCCAGCCGAGATACGGGCATCCGCCCTGACCGGGCGTGCGTCGACTGTGCTGTCCAGCGCTTGGACGGCACTGTTCGGCGCCGGCTCGGACACACCCGATGCCGATTTCTTCGATCTGGGCGGGGGCTCACTAACAGCGGTGCGGCTACTGGCGAAGATCGAGGATCAACTGGGCGAGGAGATCGTCGAACCAGACCTCATCTTCACCACCACCCGCTTCGCTGACCTGGCAGATGCCATCGCCATCGCACTGCGATCCCGGGACGGCGCTGGTGGGAATGACATCGGCTAGCGTGGTGGTGTGGAGCCCCGGATGACCGGTAAGTCTGGTCAGTCCGATGCGGACATGCTCCAGCCAGAGCGTTGGCTGTGGCGACCGCTTGCGCGGCCCGGCGCCCGGCTACTGCTGCTGTGCTTTCCGCACGCCGGCGGTGGCCCATCGGCCTTTCGTCGGTGGGCCGAACTGCTGCCAGTAGGGGTGGAGCTGCTCGCCGTGCGGTTGCCCGGCCGACAGACCCGGATCAGCGAGCGGCCCTATGACGACTGGGACGAGTTGCTGCACTCGCTGGGTCGGGTGGTGAGCGCGGTCGTCGACCGCCCCTTTGCCCTGTTCGGACACAGCCTGGGCGCGATGATGGCCTACGAGCTGACCCGTCGACTAGCAGCCAGTTCTCACACCACACCGCACCGTCTACTGCTCGCCGCGTGCCGGGCGCCGGATGTGCCGCTGCTGCTCCCGGCCATCCACCGGTTGCCTGATGAGGAGTTCACCCGCAACCTGTCCCAGGTCGCCAGCACGCCGCCGGAAGTGCTCGCCGACCGGCGGATGATGAGGTTCGTGCGGCCGCTGATGCGGGCCGATCTGACCCTCGCCGAGACCTGGCCGCCGGTCGCGCCCACCCCGGTGCACGTCCCCGCGACCGCGTTCGCTGGCCGGGACGACACGGTCGCGCCGCCCTGGAGCGCGCGTCGGTGGTCCTGTTTCGTCGGACCGTTTACGATCCACGTTCTCGCTGGCGATCACTTCTTTGTGCACTCCGGGGACGGTGCCTTTCGCGAACTATTGGCCGCCGAGCTGACAGCGGCCCTGACCGAGGTCGGCTAGACGGGACGGTGCGCGTGGAGTCGATCTACTTCACCGAGCGGCATCAGCAATTCCGCATCGACGTACGGGATTTCCTGGCAGGAGCCGTGGTGCCGTTCGCCCCTGATTGGGAGGCGCGCCGGCGATTGCCGCGGGAAGCGTGGAAATCTTTCGGCGAACAGGGTCTGCTGGGTCTGCTGCATTCCCGCGAGGTCGGCGGCAGCGCCCGGGACCTGTTCTCCTCGGTGGTCTTCCTGGAAGAGTTGGGCCGGATCGGTTACGGTGGCGTCCGGGCGGCGATCTCGGTGCACGCCTACATGGCAACCTACTACCTCGCCCGCTCCGGCAATGCCGCTCTGCGCCAGCGTTACCTCACCCCGGCCGTTGCTGGTGACAAGATAGCCGCGCTGGCTGTCACCGAGCCCGGGGCGGGGTCGGATCTTGCCGGTCTTAGCAGCACGGTGCACAAGCAACTGGACCACTTTGTCCTCGACGGCACCAAGAGCATGGTGAGCAACGGCTCCTCGGCGGACTTCTACGTGGTCCTCGCCCGCAGCGGTGCCCCGCCCGGCGGTCCATCCGGCGGCGGTCGCGGCGCGGTGGGGCTATCGCTGTTCGTCGTCGACGCCGGCAGCCCCGGCATTACGATCGAGCGGACCGAACCAGTTGGTTGGCGCGCCGCCGACCCGGCGACTGTGCGCTTCGAGGCCGTGCACGTGCCACTCGACCAGGTCGTCGGCCGTCTGCACAGCGGCTTCTACCAGCTCATGCGGGGGTTCCAGCTCGAACGTGTGGTCGCGGCGGTCCTCGCGCTCGGCGGCGCCGACCGGAGCCTGCAGCTGACCCGCGAACACCTGGTGCGCCGCGCTGCCTTCGGCGCCAGGCTGGCTGACTTGCAGGCCGTGCGCCACCAGATCGCCGACCTGGCCACCAACCTCGCCGCCGCCCGCGAGCTTGTCTACCATGCCATCTGGCGATACCAATCCGACGACCTGGGATCCGTACGGGAATGTTCCATGGCCAAGCTCTGCGCGACCGAGCTTGCCACTCGAATGGCTGACACGAGCTTGCAGTTACACGGCGCACATGGCTACCTCGACGACACCGAGGTAGCCAGGGCCTTCCGCGACGCGCGGGCGGCCACTATCGCGGCCGGACCGAGCGAGGTGATGCGCGACATCATTGCCCGGCTGGAGATCGATGAAGCCAACTCGACAACCTGATTCGCAGGAAGGCCAGCAATCAAAGAGGTCATCGACGTCATGTCCGAAGGCGGGGGATTTCCGGCACTGAATTTTCGTCGGCTTCAGCGACGGTTGCGGGACCCATTCGACCCGGTCGGGGATAGGCGGCCGGGCACCATCGTGATCCTGCCGAGCATGACGCTAGATCATGCCGGGCTGGCGAAGATCCCCGGAGTACGGCACTACGAGGAGCGATTGCTCGTCTTCTTGCAACTACTTCGCCGGCCCGACACCCGCGTCGTTTACGTCACGAGCGACGAACTGGACCCGATCATCCTGGAATACGCCTTCGACCTGGTCTCCTCGCTGCCGAACTGGCATGGGCGGCGGAGGCTGACATTGTTCGACTGCGCGGACCGCGAACCGGCTCCACTTACCGAGAAGATCCTGCACAGGCCAGATCTCGTCCAGAAGATCCGGCAGGTAATAGACGACCCGCTCGACGCCTGCCTCGTGGCCTTCAACGGTTCCCCCTTCGAACGTGAGTTTGCGGTTCAACTCGGCATACCGCTGTACGCCGCCGACCCCGAGCTGTCACACCTGGGCAGCAAAAGCGGTTCCCGCCGGGTATTCACAGAATCCGGGGTCACCGTTGCGGACGGTTTCGGGGACCTACGGGACGAGCACGACGTAGCGGACGCCCTGGCCACGTTGCGGAACCGCGACCCGGACCTGCGGCGGGCAATGATCAAACTAAACGACAGCTTCGGAGCCGGCGGAAATGTGCTCTTCTCATTCGACGGCGCTCCGAAAACCGGATTGCGCACGTGGATCGCGAGCGAGCTGCCCCGTCGAGCAGTCTTCGCCTCACCACCCGACACCTGGGATCATTACCTGACAAAGCTGGTCTCGATGGGAGCCGTTGTCGAACGGTTCGTGACCGCGAACCAGACGCGGTCTCCCTCGGCGCAGTTACTGCTCTCTCCGTCCGGCACCGCGCGTATCCTGTCCACTCAAGACCAACTGTTCTCCGGCGCAGCGAATCAGATCTTTATTGGCGGCACCTTCCCCGCCGACGCCGAATACCGCGCGGAAATCCAGGAACTCGCGCTGCGTGTGGGAACGACACTGGCGACCAAGTCGGTCGTCGGGCTGCTGAGCGTCGACTTCCTATCGACACCCACCGCGACTGGATGGCAGCACTACGGGCTAGAGATCAACCTGCGAATGGGCGGCGGAACCGCACCGTACTTCTTGCTGCACGGATTAGTCGAGGGCGAGCTCGACGCCCAGTCCGGGAACTATTTCGGGCCCGACGGTGAGCCACGGAGCTTTTTCGCGACAGACCGGCTGCAGCACGACCGGTACCGCGTGCTCGGACCAGATGACGTGGTGGACGCGGCGCTGCGCAACGGTTTGCACTACCGCGGCGCGACCAGGGACGGCGCAGCCTTCTACATGTTGGGCGCGTTGGAGATCGGTCGACTCGGAGTGGTCGCCGTCGACCGGACCAGCGCCTCCGCGACCCTCCTGTACGAGAAAGTCGTCGCGATGTTGGACACCGAAAGCGCCCTGCGCTAGAGCTGATCAGCCGATGGTATGGGTGGTGAACTGGTTAGTGGGGGTGAGCTGGTCGGCCTCGGCGATCATGCGGTCCTGGACCTGGACAGAGATCACCTCGTCGTGGCTGGTGCGGAGGTAGGTACGCGGCAGCCGCCCTCAGGTCTCGGGGTCGACCTGCGCGTTAGCGAGAATGACCTGCAGCGGCTCGTCGGGCTGGGTGGCGTAAGCCAGTACCGCCGGGACAGGTGCCGGGTCGAGATCGGCCATGAGCAGGGCATGCTGGACGGCGAACACGTCGGGATCACCGGTTCGTGGGTTGGTCCGCAAGACCCCGGTGCGCGCGGGATCACCCAGGAAGGCAATCCGTCGGGCCCGGCCGAACGGGCCGTCAGGCGCTGGCTCACTAGGGGCGTAGGAGAGCACGGTCGGGAGGCGACGCAGCAGTAAGCGCTCAGGTAGACGATCCTGAGCAGCAGGTCTGGTGCAGTGTTGCCGCCCCGATGGTCGAACAGCACAGCCCGGTAGGAGTGGGGATCGAAATTGCGGCGCGCTTCGGGGCTGCATCCGCTTCTTCGCCCACTGAGGGCCGCCACGGTACCGGCTCGTGGCCCGCTGGCACATCAGTGGTGTGCGTACACACATACGCTATGTACGCTGGTGCTCGTGGACGCAGTGGAACGGGTCAGTGGACTGGTCGAGGCACTGCGGCGCGATGGCCGCGTTGACGTCGCTGACGCAGCTGCCGAATTCGGCACCGCCGAGATGACGATTCGGCGCGACCTTGATCAATTGGTCGCGCGTGGGATGGCTCGGCGGGTGCGCGGCGGCGCGGTGAACCTGCTGATGCGCGGGGAAGAACTTCCGTTCGCGATGCGCGAGATCGAGGCTGTGGACGCCAAGCGACGCATCGCCGCGGCCGTCGCGGATCTGGTCGGCGACGGCGAGGCGGTCGGCCTGGACAGCGGCACCACCGTTGTCCAGGCGGCGCGCGCTCTCGCCGGTCGCCGGTTGACCGTGATGCCGCTGTCGTTGCACGCCGCGATGGCTTTGGCGGGGTCCGCATCGGTGCGGCTGGTGATGCCCGGCGGTGAGACCCGGGCCGGGGAGCTGGCCATGGTCGGGCCGCTCGCGCTGGCCGGTATCGCAGCTCTTCGGTTCGACACCGTCGTGCTTGGCAGCTGCGGCGTGTCGCCGGAGGGTCACGTGATGGGCCATGATCTGGGCGACGCTGCGGTGAAGCGGGCCTTGCTCGCCTCGGCCCGTCGAAGCGTGTTGGCCCTCGACGGTGCGAAATTCGGCCGCGCCGCCATGGCGGTGGTGTGTGAGCTGTCCGCGCTCGACGTGGTCGTCACCGACACCGGAGCGCCCGATGCGGTGGTCGCCGCGCTCGAGGATGCCGGTGTGGAGGTCCACCGTGTCTGAGACCGTCCCCTCCATCGCTCTGGCGAACCCGGGGCCACTGGTGGTAAGTCGCTGGCCTCGTATTGCCGTGACAGTGGTGTTCGTAGTGCACGGGCTTGTGTTCGCCTCGTGGACCGCCCACATCCCTGACGTGAAGGCCCATCTCGGGCTGACCGACGCCACCCTGGGCTTCGCGTTGCTCGGGGCACCGGTCGGATCGGTGACCGCGATGATCGCCGCAGCCTACCTGTTGCCAAAACTTGGCAGCAGGGGCGTCGTCCAGGTTGCCCTGGTCGGGTACTGTGCGGTCGGGCCGATCATGGGGCTCACCGGCACCATGACGGCCTTGTTCGCCGCGCTGTTCGTGTGGGGTGCGTTTCAGGGCACCCTCGACGTCGCAATGAACACCCAGGCCATTGTCGTGGAACGCGCCGGTCGACGGGTGTTGATGTCTGGACTGCACGGAAGTTGGAGCATCGGCTCGTTCGTCGGCGCCGGCATCGGCGCGCTCGCGGTCGGTGCCGGAGTCACTCTTACTACGCAACTGCTCATCCTCGGCACGCTCGCGCTGCTCGCCGCTGGGCTGCTCACCGCACAGATGCTGCCCGACGCAGCTCAGCGGGACAACGCGAGCGAGGCGGAGGGTGCCGCCGACGCCGAGCACGCCGCGCCGTCGCGGTGGTCGGGCGGGATGGTGATGCTCGGCGCGATCGCGTTCGCCTGCATGCTGTGCGAGGGCGCAATCGCCGACTGGTCCTCGGTGTATCTCTCCGGCCCGCTGCGCACGTCCGGAATCGTCCCTGGTCTCGGCTACGCCGTGTTCTCCCTGGCCATGGTAGCCGTGCGGTTGTCCGGTAACAGGCTGCTCACCCGCTACCGGGCCGACCGGCTCCTACCGGCGCTCGCCCTCGTCGCCACCATCGGTTTCGCTGCTGGGCAGCTGATCGGTCGGCCGCTTGCCGCGCTGGCCGGGTTCCTGTGCCTCGGCATCGGACTGGCCTCGGTCGTCCCGGCCGTGTTCAGCGCGGCCGGCAAGATCCCTTTCCTACCCCCGGGCACCGCCGTGGCCACGGCATCGGCCTGCGGCTGGGCCGGGTTCGTCTGCGGGCCACCGCTCCTTGGCAACCTCGCGGCCCTCACCTCGCTACCGGTAGCTTTGGCGCTGCTGCCGCTGCTCACCGCGTTCATCGCCGTCGGCACGTTGCTCGCACCCGCTCTGGAAACCCAACCGCAACATGGTGTCCAACCGCCCTACCCGGACGTGCGGCCATGATTGGAATAGTTGCTCGTCGACTACGGCGAAGGGGCGCAATGACCTTCTAGCCCCCCGATCTATTGCACTGGCAGGTCTATCTCGTCACCTATGGTCGCGCCGGCGGGAAGCGTCGGAATCCCGGGAGAGGTCATGGCGTTGGTTTGGTAATAGTCCAGGAAGGTATTCACGGCTTGAGCATTTGCGCGCATGATAATTACATGGAAGAGGGCTGCGTGACCTGGCGCAGGTGTTCCAAAAAGAACCGAACAACTCCACGTCTTGCTGGCTGCGTTTGTGTCACAAGGCTGCGCATTCGGATAGATTCTGCTGTCACCCGGAGGGCGTATTGCGAGCCACAACAATTCGCCGTCTCCGATGTTCTCGAAAGAACCAGTCGCGGTGAGCAAGCGAGTGTTGGGACTGCGGGAATTCGGCCGTACCTCAGTGCCAGTAATCTTCACGCGGGTTGGCTGTAGAAGTCCTATCCACCTATCGGCAGTTTCAACTAGACCGACGACCGTCACGGTAAAGGTAACAAGGGCGGCAACGGCGGCAATTGCCGCCGTTCGGTGATTAGCCTTCTTTGTAGGGGTCGACATGTTTGTAGCGCACCGCCTCTGATGCAGCACCGCTGGAGGGGTCTACCGCCCCTGCATATCGCACGGGCGCGTGAGAAATGTTACGGCAATCATCTGACTGACGTCATCGGTCTGGCCTCGGGTAGCCTACCTGGGCTCGTCCGTGAGGTCGTCACCCAACGCAATATTTACGACATCTTTCGAGTTTGATGTCTTAATATGAACGATGTCCTGATATTGAAGAAACGGGATGATACTTCCGATCGCTGCCACGCTGGGCAGGCGCCTGGTAGCCGGCGCTGCCTGAGCCGGGGATGTGGACGAGAGTCCGACAGGGGTGAAGGTCGTTGGGGTGCTGGTGCGCCACCCGGAGAGCGGTCGTCCTCGACCCGCAACACCGTGGCGGGTCGACGACAGCACCGTTTCAAGGATGCGGTCGGTGACCGCCTGTGATGTTCCAGCCAGCCCTGACATTCCGAAAGCGCTCCCGCTGCGCCTAGACCTTGGAACGATCACCGCCACTTGATCCCGGCAATTAGACTAAAACGGATAAACCACAAACCTAGAGCTGCTGCACCAGCCCTAGGTCATTCTGAGCCATTGGCAGGTAGGACTTCGCGAAGTCAACCGTTTGCTGGTCGCTGCCCGACTGGATCTCCTCCTTGGTCTGAGCGATCGACTCCTGGAGACTCGTGATCTCGTTGTGCAGGTACATCGTGTCGAAGGCTGCGCCGGAGGTGCCTTTCTCCGCCTGCACCTTCCGCTGCTGCAAGTCAGTCAGCGAGGTCGGCAGCGTGACCTTCGCGCCCTGCGCCACATCTTGCAGCTTGGACAACATCTGTTGGTGATCAGACATGACGGTCTGCGCAGTCTGGCGGATCGCGTCGGTAGTTCCGCGCTGGATGGCTAGCTTGCCGGTCATGACCTCCGCCAGGTCGGTCCGCGCGTTTTGCCTCATGAATGTCTGATCCTGCGCAGACGGTGAGCTTCCGACCGACCCCGGACTTACACTGTGGTCCAGACCAGTCGCCTGGCCTGGGGCGACGCCGCCGCCGCCGATTGCGAGCACCGCCAGCGAACCCAGCAGGCTCGCGGCAGCAATCCTGAGCTGCATGTCGCCCTCCTTGTATCCCACCGACAGAGGCCCGACCCTCATCCGGCACGACGGCGGAATCCCCGTCCGAACGCGCGAAACACGCGTCCAGCCAAAACCGAGTAGCTAGCTGGTTGGCAAGTCGTCAAAACTGTTATTAGTAATCTCATTCTGACGCCGTTCGGACACCGGGTCCAGCGGAACAGGGCTTAAGCGGCTGCGGTGCGACCGCTACGGCTTCGCCAGTTCCGGGCCGGCAGGCAGGCCCGGGTACGTCCGCCGGGCCAGGGCAACCATCGATGGCGACAGGTCGACGCCCAAAGGCGCTCAACCCAAGAGAGTGCAGGTGCGCAGTCAAGCGGCCGGGACCGCAACCAAGGTCGGCGACTGGTCCTGCGCCGGCGCCGTGCCCGAGTTCGGCGAACACGCCAAGCAGCGCACGGTCCAAGGGCTTGGCAGTAAGGTCGTTGCTGACCCACTCGGCGTAGGCGGCGACTGCGTCGTATGCCGCCCGAGTGGCGCGCAGGTACGACGGCTCGATCATTGCCAAGGACCGTACATGCTGCGTACCGAAGCACGGTGAGATGGACGGTCATCGCTGCTGTCCGGCGTAGTCTCGTGGGGTTATGGGGGACGAGGGGGAGCGGAGTCGGCGGAGTCCGCATCTGATCGTGTGCGGCGACAATCCGCTGGCGTATCGCCTCGTTGAGGAGCTCGTCACTCGGATCAGTGACGAGGTCACGGTCATCCTGCCCTCGGTGGCGCACAATCACGGACCCCGGATCGCGGCATTACCGAAAGTGCGTGTCATCGAGGCGCCCGACTTGAACGAGGGTGCCTTCCTGGCGGCCGGAGTGGAGCAGGCCAGTGCAGTTGCGTTGGTCAGCCAGGACGATGTCGGCAACATCCATGCCGCACTGCGGGCCCAAGAACTCAACAGCGAACTGCGGCTGGTGATCCGGTTTTTCAACATGAGCCTCGGGCGTCGCATCCGGACTCTGTTCCCTGGCTGCACCGTCTTATCCGATGCCGCTACGGCGGCCCCCTCCTTTGTGGCAGGGGCGCTGGGCGAACTGGCACCAAGCTACGTCCGGTTGCCCGGTCGGACGCTTTACGTCGCCCGACGAACCGACGTAGCTGCGGATCGGGTGATCTGCGCTCTGGCTGACACCCGCGTGCCCGGGCAGCCGGAATTGCTGCCAACCGACTCGGACAACGCCACTTTGGTGCTCGCGTTGGCCGACGGCCAGGTCCACCAGGATGAAGCCGCCATCCACCGTCAAGGGCGGGACCTGCTACGGACCTTGTGGTTGCGCGTTGCCGCGTCGTTCAATCGCAAGCTGGCCATCGCGACCTTGGGTTTGTTCGCGCTGCTGGGGCTCGGTTCAGTCCTGTTCGCCAGCATGGGTGGCTTCTCCCTGGCCGACGCGCTGTATCTGACGCTGCTCGACGCCGCGGGGGCGGCTCAACCCGATACCCAGCTGAGCGTCGTCAACAAGCTCACCCAGACGATGGTCACAGTCGTCGGGATCTCGATCATCCCGGTGGTGACCGCCACTGTGGTTGATGCAGTTGTCAGCTCCCGGCTGGACACAGCAATGGGCACCCCTCGCCCGATCGCCGGACATGTGGTGGTCGTCGGACTGGGCAATGTCGGTGCCAGGGTAGTCGCGCAATTGCACGATCTCGGTGTGCCGGTGGTCTGCGTGGAAAGCGACGAGAATGCTCGGGGAGTGCCGCTGGCACGGCGAATCGGTGTGCCGATCGTCTTCGGTGACGCCAGTAGAGAGGACATCCTGCGCGCTGCCTACCTCGGCACCAGCCGCGCCTTGGTCGCTGTCACCAGAAACGACGTCACCAACCTCGAAGCCGCCCTGCACGGACGCGCGCTGAGGGAAGACCTGCGCGTCGTGCTCCGCTTGTTCGATAGCGATTTCGCCGAACGGGTCGAGCGCAACTTCGGCATGACGATCTCCCGGAGCGTGTCCTATCTGGCCGCCCCGGCGTTCGTTGCCGCGATGCTGGACCGCCAGGTCCTCGGCACGATCTCAGTCGGCCGCAGGGTCCTGCTCATCGCTGAGGTGCCGATCCAGGCGGGCTCGCAACTTGACGGGATGGCTTGCCACGCCGTCAACATTGCCCGGCAGGCCCGAGTGATCGCGATCCATCTCCACGCCACGGACACCTTGGAGCTACCTGCACCCAGCGACCATCATCTCACCAAAGGTGATCGACTGATCGTCTTGGCGACGCGCGCGGGACTGGCCCGCGTCCTGACCGGCAGCGTCGCGACCAGCACCCCACCCGCATGACGTCGCCTAAACATCTGCGTAGTTACCCCGGGAGGTGATGCAACGCCAAGCGGCTGTAGACGACATCGGCCGGTTCGCCCGAGTGCCGATAGGTCAAGAACCCGGCACAGACGGCTTCGACGTTGCTCACCGCGAAGCGATCGATGTTCTCGGCCAGCCGCGCCAACATGACCGGCGAGACGTCCACCGCGACCACCCTCCGGCACGCCGCCGCGGCCGCCAACGCGAACTGGCCGCTCCCAGCGCCGATGTCGACCACAGAGCATGTGCGATCCAGGACGCCCGCTTCTTGAAGCAGGCGGGTCTCCTCGGTGGCCTGGGCGTCCTCTTAGCTGTCATAGCGCCGCGTGTATTGCTCGTCAAAATCTTCTCGGCCGGCATGCGCGCGCTCGTCTAGCCACCACGACTCAGGATTGTGCGCCATCACCGGATGGTTGCATGATCCGATACTTCGGCACCTCCAGCGCGCGGGGGTCAGGCACCTCGGCTTGTGATCAACCTTACCGTCGCCGAGTTCGACACCAGGGCTGCCCAAGATCAACCCAGCCTCCTCGCTCACAGTGATCCGCCGATGCAACAGTGCCTCTGACGCTATCGAATCCTCGGCGGAGTGATCCACGAATACCAACGAGTCGCCTAGCTCAAGCCAGAGAAACACCAGCCCCCACAAGCCTTGCATCGAGTTTTGGCACGGCACGGGTTGATCTCGGTGCGCTGCGGGGCAGCCCGCGCGCGGGTCAGATCCGGTAGCGGGGGTTGGTGGTGTGCCA
>DATAWX010000175.1:0-7933 GCA_036266995.1 Pseudonocardiaceae bacterium | reverse complement strand
GGTCGCCCTGGCCGACGAGCACAACGTCGCCACCGATGGGACCTGCGAAATCCCCTCGCCCTACCTGCAAGTGGTGGCGCTGAGAAAGTCCTAGGCGCACGCGCTGCGTTAGCCTCGTGACTGTGGCCCATGACACCGGCGGAGGCCGCCACGAGACGGCTGGCCAAGGCTCGCAGTCGCGGGTGCCGGGTATCGAGGCCCGGGCGGGTAAGTTTCCCGGGCCGAGCCTGATCCCCGAGCTCAACTCGATCCAGTCCCGGCTGGGCTGGTTGCCCCGGGACGAGCTGGTCGCGCTGGCCCGGCGGACCCGCCGGCCATTGTATGAGATCGAGGGTCTGGTCTCCTTCTATCCACATTTCCGCACCGAGGTGCCACCGAAGGTGGCGCTGCATGCCTGCCGCGACCTGTCCTGCTGGCTGGCCGGGTCTGCGCCGGGCTTGGTCGACGGGTACGGGCCGGAGGTGGAGTTCCGTGAGGTGTCGTGCCTGGGGCGCTGTGACATGGCGCCCGCCATCTCCGTGAACGACCACCCAGCGCGGGCTACCGACGCCGACGCCTTGGTCGCCGCCGCCCTCGCCGGCACCCCCCTACCCACGTCCCCACCCACCACACCGACCCCCTATCCCAATGATCCTTACCCGCATTCAGCGGGCTCAGCGGGGCCGTTCGGCGCGGAAAACACCGCTGAGCCCGCTGAATGCGGGGGTTACCGGGTGTTGAGGGGGTTGGTGGAGGGGTCGTTGGATGTGGCGGGGGTGATCGCCACGTTGAAGGAGTCCGGGTTGCGGGGTATGGGGGGTGCGGGGTTTCCTACCGGCAAGAAGTGGGAGCTCGTCGCCGCCCAGCCGGGCCCGGTGAAGTACGCGATCTGCAACGCCGACGAGTCGGAGCCCGGCACCTTCAAGGACCGGCAGATCCTCGCCGACCAACCGCACCTGGTGCTGGAAGGGCTGCTGGTCGGCATGCTCTGCGTCGGCGCGGAGCAGGGCTGGGTGTTCATCCGGCACGAGTACGGCCCCGAGGAACAGGTACTGCGCGCGGAGATCGAGCAGTTGCGAGCCGACGGGCTGCTCGGAGTGGACGTGCTGGGCAGCGGGCGCACCCTGCAGCTGGACATCTTCACCTCTCCCGGGGGCTACATCCTCGGCGAGGAGTCCGCATTGATCGAGTGCATGGAGGGCCACCGGGGCGAACCGCGGAACAAGCCGCCATTTCCCGGCGTGTACGGGCTGCACGGCCGGCCCACCCTGATGAACTCGGTGGAGACCTTCGCCGATGTGCCGGTGATCATGCAGCGCGGTGCGCAGTGGTGGATCGACGCGGGCCTGGGTGACTCGGTGGGTTGGAAGTTCTTCGCCGTCTCCGGGCATGTCGCAAACCCAGGGGTGTACTGCGTACCGATGGGCACCACCGTCCGGGCCCTGCTGGACCAGGCGGGCGGGATGGCCGGTGGGGCGAGGTTGGCCGCGGTTCAGCCCGGCGGTGCGTCGTCGAACTTCCTGGGGCCCGACCAGCTCGACGTCGCCCTGGACTTCGGCACCGTGGCCGCCGCGGGCTCCATGCTGGGTTCCGGTGCCCTGGTCGCCATCGCCGACGGCACTGACCTGCTCGCGGCGGCGACCAACGTGCTGCGGTTCTTCCGAGACGAGTCCTGCGGCAAGTGCGTGCCCTGCCGAGTCGGGTCCACCAAGGCGCACACGCTGCTGACGTCAGCGATGGATAAGGGCGGGCTCGACGACGCCGGCGTGGCGCAGCTCGCTGACCTTGAATATGCGATGCGCAGGACGTCGATCTGCGGACTGGGCCAAGTTGCACTGGGCCCAGTCATCAGCGTGCTCAACCTGCCCGCAGGTAAGCAGACGCCGTGAGCCGCGAGTTCTTCGCCACTCGCACCGTTGCCCACGCGCTGGCCGGTTTCAGTCCCGCCCTGCGTACCCAGACGCAGACCGTGGCGCTGGCCGAGGCGCTCGGGCGGGTGCCGGCCCGGGATGTCATCGCCTCGGGCCCGTTGCCCGGATTCGCCCGATCGACCGTAGACGGTTACGCGGTGCGGGCCGCCGACACCTATGGGGCTTCCGAGGGGCTGCCGTCGTACCTGGATCTCGTGGGCGCCGTGCTGATGGGGGTCGCGCCGGGCGTGACCGTGACAGCCGGCACCGCAGTGGAGATGCCTACCGGTGGGGTGCTCCCGCCGGGCGCGGACGCGGTGGTGATGGTGGAGTACACCAACGAGACGATGCCCGGCACGGTGGAAGTGCTGCGGCCGGTCGCGCCCGGCGGTGGGGTTGTCCAGGCCGACGACGACGTGACCCCAGGAGCGGTCCTTACTCCCGCGGGCCGGCCGCTGCGCGCGGTGGACCTGGGCATGCTCGCCGCAGCGGGAGTGACTGAGATCCTCACGCACGCCCGGCCTCGGGTGGCGATCCTGTCCACGGGTGACGAGGTGGTGGCGCCCTCGACAGCTACGCTGCGCCCGGGTCAGGTCCGGGACGCGATCGCCTCGGCACTCGCCGGCCTGGTTCTCGAGGCGGGTGGATGGCCGGTGCCGTGCGGGATCGTGCCCGACGACCCCGCTGCCCTGCGCAGCGCGCTGCACGTGGCGCTGGCGCAGGCGGACCTGGTGGTCGTCTCCGCCGGCTCCTCGGTGGGGACGCGCGACGCCACCGCCGACGCCGTAGCGAGTCTCGGCAAGCCGGGCATCTTCTGTCACGGGCTCGCGATCAAGCCCGGCAAACCCACCCTGCTCGCTGAGTGCGATGGCGTACCGGTGATCGGTCTGCCGGGTAATCCGCTGTCCGCGCTGGTGGTGTTCCGGCTGGTCGGTGCCCCGTTGGTGTGGCGCCTCGCGGGCTGCGTCACGCCGCCCCCCGAGCCGTCGGTGATCGCTTCGCTGGCTCGTGACGTGCCTTCCGAAGCGGGCCGCCGGGACGTCGTGCAGGTACAGCTCAACGGCGGGCAGGCCGAGCCGTTGTTCGGTGCGTCGGCGTTGCTGTCCGTGCTCACCCGCGCTGACGGATATCTGGTGGTGCCCGAACCGGCCACCGGTCTCGATGCCGGCGCGGACGTCTCCGTCACGCTCTACCGGTAACGGGCACGCGCGCGCGATCCGGCGCAGGATCACTGTGCGTGGCCACTCGTGTACGCTAAGTTGTTGTTGCAATCGTCACAGGCATAGCTTAGTTTTGTAGTTGCGTGACCACGGGGAGTAAGGGGGCCAGCTCGGATCACCTTGGGTTGCTGCCAAGTGCGGCGAATCAACACACTGTCGGTGTTGACACTGGGGGAGAGTTCGCGAACGACGCTCACCTGCGTCAGTGAACGCGGCATCATGTCGCGCGAGGCGTCCCCCTGCGAGCACCACATACGCTCAACTTCGGGCAGGCAGCTTGTCGACCGCGCACTTTACCGGGGGCAGCAGGCACATCCAGGTGGGTCCGGGTCTTTTCGGCTTGCGGAGCTCCTCCATCGATCGGAATAAGGAGCGATATGAGGGTCTCGGAAATCTTCACCATGGGTCGTGGCGACGATCGCTACGACAGCCACTACGGCAAGACCCCAGGGTACCGGAACTACTATTACGACTACGAGAACGAGGGCTACTACAACGACAACTACGGCGGCTTCGAGCGTGGTCCCACTCACCCCTCGCTCCTAGCACTCATCGGGTAGCACCTCGATCAGCGAGTCGCGCGGCGGTGGCCTCGATTCCCCTACAGTGGGATGAAGGCCACCGCCTAGCCATGGCCGAGTCCGGGCCCGAGAGTCAGATCTGGAAGTGGAGTGCTTGTGCGGGAGGTGTTGAGATCGCTGATGCGCCCGGCATCGTCTGCCGGGGGTTTGGTTGAGGCGGCTCCGGCAGCGAGCGTGCGGGAGGTGTTTCGGCGGTTCTGGCCCGATGCCCGGCCGTTCTGGCGGTGGTTGTGGCTGAGTCTGGTGCTGATCATCGTGACCCCGGTGGTGGATACCGGGGCGATTCTGCTGTTCAAGGTGCTGGTCGACAAGGTGTTGACCCCGCGGGACTTTTCGGCGTTCCCGCCGGTGGCCGCGGCGTTTGTGGGTATCACCCTGCTGGTGGGACTGCTGGGCTTCGTCGGCTCGTATCTGGGAGCCTGGATCGGGGAGAACTTCCTGCACCGGATGCGTACGCGGGTATTCGCCCATCTGCATACCCTGTCGGTGAGCTTCTTCGATCGCCGCCGCCTGGGCGACATCCTGTCGAGGTTGACCGGTGATGTGGCCGCGATCGAGGGTGTGGCGCTCTCCGGGGTCATCGGCCTCATCTCCAACGTATTGCGGATCGTGGTGTTCGCCGGAGTGCTGTTCTTCCTGGACTGGCGCCTGGCATTGACCTCGCTGATCGCGGTACCGGTGTTCTGGGCCGCCGCCCGGGTGTTCTCCCGCCGCATCAAGATCGCCTCCCGGGAAGTCCGCCGCCGCGCCGGGTCGATCACCGTGGTCGCCGAGGAAAGCCTGGGCAACGCCACCCTGATCCAGGCCTACGGCCGCGAGGCCGCAGAGGTGGAGCGCTTCGCCGAGCAGAGCATGGGCAGCGTGAATGCCGAACTGGCCGCCACCCGCATCGGCGCCCTGTTCTCCCCGCTGGTGGACCTGGTGCAGGTGCTCGGAGTGATGACCATCCTCGGGGTCGGCATCTGGGAGCTGACCGCCGGGCACATCACCCTGGGCGGGCTGCTGGCCTTCCTGGTGTTTCTGTCCCAGCTGTACCAGCCCGTACAGGGTCTGGGCTCACTGTCCACATCGTTGTTCTCCGCCGCCGCCGCCGCCGAACGGATCATCGAACTGCTCGACGAGCAGCCCAGCGTGACCGCCCCCGAACACCCGATCCCACTGGGCCGCCCGCGCGGCCAGCTGCGCGTCGAGGAGATCAGCTTCGCCTATCCGGACACCGGAACCGACGTCCTGCGGCAGGTCAACTTCACCACGCTGCCCGGGCAGACCACGGCTATCGTCGGCGCCAGCGGTGCCGGCAAAACCACCCTGATGAAACTGCTCCTGCGCTTCTATGACCCCACCAGCGGGCGGATCACGCTCGACGGGACCGACCTACGCCACGTTGACCCCGATGAACTGCGCGCCAATATCGCCATCGTGCTGCAGGAAACCCTGCTGCTCGACGGCACCATCGCCGACAACATCCGCGCCGGGCGCCCCGAAGCCACCCAGGACCAACTCGTCACAGCAGCCAAAGCCGCTGACGCCCACGAGTTCATCAGCGCGCTGCCCGAGGGCTATGACACCCGGGTCGGCCAACGCGGCCGGTTGCTGTCCGGTGGGCAACGCCAACGCATCGCGATCGCCCGCGCCATGGTCCGCGACGCCCCCATCCTGCTCTTGGACGAACCCACCACCAGCCTCGACGCTGACGCCACCCAACGCATCCTGACTCCACTGCGCCGGCTCATCACGGGCCGCACCACGATCATCATCTCGCACAACCTGCTCACCGTCACCGATGCCGACCAGATCATCTACATCGAACACGGCCGGGTTACCGAAACCGGCACTCATGATCAACTTATCGCCAACAACCACCAGTACGCCCACCTGTACCAGCTCCATCACCCGGCCGAGTCGCCAAACGGACCCAACCGGAACTCCCGACTCGCCGGCACCGGAGCAGCATCCTGACGTGCTGAATTCCCGGTAGCGTCGCCGCTGTGCCGCGCAGCCCGTTCATCCGCGACGTCCCGGCGATCCAGGCGCTGGGCGCGTGGCGGGCAGCCTGCGTCGCCGCCGGGTGCCCGGCCCGGGTGGGCGTCGAGCGGCGGGGCCTGGCCGAGGCGATCGGTCGGGTCACTGCCGAGCCGGTGTGGGCGCTGCGGTCCTCCCCGGCGTTCGACTCCGCGGGCATGGACGGCATCGCGGTGCGCGCTGCGGACACGGTCGGCGCCAGTGAGACCGGCCCGATCACGCTGACCGACTTCGACGTCGTCGACACCGGCGACCCAGTGCCGCAGGGCCGGGATGCGGTGGTGATGCGTGAGCACGTCCACCTCGTCGGTACAGGCTCAGGTTCAGACTCAGGGGCCATCAAGGGTGCTGAGCTGGTCGCCGCAGTGGTGCCCTACCAGCATGTTCGTTCCATCGGTGAGGATGTCGCGGCCGGTGAGCTGTTGTTGCCGCAAGGACACCGGTTGCGCGCGGTCGATGTCGCCGCGATCGCCGCGGCGGGCGTCGCTGAGGTGCTGGTGCGCTGCCGACCGGTAGTCGCGGTGCTGCCCACGGGCGACGAGATCCGACCATTGGGTACAGATCCCGGTATCGGGGAGATCCCCGATACCAATTCGCTGATGCTCGCCGGCCAGGCCGGTGAACACGGTTGCGACGTGCTGTCGCTGCCGATCGAGCCGGACGACCCGGAGCGGATCGCGGCTGCGGTACAGGGCGCAGCCGAGCGCGCTGACCTGGTAGTGATCATCGCCGGATCGAGCGCTGGCCGGGGCGACCACACCGCGTCCGTAGTGGCCCAGGTGGGCACGCTGGCGGTGCACGGTGTCGCGGTGCGCCCGGGGCACCCGGTGGTGCTCGGAGTGGTGGGCACCACGCCGGTGATCGGGGCGCCCGGGTACCCGGTGTCGGCGGCGCTGACCTTCGACATTTTCGTCGCCCCCGTGTTGGCCGCTCTTCAAGGCACCACAACGGTGACCCGCCAGACGGTCGCGGCTCGGTTGGCCCGCAAGCTCGCTTCCCCGCTCGGGATGGACGACTGGGTGCGGGTCAGGCTGGGTCGGGTCGGTGGGCGGATCGTGGCCACCCCGTTGCCCCGCGGTGCCGGGGTGCTGACCTCGCTGGTGCGGGCCGATGGCCTGCTGGTCGTGCCCGCCGGGCTGGAGGGTCACCACCCGGGCACCGAGGTTGAGGTGCAGTTGCTGCGCGGGCTGGCCGACATCGAGCGCACCATCGTGGCGATCGGTTCGCACGATCTGGTGCTCGACCTGGTCTCCTCGGCACTGCGCGGCATCGATCCGGGTGTGACGCTCGCGTCGTCCAATGTCGGCTCGCTGGGCGGCCTGGTGGCACTGCGCGACGGGCTGTGCCACATCGCCGGCTCGCACCTGCTCGATCCGGCCACCGGCGAATACACCGTGCCCTACCTGCCGCGGGTGCTCGGTCGCGCTGATCTCGTGGTGGTTCGCCTGGTGCACCGGGAGCAGGGGCTGATCGTCGCCACGGGTAACCCGCTGGAGATCACCGGAATCGCGGATCTGAACCGACCGGGGCTGCGGTACGTCAACCGGCAGCGCGGAGCGGGCACCCGGGTGCTGCTCGACCACGAGCTGGGCGGTCACGGCATGGCCCCCGGCGACGTCGCCGGCTATGAACGCGAGGAGCACACCCACCTCGCCGTCGCTGCGGCGGTCGCCGCCGGACGAGCCGACGCCGGGCTGGGAATCCGCGCGGCCACCCAGCCGTTCGGGCTGGACTTCGTACCCGTCGCGCAGGAGCCCTACGACCTGGTCCTCACCCAGCAGACCTACCACTCCGACGTCCTGGCTCCCCTATGGCCCCTACTGGCCGATCCCACCTTCCGCACCTCGATCGACGCCCTGGGCGGCTACTCCAGCACCGAAACCGGCCGCCGCATCCGGTAACCGCTCCGACCCCGCCCGGCCGCCATTCGGAACCTAATGGCGGCCGGGCGCCGGCATGCGGGGAGCAGGTGGCTGTGATGGGATTACCGGCATGGGGAACTCGTTGCAGAACGTCAGCTTCGCGTCCAATGGGTCTACCGCGCATGGGTACCTTGTGGTGCCGGAGGCGGGTAGCGGTCCTGGGGTCGTTGTGGTCCAGGAATGGTGGGGGTTGACCAGCCATATCGCCAATGTGGCGAACCGGCTGGCCGCGGAGGGCTTCGTCGCGCTCGCCCCGGACCTGTTCGGCGGCACCACCACCCATGACGCCGCCGAAGCGG
>DATAWX010000174.1:0-1819 GCA_036266995.1 Pseudonocardiaceae bacterium | reverse complement strand
GCTGTATCTTTGTCCATCCCCGCGATCGCCGAGCGGTAGGCCGGCTGCAGCTCAGCCAGTACGCACCACCCCTTCCGTTCCCGCCTGGCCCGCGAGCGCCAGCTCATCCAGGACGCCGTCGGTGGGTGTTCGCGGCCTAGTACTCCAGCGGTAGTTCGTGATCTTGCGGCGTGGCGGTCCCGAACGTGAGGCGGCCACTGCTTGATCATCGTCTGTTGTGTGGACATCTGATGATCAAGCAGTGGCCGTGGGTGACACTGTAGAGCCTGTTCGGTGGCTGGCCGAGGCTGACAGGCTGTTGGGGCGGTTGGCTGGGCGGTTCACCCGGGTGCAGACCCGCCGTCGGGCTCGCGGGTTCTTGTTCGGGTTGTTGGGTGAGTTGCCGCGCAAGAACTGTTGGAGCATCGCCGAGCATGCCGGGGACAGCGATCCGAACGGCATGCAACACCTGCTCAACCGGGCGGTGTGGGACACCGACGGGGCGCGTGATGACCTGCGTGACTACGTGGTCGCGCATCTGGGTGACACCGATGCGGTGCTGGTGGTCGATGAGACCGGGGATGTGAAGAAGGGCCGTCACACCGTGGGGGTGCAGCGCCAGTACACCGGCACCGCCGGGCGGATCGAGAACGCCCAGGTCGCGGTCTATCTGACCTACGCCGGCGCGCGGGGGCACGCGATGATCGACCGTGAGCTGTACCTGCCGAAGTCCTGGACCAACGACCCGGAGCGGTGCGCGGCGGCGGGGGTACCCGAGGACATCGGTTTCCTGACCAAACCCGCGCTGGCGACCGGGATGCTCACCCGGGCACTGGACGCCGGTGTGCCGGCGCGGTGGGTGGCCGGGGACGAGGTCTACGGCGCCGACCCGGGCCTGCGCGCCGAACTGGAGCTGCGTGGGCTCGGATACGTGCTGGCCATCGGCTGTGACCGGCGTGTCCCCACCGCGGCCGGGCTCCAGCGCGCCGACGCGCTCACCGCCAGCCTGCCGCGATGGGCCTGGCAGCGGCTCTCCGCCGGGCCAGGCGCGAAAGGGCAGCGCTACTACGACTGGGCCCTGATCGAGCTCGACCCGCCGCACCAACAGCCAACCGCCCCAGGAACCGACCCCGAGTGCTGGTGGCTGCTGGTGCGACGCAACCGACACACCGGTGAGCTGGCGTTCTACCGCTGCTACAGCCCACACCTGGTGGCGCTGCGCGAGCTGGTCCGAGTCGCCGGACGCCGCTGGACGGTCGAGGAATCATTCCAGGCCGGCAAAGGCCTCGCCGGGCTGGACGAGCACCAGGTCCGCCGCTGGAACTCCTGGCGGCGCTGGACCCTGTTCGCCATGCTCGCCCACGCCCTACTCGCGGTCATCGCCGCCAACGAACACACCGACCACCCCGCACAACCCGGGCTCATCGAGCTGACCTGCAACGAGATCCGCCGCCTACTCACTATCCTGATCATCGAACCCAGCCGCCCCCTCGCCTGCCCCCGAGCCTGGTCCCGCTGGCGACGACGCCACCAATACCAAGCCCGGACCTGCCACTACCAGCGACAGAAAGCAGGAACATAACGTCTTACGGCTGGAGTACTAGAAGCGGTGTGTCCCATCGCCACGAATGCGGCCACCACGTCGAAACGGCCGAAAGAGTCGAAATCCGGGAAACGTCATGCGGCTGCTCTGCGTCGTCGTCCTTCCGATGCGCTCACCACCCAGGCCGAGCAACCCGACCACCAGCCCGGCCAGGCTGACCGCGGTGATCAGCAGCACGGCAGGGCGGTCGCTCGCCGAGCCGGTGAGGCAGGCGGCGACCAACGGCAGCATGAGCAC
>DATAWX010000173.1:0-4354 GCA_036266995.1 Pseudonocardiaceae bacterium | reverse complement strand
GCCCGGTAAACACCTCGGTAAACCACAGGATCAGGTAGCGAAACCCCACCGCACCGCCACCGGCACCGGCACCCACTAGCAACGCCAACGGCACCAGACCCGGCGCCGACCCACGCAACCAGTCATAGCCGCGACGCCACCCGTCGGCCGGCAGGCGGATCGGCGGCGGGCGCAACCGCGACCGGACACCATCTCGACTCACGCGATCTGCCCGCGACCCCGCCGACCCGTCCGCGGTCTCACCCCGTGACCCCCCATGACCACGACTGCGCAGGTGGGTCACCCGCAGCGTCCGCAAAGGCCCGCAACGCCGACACCAGCGCTCCCTTCGCCTAAGGCGTCATCTTCCCCCGCGTCGAGCGAGTCTCGCTGCACCGGAGGCTGGTTGTCACTCCACTGTTACCTGACACTTGATCTTTTTACCGACGCCCGGCATGACGCTACCCGATCCGGGTTTTGACCCGGTTTTCCGTGGGTAGCCGTTACTCAACCGCCTCTAGTTGTGTTGGTGGCGCCGCGCGACCACGGTGACACCGCGGATCAAAAGGGAGCGAGCGCGATGGAATCTGTTCAGAAAACCGCCCCGCCGGACTCGCATGTCAGACCGATCAACCGAAATCCCTACCTGTTCCGCACCGGCCGGGTGCTGCTGGTGATCGAGGGCGTGTTGCTGATCGTCCTAGGTGTGTGGGGCCTGGTCGCCACCGCGATGTATCCGGTCGCCGGATCGGCGGGGGCACCCGTGCTGGTGTTCCACTTCACTACGCTGCACAGCTGGGTGTTGCTGGGCACCGGGCTGCTTGCGGTGGTCTCCGCGGGACGCCGGCGCACTGCACTGATCTTCACCGGGTTGCAGTTCTCGGCTTACATGCTGCTGTTCGCGGTCGGCTCGGTGGCCTCTGCCAGATCAGCGCGAACACCGCTGGGTTTCGACGCCGGTGACAGTGTCCTGCACCTCATCCTGGCAGTTGTGGGCGCGAGCTTGTTTATGTGGCTGGCCGGGCAGGACATGGAAGGCCGCTGGTGGGTTCGTGACCAGACCCGGGCAGGAGGTCGATGACCCGCTTCGCACCTGCGCTGCCGACGGGCATAGCGCTGTTGCGAACCGGCGTCGGCGCAGCCTTGACCGCCTTCCCTGATCGCATCGCCAGCGCCGCGGAAGGCCGCCCCGCCAGCGTAATCGCCCGCCGCTTCACCCGCGTGGTGGGCGTGCGTCACCTGACCCAGGCCGTGCTCACTCTTGCCGCCCCTGAGCTGCTCACACCGTCTCGCGGTGCGGTCATCGACGGGCTGCACGGGGCAACCACGATGCTCCTGGCCGCAGCGTGTCCGCGGCACCGTCGCGCTGCTGTGATCAACACGGTGTTGGCTGCCACGTTCTGCGGTCTCGGCGTCGTCGGCGCTCATGAGCCGTGCCGAGGCGGTGCGGTGACCGCGGAGCCTTCCGCTGCGCACGACACGACCGCACGCCGACACGCACCACCACAAGAAGGGCCTTCCCTGCACCGTCAGCCCCTCGATCGGGCGTCTGGAGACGCCGGACAGTTTGCGTTGGGTCTCCAAGACGACAGCGGACTGTATCGGGTGAAGCTCGGAGCGGGTGTGTTGTCGGTGCTGGCCTTGGTAGCCATGTTCGTCACGTCGCTGTTTAGGGCGCCCAGCATCGCCGCGACGGTCGTGCTGGCAGCCTTAGCGGTCGGGCTCAGCGTGGCGATCAGCGTCACGGTCGTGCGCCGCCACCGGACCCGTTCGCCCTCGGATGGATAGCCATCCCCGCCGGGATAGCTGTGGTGCGGGTCACGAAAGAAATTTACTCGCATAAATGCGGTGGTCGCTGGGAACGCCGAAGTGCAAGTAGGGCTTGAAGTTCACCAAGGCGCAGTCTGGGCGCGCGCTGAGAGGATTGAAGGGGAGAGACCGTGGCCGCATCGACTGTCGCCGATTATCTGCTGGGCCGCTTGCGTGAGTGGCAGGTAGACACGGTGTTTGCCTATCCCGGCGACGGCATCAATGGGTTGCTGGCCGCGTGGGGTCGGGCGGATAACCAACCGCAGTTCGTCCAAGCCCGGCATGAGGAGATGGCGGCGTTCGAGGCGGTCGGCTACGCGAAGTTCACCGGACGGCTGGGAGTCTGCGCGGCGACGTCGGGCCCGGGTGCTATCCATCTGCTCAACGGGCTCTATGACGCCAAGCTCGACCACGTGCCGGTAGTGGCGATCGTCGGGCAGACCAACCGCAGCGCGATGGGCGGCTCCTACCAGCAGGAAGTCGACCTGCTGAGCTTGTTCAAGGACGTCGCCAGCGACTACCTGCAGATGGTCACCGTGCCCGAGCAGTTGCCCAACGTGCTGGACCGGGCGATCCGGACCGCCCTGGCCCGGCGGGCCCCGACCGCGATCATCCTGCCGGCCGATGTGCAGGAGCTCGAGTACTCACCACCGACCCACGCGTTCAAGATGGTGCCCTCCAGCCTGGGGATTCGCTGGCCCGAGCTGGCACCCGATCAGGACGCGCTGCGCCAGGCCGCGGAGATCCTCAACGCCGGCAGCAAGGTGGCGATCCTGGCCGGTTCCGGGGCGCGAGGTGCCGCCGTCGAGCTGGAGCAGGTCGCGGACCGGCTCGGCGCCGGGGTGGCCAAGGCGCTGCTGGGCAAGGACGTGCTCTCCGACGAACTACCGTATGTCACCGGTTCGATAGGGCTGCTGGGGACCCGGCCGAGCTACGAGATGATGCGCGGGGCCGACACGTTGCTGACGGTCGGCTCGAGCTTTCCCTATACCCAGTTCATGCCTGAGTTCGACCAGGCCCGGGCGGTGCAGATCGACCTCGACCCGGTCATGATCGGCATGCGTTATCCCTACGAGCTCAACCTGGTGGGCGACGCGGCGACCACCCTACGAGCCCTGCTCCCGCTGCTTGATCGCAAGGAAGACCGATCCTGGCGGGAGGGCATCGAGGCCGATGTCGCGCGCTGGTGGGAGACCATGGCGATGGAGGCGAGCGTCGAGGCCGACCCGGTCAACCCGATGCGGTTGTTCGCCGAGCTGAGCCCACGACTGCCCGACGATGCGATCGTCTGCGCCGATTCCGGGTCGGCAGCCAACTGGTACGCGCGGCAACTGCGCTTCCGCGGCATGATGCGCGGCTCGCTGTCAGGCAACCTCGCCACCATGGGTCCTGGAGTGCCCTACGGGATCGGGGCGAAGTTCGGCTGCCCGAACCGGCCCGTGATCGTCTTCGCCGGCGACGGCGCGATGCAGATGAACGGCCTCGCCGAGCTGATCACCATCAAGCGGTACTGGGAACAGTGGTCGGATCCTCGGCTGATCATCGCCGTGCTGCACAACGACGATCTGAACCAGGTCACCTGGGAGATGCGTGCGATGGCCGGCGCTCCGAAGTTCGTCGAGTCGCAGAGCCTGCCCGACGTCGACTACGCCGGTTTCGCCGCCGACTTGGGTTTGCAGGCCATCGCGGTCGACAAACCCGACGACATCGTCCCGGCCTGGGACCGCGCGCTGGGCGCTGATCGCCCGACGCTGCTCGACGTGCGCTGCGACCCGAATGTGCCGCCGATACCACCGCACGCGACCTTCGAGCAGATGACCGACGCGGCTAAGGCGATGCTGGCCGGCGACGAGGACCGCTGGGGTGTGATCACGCAGGGTGTGAAGACCAAACTCCAGGAGTTCCTGCCACACCGGCAGGGCTGAGCGGTGACTCTCACGACAACGGCGGTGGCCACAGCGGCGCTGAACGCGACGGTCGACGCGATCGAGGTCGCGGTGTACACCATCCCCACCGACGCGCCCGAGGCCGACGGGACCTTGACGTGGGACTCCACCACGATGGTGCTCGTCGAGATCCGCAGCGGGGACACCCGCGGAACCGGCTGGACCTACGGCCCCCCCGCGTGCGCGCGGGTTGTCAGCGATCAGCTCGCCGACGTCGTGCTGGGCGGCGATGCCCTCGACGTCGGCGGCGCGTTCGACCGGATGGTCAAGGCGGTGCGCAACGCCGGGCGCCCCGGGACGGTCGGCTACGCGATCTCGGCGGTGGACATCGCGCTGTGGGACCTCAAAGCCCGGTTGCTCGGGCTACCGCTACACCGGCTGCTCGGCGCGGTCCACGACGAAGCACCGGTGTACGGCAGTGGTGGCTTCACCTCCTATGACCAGGATCAGCTGCACACCCAACTGGCGGCCTGGGTCGATGGCCAGCACATCCCCCGAGTGAAGATCAAGATCGGGGAATCCTGGGGCACCGAGGTCGCCCGAGACCTCGAACTGATGGCGCAGGCGCGCGACGAGGTCGGGCCCGACGTGGAGTTGTTCGTCGACGCCAACGGTGGCTA
>DATAWX010000172.1:0-67379 GCA_036266995.1 Pseudonocardiaceae bacterium | reverse complement strand
GAACAGCACGCCGCCGTACGCGCGCTTGAGCACCTCCTTGGTCTTCGGCGCGGTGTGCCCGACGTACTGGCCCACGAGGTCGTCGCGGGTCACCGAAACGACGTGGTTGCGGGCGATGTAACCGAGCCGGTAGAGGATGTCAGCCATGCGGAGTGCAACCGTGGTCTTCCCCGTGCCCGGATTGCCCGTGAAGCACATGTGCAGCGTCGGCCGCGCGGCGGTCAGACCGGCCTCTCTGCGCAGGCGGTCGATCACGAGCAGCGCCGAGATCTCGCGGATGCGCGTCTTGACCGGCGCGAGCGCCACGAGATCGCGATCGAGCTCGGCCAGGACGGTTTCGATGTCGGCGGTGCGCAGGATTCCCTGGACGTCCATCGCCGCCGGCGGGGCCGCCTCGATCACGCTCACGGCTGGGCCCCATTCGCGTTCGCGTTCGCGTAGCGCTGGCCGACCGGCTTGTCGACTGCGTAAGAATGCACCCGGTAGCGCACGACACGATCGTGGTCGTCCGTGCGATCGCAGCGAAAGCCCGGCTCATCGGGCGGTCGGTTCACGATGAAGCTCAGCGCGGTCGTCTGACGTCCGAGACTCGCGTCGTACGCGAGTAGCTTGATGTAGTGGTGGGCGTGGGCCTCGCGGCAGGCCCGGACGTCCCGCATCACCACCTCGGCTTCTTCGGGTGGGAGGTCGAACATCGGCAACCCCCACAGCTCCCAGTAGGCGTTACGCGGATGGGGATCGTCGGTGTACTCAACCGACATCGCCCAGCCGTGATCGAGGGCGTAGCGGGTCTGAGCGGCGATCTGCTCGTCGGTGAAGTCGGGCAGGAACGAGAACGTTCCCTGCGTGATGCGCATGGTGTGTCTCCTCGCGGCGTTCGGCGGGTCAGCCGACGGTCGGGGTCAGCACGTAGTCGGGCGTATCGGTCGACTGGAAGTCGAAAGTGACGTCCTTCCAGACCTGCAGCGCGGCGTTGAGCTCGGGGCATCCCTTGGCGGCCTTCTCCAGGATGTCGGGACCCTCCTGGAAGTAGTCGCGCCCCTCGTTGCGCGCCTGGATCATCGCCTCGACGGCGACGCGGTTGGCGGTCGCGCCGGCGGCGATCCCCATCGGATGCCCGATCGTCCCCCCGCCGAACTGCAGGATCACGTCCTCCCCGAGGTAGCGCAGCAGCTGGTGCATCTGCCCGGCGTGAATGCCGCCGGACGCCACCGGCATGACCGCTGGAAGCGACGCCCAATCCTGGTCGAAGAAGATTCCCTGCTCAGGATTCTCCGGGACGTGGTCGAGACGGAGGGTGTCGTAGTAGCCCGCGATCATCGACGGATCCCCCTCGAGCTTGCCCACGACGGTTCCCGCGTGGATGTGGTCGACCCCGAGCAGGCGGCACCACTTCGCGATCACCCGGAATGACACACCGTGGTTCTTCTGGCGGGTGTACGTCCCGTGACCGGCCCGGTGCAGGTGCAGGATCATGCCGTTGCGCCGCGCCCACTTCGACATCGACTGCATCGCGGTGTAGCCGACGGTCAGGTCCATCATGATGATCACACTGCCGATCTCCCTGGCGAACTCGGCGCGCTCGTACATGTCCTCCATGGTCGCCGCCGTGACGTTCATGTAGTGACCCTTGATCTCACCCGTCGCGGCGCTCGCGCGGTTCACCGCCTCGATCGCATGGAGGTAACGGTCACGCCAGCGCATGAACGGCTGGGAGTTGATGTTCTCGTCGTCCTTGGTGAAGTCCAGCCCGCCACGCAGCGCCTCATAGACCACCCGGCCGTAGTTGCGGGCCGACAGGCCCAGCTTCGGCTTGGTGGTGGCACCCAGCAGTGGGCGGCCGAACTTGTCCAGGTACTCGCGCTCCATGATGATCCCGTGCGCCGGACCCTGGAAGGTCTTGACGTAATGCAGCGGGATCCGCATGTCCTCCAGTCGCAGCGCCTTCAGGGCCTTGAACCCGAAGACGTTGCCGATGATCGACGAGGTCAGGTTCGCGATCGAGCCTTCCTCGAACAGGTCGATGTCATAGGCGATGTAGGCGATGTACTGGCCCTCGGTATTGGGCACAGCGTCCACCCGATAGCACTTGGCCTGGTAATGCTCGTGCGCAGTGAGCCGGTCGGTCCACACCACCGTCCAGGTCGCCGTCGAGGACTCGCCGGCGACGGCGGCACCGGCCTCCTCCGGCGGCACACCCGGTTGCGGAGTGATCCGGAACGCGCACAGGACGTCGCTGTCCTTGGGCTGGTAGTCCGGCTCCCAGTAGCCCATCTCGGCATACGGGATGACCCCCGCTGACCAGCGATCAGCCTTCTTCTTCTTCGATCCGTTGACTTCGGTGTCAGCCACTCGTGCCTCCTCTTGTCAGTACCGAGCGTGGCGGTAAATACTCAGCTTGTCTATCAACTCTTTGGCTACGACTATGTAATGATTGCTCATGACTGAGTCCCGGTTGCGCACGCTGGTCGCGCTGGCCGCAACCGGGTCGGTGCGCGCTGCCGCCAGCCGCCTGACGGTCACCGAGTCCGCGGTGTCGGCCTCGATCGGAGCCCTGGCTCGCGAGCTCGGCGTACCGCTCGTGGAGCCGGTGGGCCGCGGAATCCGGCTGACCGCGTCCGGTGCCGTCTATGCTCGCTACGCCCGCCAGGTCCTGGGACTGCTCGACGAGGGCGCGGCGGCGGCGGTCCAGGAACTCGACCCGGAACGGGGCCGGCTTCGGCTCGCCGCGGTCACCACCGCAGGGGAGCACCTGTTGCCCGCCCTGCTGGTCGAGTTCCGTCGGCGTCACCCGAGAGTCGCGCTGGCGCTGGAGGTGGCCCCCAGCGTGCAGGTGTGGGACCTGGTCCGCGCGCACGAGGTGGACCTGGTTATCGCCGGACGGCCGCCCTCGGGAGTAGAAGCTCACGTGGTCGCCACCAAGCCCAATGAGCTGGTGGTCGCGGCGGCGCCCTCGGTCGCCGACGCGTTCGACTGGACCAGCACCCCATGGTTGCTGCGAGAGCAGGGCTCAGCCACCCGCACGAGGGTCGAGACCTACCTGAGGTCGCAACACGTCGCACCACCTCGGCTGGTGCTGGGTTCCAACGGCGCCGTGGTGGCCGGCGCGGTCGCCGAGCTCGGTTGCGCGCTGGTCTCCCGGGACGCCATTACCGAGCTGCTGTCCGACGGGCGGTTGGTCACGGTGTCCACCCCGGGCACTCCACTGCGTCGGCCATGGCATGCGGTCGCCGGTGCCTATTCGGGCGCATCGACGGCACTGTTCGTCCGGCAACTGCACGCGTTTGGTTGGCGACCCCCAGTAACCGCCCCCCCACCGGATCCACCCACTGGGGGACGTGCGCCACGGCGCTCCGGGCCTAGGCTCGACGGTGGTGACGTGGACTGGCCCGTCGCCGTGGAGGGAGGGTCATGATCGAGGCGCTGCACGGAACCGCTCAAACGATGGTGAGCCGGCCGCGCGGCATTCTCGCGGCCGACGAGAGCATCGGCACCATGTCGTCCCGGCTGGAGAAGGTGGGCGTTGCCGCGACCGCGGACAACCGGCGGGACTACCGCGAGCTGTTGGTGACCACGCCCGAGCTGCATGAGGGCATCAGCGGGGTGATCCTGTCCGACGAGACCTTCAACCAGAAGCTCAGCGACGGGAACACTTTCCCGCTGGCCATCCACGCACTGAACATCCTGCCTGGTATCAAGGTCGACACCGGCGCGAAAGACCTGGCCTTGTCGCCCGGTGAGAAGATCACCGAAGGCCTCGACGGCCTGCGCGAACGGCTTCGGGACTATGTCTCCCGCGGGGCCCGGTTCGCGAAGTGGCGGGCCGTGATCACTATCGGTGAGAACCGGCCGACCCGTAACGCGCTGCGAGCCAATGCGCACGCGCTGGCCCGTTATGCCGCGCTGTGCCAGGAGTCGGTGATGGTGCCCATCGTCGAGCCCGAAGTGTTGATGGACGGCGACCACACCATCGAGCGGTGCGCCGAAGTGACCCGCGCGGCTCTGGAGCATCTACTGGAGGAGCTGGAGGAGGCTGGCGTGGATCTCGCCGGCACCGTGCTCAAACCCAACATGGTGGTGCCCGGCTCGACATCAGGTCAGCAGGCCAGTCCCGAGGAGGTCGCCGAGGCGACCGTGGCCACGCTGCGGGCGGTGCTGCCGGACTCCCTGGCCGGGGTGGCCTTCCTCTCCGGTGGTCAGTCGCCTGAGGTGGCGACCGCGAACCTGGCCGCGATGCAGAAGCACGAGACGCCGTGGCCGCTGACCTTCTCCTTCGGTCGGGCGTTGGTCGACCCGGCGCTGAAGGCGTGGCACGGAGATCCGGCACTTGTCGCGGAGGGCCAGCGGGCGCTGGCCGGACGGGTACAACCCAACTCGGCCGCCGTTGCCTGAGCCTCAACGACTGTGACATTTAAACGACTGTGACACTTAACGGAAGAGGCCCTCGCGCAGTGCGGTTGCCACCGCCCCCGCCCGGTCGCTCACCGCCAGCTTCCGGTAGATGCCTCGCACGTGACTCTTGACCGTCTCCTCGCCGACCAGTAGCTCGGTGGCGATAGCTCGGTTGGACGCGCCGCCGACCATCAGGCAGAGCACCTCGCTCTCCCGGTTGGTCAAGCCGAGGTGTGCGCCGGGCCAGAACTCGCCTGCCAGCAGGCGGCTGGCGGACGCGCCGGCTCGGGCGCTGAGACCCGCGTCGAGTACCACGCCACCGGCGTGCGCCCGGAGCAACTGCTCGACCAGTTCCGGGCCATCGATGCGCTTGAGAAGGTAGCCCGCCGCGCCGGCCTGCATGGCTTGGAACAGATACTGCTCGTCGTCGTAGACGGTCAGCAGGACGACCCGGCGTCCGGGGGAGTCCGCGATGAGCTCGCGGCACAGGTCCAACCCGCTTTCTCCGCCCAATCGCACGTCGGCGAGGACAATGTCGGGGTCCAGCCCAGCTACGACCCGCCGTGCGGTCGCCGCGTCCGCAGCCTCGCCGACCACCCGGACCCGTCCAGCGAAGCGACTGAGCATCGCCTTGAGACCAGTGCGCACCATCTCATGGTCATCGACCAGGACCACACGTAGCGGCTGGCCTTCCCCGTGCCGGCCTTTCATGTGCGCAGTGTAATCGGGTCACCATGCCGTGTCGGTGACCGATGATGAGCCCGGATCCCCTTGCCTTTCCCTCCAGGAGGGGACGCCGGGTCGCGGCCGGCTTGCTTACCGTCAGGTACGGCCTATTGAGGCTTGCGTGGCCTTCGAGGCCTTGCGGAGAAAAGGGGTGTGTCGTGCCCGACAAGTTGCTGCGAATGGAGCGTGCTGGGTCCGGTACCGCGCGGCCGGTGATGCTCGCGATCGCCGGCGACAGCGCTGCTGGCAAGACCACGTTAACCAACGGATTGGTCGACGCGTTGGGTGCCGATCGCATCACCTCCCTGTGTGTGGACGACTACCATCGGTACGACCGCCAGGAACGTAAGGGACTGCCGTTCACGGCGCTGCACCCGGACTGCAATTACGTGCAGATCATGGAACAGCACCTGCAGCTGCTGGCCACCGGGCAGCCGGTCCTCAAACCGGTCTACGATCACGACACCGGCCAGCTCACCCGGCCGCAACTGATCGAGCCCACCGAGTTCGTGATCGTGGAGGGCCTGCTACCGCTACACACCCGGCTGGCGCAGGCGTGCTTCGACATCACCGTGTACCTCGACCCGCCCGAGCACATCCGCCGCGACTGGAAGGTCAAGCGGGACACCAGCAAGCGCGGGTACACCCCAGAGCAGGTGCTGTCCGAACTCGACAAGCGGGAACCCGAGTCCGAAGAATTCATCCGCCCGCAACGCTCCGCAGCCGACATCGTGGTTCGGTTCGGTCCGATTGAGGCGCGCCAAGACCCGCCGGACACACCGCTGTCGGCTGAGCTGACGCTACGCCCGACGGTCCGCCACCCAGATCTCACCGGAGTGTTCCGCGAGTCTGACCGGCGCGCCATGCACCTCAAGCTCAAGCGTGACGAGGACGGCCGGCCGGTGGAGGGCCTGCACGTGCACGGGTACGTGCCTCGCGAGGAGAGCCGGCTGCTGGAGAAGGCGATCTGGGCGGAGCTCGGCACCGAGTCGGAGCTGCCGTCCACGCTGGGCCATATAGGTGAGGGCAGCCGCAGTGAGCCGCTGGCGATCACCCAGCTGCTGCTGCTCTACCACATGCTCGATTCAGTCCGCTGAGCTGCCGCTCAGCGGTGCGGTGCGGAGTCGATCACGGCTGGCTGTTCCCTGCCGAGCAGCCGGCCCATGCCGCGAAGAGCCGGCAGATCGTGCACGTCGAAGGCCAACGCCGGCACCGCGACCATCGCGACGGCCGGATGCGCCCGGCGAAACCGAGCGAGCAGCCGGCGTTCCCGCCTGGCCAGGGTGACCCGGTCGGCGTGTAACCGCAGCACCGCCGCAGCCAGCGGACCCGCGGAGTTAGCGCCTTCGCCCGCTCGTTCCAGCGTCTGCGCCACCGTCTCGGCCTGCGCTGCCGGCAGGTCAGCGAGTACCGGATGTGTTCGGTTGAGCACCAGCCCCGCCAGGGGCATCGACTCGGTGGCCAGCCGGTCCACGAAGTAGGCAGCCTCGCGCACTGCGTCGGCCTCTGGGGTGGCGATCACCAGAAACTCAGTGCCCGGAGCGCGGAGCAACTCGTAGGTCGCGGTCGCGCGCTCCCGGAACCCCCCGAACATGGTGTCGAAAGCCTGCACGAACGCCGAGGCGTCAGCCAACAACTGGCCGCCCAGGATCGTCGAGATCGCCCTGGTGAACAGCCCGAACCCGGCACCCACCAGCCGCCGCACGCCCCGGCCGCCGGCCCGCGCGGGTGCGGACAGCAGCCGGATCATCCGCCCGTCCAGAAACGATGACAACCGCTGCGGAGCGTCCAGGAAATCCAGTGCGGAACGCGAAGGGGGCGTATCGACCACGACAAGCTCCCACTGGCGGGCCGCAACCAGCTGGCCCAGCTTCTCCATCGCCATGTACTCCTGGGTTCCGGAGAACGACGACGAGATGGCCTGGTAGAAGGGGTTGGCGATGATGAGGGCGGCCCGCTCGGGGCTTGCGTGCGCTTGCACCATCTCATCGAAGGTGCGTCGCATGTCCAGCATCATCGCGTGCAGCCGGCCGCCGGCCGCCTGGATCTCCTCGGTGGGGTCCACCAGGCGAGGATTGTTGGTCAGCTCGGGCAGACCCAGCGACTGGGCCAGCCGGCGAGCCGGGTCGATCGTGAGTACCACCACCGATCGACCTCGCTCGGCCGCTCGCAACGCGAGCGCCGCAGCCGTCGTCGTCTTCCCCACGCCGCCCGCGCCACAGCACACCACTACTCGAGTGGCCCGGTTGTCCAGCAGCGCGTCGATATCCAGCGGAGTCGGCGTGCTCATCGCACCCCTTGCCCGCGGAGCGCTTCAGCGAGCTCGTAGACCCCGCCGAGATCCACTCCATCTCCGCCGACCTCGGTCAGCTCGGGAAGCTCGATCAACGGCATGCCCGCGTCGGCCAGCCTGGCTCGGGCGTGGCGCTCGGCGTCCACCCGCATCGCATGTTCCACTGTTTCGGCGACCAGGCCGTCCAGCACGGCCGGGTCCAGATCCAGACCGGCGGCGAGCAACCCGGCGCGGACCCGGTCGGCGCGGACCTGGCCGTTCGCTGCGGCGACCACCGAACAGGCAGGCAGCCGAGACGGCCGCGCCCGGTTGACCAGCACGGCGCCCGGACGCAGGTCCGCCAGATCCAGCTCCGCGACGGTGTCCAAGGTTTCGGCCACCGGCATGTCCTCCAGCAGGGTCACCACGTGCACAGCAGTGTCCGCAGAGTGCAGCAGCCGTACCACCCCCTTGCTCTGATTGTGGATCGGGCCGACCTTCGCCAGGTCCGCCATCGCCCTGGTGACGTCGAGAAACCTCACCACCCGCCCGGTGGGTGGGGCGTCGAGCACCACAGCGTCGTAAGTACGGACGCCGTTGGCCACTCGGGTTGTCGCTTCCTTCACCTTGCCCGTGAGCAGTACATCACGCAGCCCGGGCGCCAGCGTGGTGGCGAACTCGATCGCGCCCATCCGGCGCAGCGTCCGGGCCGCGAAACCCAGGTTGTAAAACATCGTGAAGTAGTCCAGCAGGGCCTCCTCGGCATCCACCGCCAGCGCCCGGACCTCGCCACCGCCGGGGGCGACCGCGATGCGCCGCTCCTGGTAGGGCAACGGCGGGATGTCGAACAGGTGCGCGATTCCTTGCCGTCCCTCGACTTCCACCAGCAGCGTTCGGCCGCCCCCGCTGGCCAGCGCCACCGCCAGCGCAGCGGCTACCGTCGTTTTTCCCGTCCCGCCCTTGCCGGTGACCACATGCAGGCGAGCCCGGACCAGCTCATCGGACCACATACCGTGAGCCTAGGCGGCTCCAACATCCGCTGATCCGCCGACGAGCTTTCCCCAGCCCGCCTGCGATTCAAGATCACGCTTTATGTGCCTTGCGCGACATCCCGTGTCGTCTACGGCACATAAACCGCGATCAAGCCGGCAGCCGTAGGCTGCACGCCATGACGACCTGGGAGTACGCGACCGTGCCGCTGTTGACCCATGCCACGAAGCAGATCCTCGACCAGTGGGGAGCCGACGGCTGGGAACTGGTCACCGTGACGCCGGGGCCGACGGGAGAGCAGCTGGTGGCCTATCTCAAGCGCCCGAAGCAGTGAGCTGGTCGGGCCGGCTGACCGAGCTCGGGTTGGTGCTGCCGCCGGTAGCCACGCCGGCCGGGGTGTACCTGCCGGCGGTGCGCAGCGGATCGTTGGTGTTCACCGCCGGCCAGCTGCCGTTGGTCGGCGGAGTACTCGCGGCCACCGGCAAGCTCGGTGCCGAGATCGACCCCGCGCGAGGTCATGAGCTGGCCCGAACCTGCATGCTCAATGCACTGGCCGCCGTCGACGGCCTGGTCGGTCTGGACTCGGTGGTCCAGGTCGTGAAGGTCGTGGGATTCGTATCCTCAGCACCCGGTTTCACCGCGCAGGCCGCCGTGCTCAACGGGGCGTCCGAGCTCCTCGGAGCGGTATTCGGTGAGGCGGGGGCGCATGCCCGCTCCGCAGTCGGGGTCGCCGAGCTACCGCTGGGCGCTCCGGTCGAAGTCGAACTCGTCGTCGAGGTCTGACCCGACGTTGGTAGTCGTGAGGAGCAGTCGAACCCCGGGTTGGCGGTACTTGAAGGGCTACCTTCGTTAACGGGCGCGGCGGGCTAGGCGCTGGGGTTCCAGGATGAGCACGCTCTTGCCTTCCAGGCGCAGCCAACCGCGCTGGGCGAAGTCGGCGAGCGCCTTGTTCACCGTCTCCCGGGAGGCACCGACCAACTGTGCGATCTCCTCCTGAGTGAGGTCATGGGTTACTCGAAGCATGCCGCCCTCTTGGGTGCCGAAGTCGTGCGCGAGCTGCAGTAGCGCCTTGGCCACCCGTCCTGGGACATCGGTGAAGATCAGGTCGGCGAGCATGTTGTTGGTACGGCGCAGCCGACGAGCGATCACCCGCAGCAGCTGCTCGGCGATCTCCGGCCGCTTGGTGATCCACTCCCGCAACGCGGGACGGTCCATGCTGACGGCTCGGACCTCCGTCACCGTGGTAGCCGTCGATGTCCGGGGCCCGGGGTCGAAGATCGAAAGCTCACCGAACATGTCCGAAGGCCCGAATACCGCGAGCAGGTTCTCCCGGCCGTCAGCTGACTTCCGCCCGATCTTGACCTTGCCGGACAGGATGATGTACAGGCGATCGCCCAGTTCGCCTTCGGCGAAGATGATGTGGGCTCGAGGGAAGTTGACCGGTTCCAGGGCGCTTTTCAAAGCCTCGATCGCTGATGGGTCAACACCTTGGAAGATGCCGGCCGTAGCCAGGGGGTCGGTCACTGTGTTCCTCCCGCTGACCCGGGCGCCTCACAGCGCCTGCTCCAATACCGCCGATCACGTTGGGTGGAGTCTAAGACCGTTGGCGGGCGCGGCGTGACGTGACCAGACCGAAGGTGCGTGAGCCAGTCCCGTTGGGGACGCCGGTGTCGGGTATCCGACGCAACCGGAACAGTTCCAGCGCGCGCCCGATCCCGCTGCGGAACAGTGCCCGGACCTCATCAGGTCGAGCGGCTTGCAGGAACTCCTCGACCTCGTTCTCTTGGACTGTGAGGTGGCGCAGGCGGGCTTCCAGCCGCTCCATCCCGAGCGTAAAAAACATGAGCAACACTGGGACTGCGGCGACGAACCAGACGGTCATGGTGCGTGGGATCCTGCCGTATCCCACGACCAGTTGTGCGCGCGGGGTCGCGTGTCGGGCGTGTCGTCCGGCCCGGCCTGGGTACGGCCGGTACGAGGCTGGGCGACGGGGACCGGCGTGGCCTCCGTACTCTGTGGGAGTGCCAGCTCGATCGCGCCGGTCTTTCGCTGCGGAGAGCCACCTTGCGTTGGTTCGGCGAGCCCGCCGGATGGGTCGCGTTCTGACCGTCGCCTACCCGGATGCGCACTGCGAACTGGACTTCCAGACGCCACTGCAGCTCGCCGTCGCCACCATCTTGTCGGCGCAGACCACTGACAAGCGGGTCAACGAAACCACGCCCGCGCTGTTCGCCAGGTATCTCCACGCCAGCGGCTACGCGGCTGCCGATCGGGATGAGCTGGAGAGGCTGATCCGACCCACCGGGTTCTACCGGAACAAGGCGACGGCGCTGATCGGACTCGGTGCGGCGCTGGTCGAGCGCTTCGATGGCGAGCTGCCGCAGACGTTGGCTGAGCTGGTCACGCTGCCGGGAATCGGGCGCAAGACCGCTAACGTGATCCTCGGCAACGCATTCGGCGTGCCCGGCATCACAGTCGACACCCACTTCGGGCGGCTGGCGCGCCGGTGGGGTTGGACTGAGCACGACGATCCGGTGAAGGTTGAGCACGCGATCGGCGCGCTCGTGCCGAAACGGGACTGGACGATGCTGTCCCACCGGGTGATCTTCCACGGGCGCCGGGTGTGCCACTCGCGCCGGCCGGCCTGCGGGGTATGCCCGCTGGCTGCGGACTGTCCCTCCTACGGGCTCGGCCCTACCGAGCCCGCGATCGCGGCCATGTTGCTGCGCGGGCCTGAGGCGCCGCACCTGCTGGAGATGGCCGGGTTGCCTCCTGACCTGGCAGCCGATCCCGAGTTAAGAGTCGGTGTCACGGCCCCGGGGCCGATCAGGTGAAGCCTGCATTGCGCTGGGTGCTGGTGACGGCGTTGCTGGCGTCGGCACTTGTCGTGGCACTGTGTCTGCCAACGTTGGGGCTGCCAACTTCCGGGCCTCGAGCGTCCACCCAGGCCGCTCAGCTCGGGCAACCGGCCCAGCCTGCCACCGAGTCGCCGCTGCCCAGTATCGAACAGTTGAGGTCCCAGGCTGCTCTGCTGCCCTGCCCGGCCGCGCACCCGGGCGCCACCCGGGGGCCGCTGTCCGGGCTGGTGTTGCCCTGCCTCGGCCAGGCAGGGACGGTCGACCTGGGGGCGGCATTGGCCGGGAGTCCGGCGTTGCTCAACTTGTGGGGGCCGATGTGCCAACCGTGCACCGAAGAGCTGCCGGCGCTGGCCGCCTACGCCGCCGAGCCTGGCGCGGTGCCAGTGCTCGGCGTCGAGGTCCAGGGGATACCTGAAGGGGCACTTGACCTGCTTCGCTCGTTGAACGTGCACTACCCGTCGGTCAGCGATCCCGACGGCAGGCTGCGCGCCGCGCTGAGCGCCCCGCCGGTACTGCCGCTGACCTATCTGGTGTCTGCCGACGGTCGGGTCAGCCAGGTCAACCCACCAGAGGTACTGCGCAGCCCGCAGCAGGTGCGCACTGTCGTGGCGCGCTACCTCGGACCCGGAGCGGCCGGATGACCGGGCCGATCGGAACGGGGGCCGCCGCACGGTGGCCGCTGGTAACCGGGCCGCTGGTCGATCCCACGTCGCTGCCCGGGTGGCTCGATCTGCTGGTCCGCCGCACCGCCGGGCTGGGCCCCGGTGATCTCGGTCGGATCCCGGTGCCCCGAGTGGGCGGCCGACCGGCCGCTGTGCTGGTGCTCCTGGCCGAGGACTCCCGTACTGGTGAGCCGGATGTGCTGCTGCAGGTGCGCTCGCCGGGCCTGTCCTCGCACCCCGGCCAGGTCTGTTTTCCCGGCGGAGCCGCGGAAGAAGGTGATGACGGTCCGGTTGCGACGGCGCTGCGGGAGGCCGTCGAGGAGGTCGGAATCCGTGCCGACGATGTGCGCCCGGTCGCGGTGCTGCCGCAGCAGTACGTGCCGCCGTCGAATTTTGTCGTCACGCCGGTGCTGGGTTATTGGGAGCGGCCCGGAGCGGTGGCTCCGGTGGATCATCGGGAGACCGTTGCGGTCGCCCGGGTGCTGCTGCGGGTGCTTGCGGACCCACCGAACCGGCTGATCGTGCGCGGGCCCAGCGGGTACCTGTACCCCGCGTTCGTGGTACCTGGGATGCTCGTCTGGGGGTTCACCGGCGGGTTGCTGGCCGCACTGTTGACAATGGGCGGTTGGGCACAGCCCTGGGAGCCGGCGGCTGAGTACGACCTGGACGTCGCAAGGCGGCTGGCCGAGCGGACCGAGGTGATCCGGTGAACTGGGTGGACGTGCTGGTGCTGATGCTGGCCCTGCTCGCCGGAGTCTCCGGTGCCCGCCAAGGGATGGTCACCGCGGGGGCGTCTTTCATCGGGGTGCTGGCCGGCGCAGTGATCGGAGTGCGGATCGCGCCCTCGCTGATCGAGCGCTACCAGAGCCCGGAGGTCCGAGTCGCGCTCGGAGTCTCGATCGTGATCGTGCTCATCGCGATCGGCGAAACGCTCGGTGTGTTGCTGGGCCGGGCGGTACAGCGCCGGATCGACGCGGAGGTGCTGCGCCAGATGGACAGCTTCCTGGGCGCAGTCGTGCAAGGGATAGCGGCTCTGGTGGTCGCCTGGCTGGTGGCCCTGCCGCTGTCGAAGTCGTCGGTCTACACCGGACTGACCGGGGCAGTGCGGGACTCGTCGGTGCTGCGGCTCGTGGACACGGTCATGCCCAATGTGCTGCGTGAACTGCCCTCTGAGCTGACCAGACTGTTAGATGTCTCCGGGTTCCCCGACGTACTCGCGCCGTTCTCGCCTACCCCGATCACTGATGTCGGGCCGGCGGATCCGGTGCTGCTCAACAGCCCGGTGGTCCGGCAGGCCAAGGCCAGCGTGCTGAAGGTCCGCGGCCGGGCGCGCTCTTGCTCCCGAGCGCTGGAAGGTAGCGGCTTCGTGGTGGCGCCCCAGCGGGTGATCACCAATGCGCACGTCGTCGCCGGTACCGACCAGGTACAGGTGGAGATATCCCCGAACAACACGCTGGACGCCGAGGTGGTCAGCTATGACCCGGAGGTCGACGTCGCGATCCTGAGGGTACCTGGGTTGAGGGCGCCGGTGTTGCCGCTGGCCCCGAAGCCGGCCATCTCAGGGTTGAGTGGTCTGGTGCTCGGCTACCCGCTGGATGGGCCCTACACGGCGTCCGCCGCCCGGGTTCGGGACCGCATCCACCTGCGCGGTCCGGACATCTACAACGCGTCGACCGTGGTCCGCAACGTCTACACGGTCCGCGCCGTGGTCCGCAGCGGCAACTCCGGAGGCCCGCTGCTCGACGGCTCCGGCCAAGTACTCGGCCTGGTGTTCGGAGCAGCAGTCGACAACGACGAGACTGGGTTCGTGCTTGCCGATGATGAGATCGCCGACCAGGTCAATACCGCAACGAGCCGAACCACCGAGGTTTCCACCGGCAGCTGTGCCTCGTGAGTGGCGCCCCGGTGCGGCGAACTCAGCGTCTCCCGACCTGGTTGCCGAACTCTGAGAAGCACTGTTGCATCTTCGCCGGATCCCGGCCCGACTGCTGGATGCACTGCTCGTAGTTCTGCCCGGCCGGCGAGTTCAACAGCGACGCGCCCACCGCAACCAGCCCGATGGTGAGAAGCAGTCCGATGATGCCGAGCACGACTCCGCCGAGTGACACGCCACCGTTGGTGGCTTCGCCCCGCTTGGCTCGGGCCCGACCGAGCAGCCCGAATATCAGCGCGAGGATGCCGAAGACGAGGCCGCCGACAATCGTCCAGCACAGCAGGAGCGCGAGCAGACCCAGGATCAGTGCGGCGATCCCGAAGCCGTTGCGGGGCCGCACGGGGGCGCCAGCACTCTGTCCATACCCCGGCGGGTTCTGGCCGTAGCTCACCGGCGGGCGATGCTGGTTGCCGTCTCGTGGATTCCCCGGCCCGCTCATCCCATCACCCCATCCGGTCGGCACCCCGATCCGACGATGATCTCACCGATACCCCAGCCGCGCACCGGCCCAGCCCCCGCTACCGGAGTGAGCAGCGCTACGCCTCCCGAACTCCACAGCAGCGCTGTCCAAGGTCCTCCGAACAGCTCTACGGTGGAGTTCGGGAGGCGTAGCGCACCCGGGGGGTCGGTGAGGGATGATGCGTGGGGTTTTGCTGGTGGCGGCTCTGGGGGTACTGGGGGCTGCCTGCGCACCACACGCTTCGCTCGGGGTGGCCGACGCGAGATCCGTCGACATGTGCAGCATTTTGACCGACGCCGAGCTGAGCCAACTCGGTGTCCAGCCGAACACCCGCGAGACGGTGGATCAGTTTGGCTCGGTTGGCTGCGAGTGGGTAGGTAAGCCACTCAGGTTGAGCCTTGAACGTGACCAGGAGACCGTCGCTTCGTACCGGGCCCGTCAGCGTGGCCCGGCATTCATCACCTTCGCGGAAAACGCGGTGAACGGCCGAGCAGGACTGACGTTTGCGGTAGACCGCGACGGCGGCACCGACTGCGAGCAGCTGATGGATGGCGGCTCGGTATCGCTGGTGGTTCATGTGGCGTCGACGTTGAGCCCGGATGGTGATCGAATCGATTCGTGCCCTGAGGCGCTGCGGATCGCGCAGCTGATCGAGCCCCGGTTGCCGAGAGCCTCGTAGGCTCGGCAGATGGACTACCGCAGCCTTGGATGCACCGGAATGCAAGTCAGCCCGCTGTGTCTGGGGGCGATGATGTTCGGCGCGTGGGGCGAACCCGATCATCAGACGTCGATCGGAATCATCCACCACGCGCTGGACGCCGGCATCAACTTCATCGACACCGCCGACGTCTACTCACAGGGCGAGTCGGAGGTCATCGTCGGCAAAGCGCTGGCCGGCGGCCGCCGTGACGGCGTGATCCTCGCGACCAAGTTCCACGCCCAGATGGACGTACCGGTAAACACTCCCTTCGGCCAGCGGAGCGCAGGCGACCCGAACAAGCGCGGCAACTCACGCCGGTGGATCGTCCAGGAGGTGGACAACAGCCTCCGGCGGCTGGGCACCGACTGGATCGACCTCTACCAGGTGCACCGCCCGGATCCCGACACCGCCGTCGAGGAGACCCTCGGCGCCCTCACCGACCTGCAGCGCCAGGGCAAGATCCGGGCGTTCGGCTCCTCGACCTTCCCGGCGCACCAGATCGTCGAGGCGCAGTGGACGGCGCAGCAGCGGGCGGTGGGCCGGTTTGTGACCGAGCAGCCGCCGTACTCCCTGCTCGTCCGCGGCGTCGAGGCGGACGTGCTGCCGGTGGCGCAGCGCTATGGGATGGGTGTTCTGCCGTGGAGCCCGCTGGCCGGCGGGTGGCTCACCGGCAAGTACCGCAAGGGCCAGGACGCGCCGGCGTCGCTGCGTTCCCAACGCATACCTGCCCGCTACGACCTGTCCAATCCGGACAACCAGCGCAAGCTCGACGCTGCTGACGCCTTGGCCGGGCTTGCCGAACAGGCCGGGATGTCCCTTATCCACCTGGCGCTCGCCTTCGTGAGCCAGCACCCCGCTGTGACGGCACCGATCATCGGCCCACGCACGATGCAACACCTGGAGTCGCAGCTCGGCGCCGTCGACGTCACGCTGTCCTGTGACGTGCTGGACCGCATCGACGAGATCGTCGCGCCCGGCGTCACCCTGTCGCGTCCCGACGCAGGCTACCTACCACCCGCCCTCACCGATCCGTTCCTGCGCCGCCGCAGCACCACCTGACCCTCCCGTCACGCCTAATCGCCATTCGGAGCCGTATAGCCCCTAAGTGAGTACAGGTAGTGGGTGTTTCTACTCACAGATGAGGTCCAGCGGCCCATGACCACCACCGTAACCGCTGCCGCACCACACCTACACCGGTCCCGGACGGGACGGGCGTGGTGGATCTCCAGGGACAACGGAGCGGGGGCACCGGCACCGACGACGTGGCCACCGGCCCCGCTGGTGACCGTAACGGCGCGGTTGGTGGTGGCCTGGCCGACCAGCGCAGGGTCGGCCAGGCCACGGATCAACACTGGAGGAAGACCAGGCCCGAATCATGCCAGCAAACCAGCGCACCGGTCAGCGGGCAGTGAAGGACCGGCTGCACAAGCGGGCACCTGCCAGAACCTGTTATGGGCGCCGTGCAGTCATTCTGTCAATCAAGACGCTAACCGCAACTGCTAGCAAGCCGGTAGTTAGGATATAGCCGAGTGAGCCTTGAATTGTGATTAACTGTTTGCACAATGCAGTCACTGGAGAAATGTTCCCGGGCCCCCCGGAGGAGAGGTTCGTCACGGCAAAATATAGCGCATCCGTACGTGAAGACAGGGCCTCGGTAAAGCAGCCGTGATCGCGTACGGAAAGCGCCCAATCGAGTCTTGCGAATACAAGAATAAGGGCGATAGCGTTGGCGAACGCGTAGAGTAGAAAGAGTAGCTCTCCCCGCCATTTCGCCAGACTGAACGTTATGCTAGAAATGCAGGCAAAGATTGAAATGGCCTCCCCTATTAGAAGCGTGCTGTCAAATGCCAGGTGGTCGGCAGGTGAGGGAGGAACTGCTATCCCTACGATAGTCAGCGGAAGAGTCAGCGGCCCCACGAAACGGACGAAAACGGCGATAGTGCGGTCAATCCAGTCTCGAACTGAACGGCGAACTAGCGTCAGACAGGCGACCCGTTCCTCAGGGTTGGCGGACTGCGGGGAATCGGCATGGGTATCGGTAGTGGTTTCTGCGGGGGCGGGTTGCTTGTGGTCTCTGGGCGATCTGTTCGACGAATCCGAGTCGTCGGTTGAAGCGTGGTTGTCTTGCGCATGGGTCATCGCGGGATCTCCAAGCAGGTTGCTGTTGCACTGTCGGGTCAGGCCGCCGAGCGCGATCGTTGAGAGCAGCGGTGTCCCCTGTGCCGTCCAGGGCTGCGCTCCATGATCTCAATAGGGGGCCTCCCCCACGGCGACGCCCGCAGGGGAGATCCCAGTCGGATAGCGCGGTCGGTGGACGATCCGTCAGGAACGCCCTAGGGTGACCGCTGTTAGCGGAGTACTAATCCAGTGGTGCACGTCGTGGCGGCAACCACGACGAGGATGACGCACAGCCGGGCGGTGACGGGCCAACTAGCCAACGCGGCCCGCACCACCTCCAACACTTCCTTGATCACCGCAACAACCGCCGCCAGGACTTCCACGACTTCTCCTTGTCTCTTCGTGGGAACTAGTGCGGCGACGGTATAGGTGCCTACCGGCAAACTCTGTGCGCACGGACCTGTGAACCAACGGGGAACGCAGTGCCGCGCCCCCGACCGAGTACGAATCAATGTCGTTTGCGCTGGTCAACCGGACCGCGTGTGACGGGCGTCACATTCCGACGAACCGCCGATTCTGCACCACCTTGGTCTGCGAGCGCGGGCGTCATCCGTCAAAGAGCCTGCTCAGCATGGGTGTCGCCAGCACGTCCCCGCCGGATGCAGCGGATCGGGCGCATTTCGTCCACCGGATTCGGAATAGTGCCCGGCAACGGTCTCATTTCGCCAAGGGGAGCACGCCGGGCGGTGGCGGCATCGAGGGACGCGGCGTCTGGAAGTTCCGAACGTCCGCCACGGTGACGGCCACGGTGACGCTGGTGCACCGTTGGATCACCGGGCATCCGGCGCAGAGTCGCGCGGCTTCCGCCAGCCGGATTTGTTCCTGCCGCCGGTACTGGTTGCCGTTGCCGATCACCGGGTCGAACATTTCGTGGCGTCCGATGCACGCGGCGCCGGTCAACTGCGGGAGGTCGGTGAGGATCTCGCGGAGCGGCAGTAACGCACCGTCAACATCCACGACGTTCAGTGTCCCCCGGTGAGCAGTAGCCTGGAGTTGCACCTCCTCGCCGGAGGTTCCGCCCCGGGGTAGCTCCCGGGAGCATCGGTGAGGGGTCTGTGGAGAGGGGGCTGTGGTGGACCCTGAGGACGCGTCGGCGATCGGTGCGCGCGCTCGGAAGATCCGCACTCGGCGTGGGCTGAGTCTGGACGTGGCGGCCGGGCTGGCCGGAATCAGCAAGGGCTACCTGTCGATGCTGGAACACGGGCAGCGCGGATTCAACCGACGCGGCCTGATCGAGGACCTGGCCGACGCGCTGGGCTGCTCGGTAGTGGACCTAACTGGGCAGCCCTACCTTCCACCAGACCGGGAAAGTGCCCTTGCCAAGACGGTGATTGCCCAGATCGAGCGCGGGCTCAACGAGGCCACCCTCGACGACGTGCCCGATCTGCAACCGCGCCCTTTGGACGCACTCGACGACTGGGCGAGATCAGCCGTGGAGCTGCGGGACACCGCCAGCTACCGGTCCTCGGGCGAGGGCATCGACGATGTGCTGATCGAGTTACAGGTTCACTTGGCCACCATCGACGGTCGGGAACGGCTTCGCGCCGCTGGACTCCTTACTCAGACCGCCTATCACGCGTTCGTGCTGGCAACCACTTTTGGCTACATGCATCTCGCGCAGGTGGCGGCACAACGTTCCTTTGAAGCGGCCCGGATCTCCGAACGGCCCGAGCTGGAGGCGTTCGCGATGTTCGCCCGGGCGCCTTCGGTGGCACGCACTGGCGGCCGGCAACGCGCGGTACGGATGCTGGACCGCGCGCTCGATGATGCGCAGCAGCTGACCGCCATCCGAGACGGTGACACCCTCGGCGCCGAGACGTTCGGGCTGCTGCACCTCATGGGTGCCCACTTCGCGGCCCGGGACAGCGATGCCGCTGCCGCTGCCGACCGGCTCGACGAGGCCAGCCGGATTGCCCTGCTCACCGGTGAGCGCAACGGATTGCAGCAGCACTTCGGACCCACCAACGTCAACGTCTGGCGCGTCGCCGTTGGCGCGGAACTCGGGCAAGGGCCGGCGGTTGCGGAGCGCGTCGAGCGGGAGCCGATCGACCTAAACACCCTCGGCAGCAAGGACCGCATCGCGGCGCTGCACTTCGATCTCGCACGATCCTGGGCGCAGGCCGAGGGCGACAGGGACAACGAGGCGATCCGGCACCTGGACACCGCCGATCGAATCGCCCCCACCCGGATTCGTAACGATCCGATCGCCCGGGATCTGGTGCTCACCCTGGACCGGCGGGCACGGCGGCGAGTGTGGGAGCTGGACAGCTTGCGCAATCGCTTCGGTGTCGGCGGCCAGGGTCGTCCACGGAGTGTGAACAACTAGCGCGATCTTCGCCGCATTGTCTGCTAGGTGAACGCACCAGATCAGCCACCAGGGACGCAGCCGACCATCGACCGCCGCAGGGTGGTGCTCCACGCGTCGTGTTCAGTGCACCAGGGCGCTCTGGGCTTCGCCAACGTGGTGGCGCGCCAGCGGGGTGGTCTGATCGAGCTTGATTGTCATCTCGATGGCTCGTGCCTGTTGACGCTGGACGAGGACGCGGCGACCCAACTCCGCGACGTGTTGATCAAGTGGTTGGGGTGAGTGCGCCACCGCTCGGGCCGTTCCTGCCGCTGAGTCCGCTGGATCAACTCGTGCAGGAGTTCGTCACCAGCACGGTGCCCTGCCCGGTCTGCCACGTACCCACCGGCTGGGACTGCGCTGGGCTGGTGTGCACGCTGCGCCGTACCGCCGCGCTGGAACAATACCTAGGCGGCCAACGATGCCGCTAGTACCCGCTTCCCCCGATCGGCCCCTCACCCCCGGTGAAGCGCTCGCCAAGCTGTTCATGGACAACGCCGACCGTGGTGCGAACACCGCGAACGATGAGCTGATCGAAGAACTCCAGCGGCGAATCCGGGCGCTCGCCGACCCCCCACCAGCGGGAATGATCCCGCCGTTACCGGAAACCATCGCCCAGTGAGTCCGGCCTGCGGTGGGGTTCGAGCGTGCCCCGGCTGACGATGGGCCGACCTTCTCCGCCCAACTCACCCGCTACCTCACCGCGGGGCAATTAAGGACGGCGCCGGCCGATTGCACGAGTTGGGTTGCCGGTGGGCCTCCCGCCGTTCATCAGATGATTGATGTGTGCTCCGGGCGCGGGGCTGGTAACGGAATCGTCACCTGTCCCGCCTGAACGAGAGCGGATACCTTGGCCTCTACGCTTGTGAACCCGGCCAGTAGCTGATCGACGAATGGCTGCATCTCTGCCCGGACGGCGTGGTCCTCGATCCGGGGCAGGATGACCTCAGCCATGTCTTCTTCCGGGATCTCCGCGAGGCCGTCGGACCCTCGTGCCAGCCCGCGCATTTGCGTTGCATACGCTTCAGAGCAGAGGCCCACCACGAGGTCAAGCAGTAGATCCTGGTGTTCCTCACGGATGCGCAATCGGTGTAGGCCGTTGGTGACCACCGTGTCAGGGCACTCCTGGCCGATCAGGCACCATTTCGTCACGCTGCTCCAGATTGAGCCCAGGTAGAGGTCGCCAGACTCGGCGTGATGCTTCGCCCGCGACGGCAACTCCCATCCCCGTCTTTTCTGCCAGCGGTAGGTACCGATGCCGACATCGGTGATCTCGATGTGACGGTAGATTTTTTCCTGGTCAATTGTCGACCGCTCACCGCTGCTGGTGAATCCCTCCGGGATGGGCGTGACCACGTCAGTGAGTCGGAAGTGCGCCTTGGTTTCGATCTCCGCACGGATTTCGCGGAACTTTCGACAATGACGCTTGGGGTCCAAGGTGAGGTGTGGGTCAGTAGTGACGTCAGTCGAAGAGATCGACCAGCCCGGCGAGCTGCTCACCGGCAGGTCCTCCAGATCCTGCACGAGCCACGGAAAGTCCTGGACAGCGTCGCTAGATCGGATGCGAGCGAGCACGTCGGAGAAGTCGCTGTCGAGGATGAGATCCCCGGAGTCGTCAACAAGTCGCGTCCCGTCCTTAGGATCACGACGGAATACGGGTTCGGCCTGCTTGGCCTTGAGATTCCAACCGACTCGGTCAACTACCTCAATGCTGATATCGAACTCCTCGGAATCGCGAGCGTCCGCCAGGGGGATCTCGCGCTTCTCGCAGAAGATCACGCTGGCGGACACGTCCGCACCGGAACTCTTGAACGCGAACCGAGGGAGTGCCGCGATCGCTGCGATGCGGCAGTGCCGTAGGAGCCACTCGCGAAGGTTGACGTACCTGCCTGAACGATTGCCCAGATACCCGTTAGGAACGACTAGGGCGAACCTTCCTTGTGGACTGGCCCGCAATAGGCGAACGCACGCTTCAGCGAACAGTATTCCGCACTCTTGAGAATCAAGCGGTCGACCTCTTTGCGTGATCCCTCCCTTTTCGCCGGGCTTCCACTCGCATCCGAGATCGAAGTTGCTGAGCGTTGCAGGCTTGCGCTCGACAATTTTTGTACCGAAGGGAGGGTTGCAGATCACAACATCAACGGACTCCTCTTGGGAGTTAATTTTCAACAGCGAGTCCTCGCGCGTGATGTTCGTCTTTCCATCGCCGTTGAGGATCATGTTCAATACCGCGACTTGTGTGGCTTCGAGTGACACATCGCTGCCGTGGATGCTGCTCGCGTAGTCGTGCCAACCCTGAGCATGCCCGCGTCGAAACGCTGAGGTCAGGAAATCGGCACTGCCACATGCCGGATCTTTCACGTGTTCGAAGGGCCGTGGGTTCAATACCTCCACGATGAACTCTGTGACGCTCGTGGGTGTGAAGTACTGCGCGAGGTCCCACTTGTAGATGTGGCGGGCGAAGTACATGTAGAAGTCTTGGATAACCCGCTGCTCCATCGATACGACCTTGATGGGCGCAAGGACGCGTGTCACCTCTACCAGGGTCTCGGCCGTGATCGGCAGCTTGGTGGAGACATTTTCTGGGAGGAACGACTGGTAGTACTTGAGTGCTTTCTGAAGCAGGTCGTCCATAGCGTCTTTTGCCGCGACGGGGTCGGTCTCCAGTGCGGCGAAATCTTGGGTGACCAGAGGTTTATTCGGCTTGCCGACGTTCTGGTGCTCGTCGTGGAGCTTCGCTAGCAGAAGTTGGAGCATCACGTTGAACCGCTTCTGCGGGCCGATTGACGCGGAATGAAGGATGTCCTCGATCCTGGTAAAGACGCCCAGTAGCGGTTTGTCCGAGTCGATCGTCGCTAAAGTCAGCTTCGTGGTGTGCGGCTTGTTCCCGTATCCCGGCAGGTCCGCAAGCGGTCCGTCGTGGGGATGCTTGCGCCCACGACGCTGCTCGTACCAGTAGACGCGCTGCTCGATGTCGTCCCAGTACAGTGCTACACAATCGCTTAGGGTTGCGAAGTCGAGCATGGGGCGGACCTGGAAAGCCTTCGCGGTGTCCGCATTCGCGTTGTCCCGCTTCACCTCGCCCAGCAGGACCGCGTGCTCAAGCAGATCATCGGGATCGTCTGACACGGTGCTGACCGGAACGTCGAGCACGGCCATATCCGCGCGGAAGCTGTTGCGCCCACTGTTGCCGAAGCGCTTGATCACCGCCTCGACCCAGATGTTCTCCTTCGGATATCCTCGGTCCACCAGGTGACGAATGGCATCGACGCGAAGGCGTTCCTCGCTTGGGCGGAGCCCATCCGCGCTCTTGGCCTTCGCCTTCAGCCGTCCCCGCACGGGACATACCAGCGTCAGTCCCGCGACCACGAAATTCCTTCCGCTCACTCGGATTCCACTGGGTAGACGCTGCGGTCCGAAGATGAACAAGCGACGTCCGACCGTCGACCAGGGGATTGCGATCAAGCCCACAAGGGACAGCTACCTAACGTAAGCCGATGGACTTATCACCCATCACGCCAGTAGGGGCGCTGTCCCGGCCGGTCGCGGCCAGCTTCGATGAGTTCGGCGGTGGCGTCGGCTAGTTCCCCGACAGCTCGCCGGATGGTACTTAGTGCTTCGGATAGCGGTGCCGGACCGCCGGACCCTCACCTAACGTCCACTGACGTGATCACCCGTCCGCTGACCGAAGGTGACCTGGACCGTGGCCGGGCAACCGACCTGAGAAGCCATCACTGGCGGTGCCGGATCGTTGACCCGGCCACCGGCGCAGTTGTGCATTCGCCGGCCACACCGCGACGACCAGCAGCACCAGGGCACCACGCCGTGCAGGGCACCGGCCGATCCACCCGCGTCGCCGTTCGGTAGTGCCCCAAGATCCAACCTGATGGACCACGCGGCAGAGGTCAGCTCGCCCACGAAATCGCATTTGTCCGCTTTAACCGCTGTCCGGGCAGTTGGCGAATCCTCCAAACGGATGGATTATGTATCAACCTTCACGTGAGGTTGCTCAAATAACTCAGCGGCACAGTTTATGGGCGCCTTAGTGCCAAGGAACGTGTTCGGGGAGTTGGGGAATGCAAAGTGGGGTGCTTCCGGGGGCACTGGGTCACGATAGATGGCAACCCTGTATGGATCGAAGCCGATTGCAGGAAGCAGACCGCCGCCGCGGCCGTGACCCTCGTGCTGTCGGCGCTCGTCGGTGGCGGTGTAAGCGACGCTGCATCGGTCAGTGCGGTTGATGAGTTCAGTATCAGCACTGGGTCGCCACGGGGTCAGATTGAAATCCGAATCAAGGGCGACGATGACGCAGTCAAAGCGACAGCTCGTCTGCGACGCATGGGCGGCCATCCCATTAAGCTCGACGCGCGACCCGACAAAAACTGCGCCGCCTACTCCGACGGCGACGTCCAGGTTTTCCTCAACAGAAATCATTGTACGTCTCTCTACCGGACCCTCATCGAATACACAGAGGGAAACTACGTCATCCGATTCTCAACCGCAACGATCGAAATGCCCGACTACGACACCGCGATAGGCCTTAACGCACTACTCTCACGGGAGAATGGTGGAAACATCACCCCCTATCCTCAAATAGTGGAAAATACCGCAACATCGCCTTCGTCTCCGGGCCGTCAACTACCATCCTGCACGACAAAGTCGTGAGCAACATACGGACCGAAGCGGTTGGCCGCACCCCTGGCGATGCAGCGCTCGCCTTCCTGGCAGAATCCATTCTATACAGTCTGCTGGGCTAACCGCCACAGAAACGGTGCGTGAACAGCCGACAGCCGGATGGCGGCCACGGTGGCGTACATTTCGGGAGTCACCGGGGCGTTGCGGAGTTAACGCCGATCAGCTCGGCGACCGGGACACCGTAAAGGTTCGCGAGTTGGACGAGCAGAACATATCTGGGGACGCGTCGATTCAATTCCCAGTCGCGGATTGATCCGGTGCCGCGATTGAGGTGGACGCCGACGTGTTCGCGGGATAGTCCGGCGCTTTCCCGGTAGTACTTCAATCGGCCGCCGGTATCGGTGGGGGTGGCGCAGACGGTGGTGACTCGCATGCCGGCGAACGTTAACCGTCAAGGATGCGATGCGCTACCGACGAAAACCGATCGTTTCACTGCTGTTGCCGCTTGCTTGCGATAACTGTCGTACATTTCTATACGATGACGCACGTGCTGTGTCATCGTGCGACACCGTCACCGCGCATACGCAACACCAGACCACCCGAAAGGGTGGCGAGCGGTTAGCCGTTCGCCTGGTCACGCCACTGGAGCGCTACCCGCTCGGCGACTTCACCGGGGGCGCCCTTGGCGACCGTGACCGAGCTGAACAGCAACCGCAGCACCTCCCGTTTCGCTGAGATCGGGGCACGGTGCCAGCGGTCAGCGACGCTCTCACCGGGGGCACCGGAGAGCAGCCCTAGCAGGGCCGGAGGTGTGATCGCCTGCTCGATCCGGCGCTGCACCTCGGTGATCTTCGCGGTGAGCTTGGATACCACCTTGCTCGCGAAGAGTCGGTCGATCCGGCCCTCGGCAGCGTCGTCGGCGTAGCCGTCCAATTCAGCGCGCAAGGCAGCTTCCTCGGCGCGCAATTCCGTTACCACGGTTTCCTCACTGCCATCGGGAAGGTGCACATAAGCGTCAGTGCGGGACAATCGCGTGATTACTAGGCCGGTGGCGTAGTCGTCGAGTTCCGTGCGCTCAATCGACAAATGACCACGATCACGGCACACGTAAACGGTTCGGTTCGATCCTCGGCGCATGACGGCCATCGGGCCGTTGCACACGGCGCAGGTGGCGATACACGAAAGTAACCACTTCGCGCGGCCGGGCCGGGTCGTAGTTCGCTTCGGGTCGAGAAGAATGCGCCGGGCACCGTAGAACACGCTGGAGTCCACGATCGGCTTCCAGGTTCCCTGAGTAGTGCTGCCATTGTGGCCGCGTAGGCCGATGTAGCCGCTGTTGAGGCAGGTTCGGCGCACTGCCGGTGGTCCCCACACCGAACCTCGCGGCGACTTGACCCCGTCCTCGTTGAGCTTGCGGGCGATGGACTTCAGCGACTTACCTTCGTAGACGCTGGTGATGATGTATTTGACCACGGGCGCGTTCTCAGGGTGCGGGCGTTGCTCAACCAGCGTCACCTTGCGTTTTACCGGGTCGTAGTCGTAGATCCGTTCGTAACCGAATAGAACCGGCCCGGACGGGCGGCCTGCTTCCGCGCTGGCGTCGGCGTCGCGTTTGACTCGCTGGCTAGTTTCCTCGCTGGAGAATGCATTAGCGATGCCGTCGCTCGCGAGGGCTTTCCAGTGCTTCGGTTTGGTCAGGTCGTACAGTTCGTCCTCGACGGTGACGTAGATCTTGATTCCGGCCCGGCGGCATTCGGCCAGCAGCGGAATCCATTCCTCGGGATCGCGGGACGCTCGGCTGGTTTCCCAGATCACGAGCACGTCGAACTCGTGGGCCTTGACGGCGGCCACCACCTTTTCCCACTTCTCCCGCGCGCGGGTCGCGAACCGGGACGCTGACCGGTCGGGGTCGGCGTAGCGGGCGCTGATCATCCAGCCGTACCGCGCGGCGGCTTTCTCGTTGGCGGCGAGCTGCTGGTCTACGGAGCGTTCCCGGTGAGCCGGGTCGCCGTCGTCCTTGAGCCTGCTCACCCTGCCGTAGAGGGCGGCCTTGAGCTGGTGTTCGGTGGCATCCATGCCAACTAGCTTAGACCATTACCGTGCACTACGGAGTCGAATGGCTGTCCTTACCTGTTTCGTACGACGTGGAATGCTTCCGCGAGACGGCCTGCGGGTAGGTCCACGGCTCCAGCGCCTCGGGTAGGCGGCGGTCAATGCGACTTCGCCGGTCGCCCGGTGGTCGATGTGGCAGCTTGTGCGAAACCGGGACCAGTTCCATCCCGGGCTCCACGTCAGCAGCCTTCGAGGTCGCACCTGGCGGATCACCCGCACGATCTGGCGGCGAAGCTCGATGCCCTGGACGATAGTGCCCGCGGTGAGGCCCAGAAACCTGATATCGCGGACACCGAGGATGCGCGCGGCTACCTGCTGTTCCGAGCGTCGGATCCGTGGGATGTCGGCCCGTGGCACTGCGGAGTCGAACCCACCGGCGTCGCCGTCAGTGAGAACCAGGTAGGTCACCACGATCCCGGCGGCGGACCAGCACGCCACGGTGCCACCCGCCCAAAAGTCAGCGTCATCAGGATGCGCAACAACGACCAGTGCACTCTCAACGTCGTCGTCCGCCAGAACATCCACGAGATCACTCCATCGAAAGGTCTGTCGTCACGCTCGCGGTCATGTCGTATTCTCCTGCCGAGCGTCGTTCGCTGGCTTCCAGCGCTTCGGCGACTGCTGGGAACTCGTTGAGCGCGGCGCTCAGCACCCGCGTCGCTGGCGGGTCCGGTTGGTGACGATGTCGCGGGGTATCCGCTCTCTTCTGGGGCGGCCAGGAACGTGCCACGCGGTGCCCGCGTTACTCTGCCCTCCGCGGGTGCCAAGCGTCGAGGACTGGACCGGAGGATCATGGAAGCAGTCACCATCGAGGAAATTGCTGATCTGCTCGTCAACATCGGCCTCGACGAAGGTTGCGACTACAACGACCAGACTATTCAGCCAGTTCTGGATACTGCATGGAGCGGTGACGGTTATGGTGAATGGAATCCTGCTATCGGTTGCATAGTGGAGCTACTCAAGAAGAAGATAACCGATGACGAATTCACCACACTCCGACACCTCGTGGTACAGCGTATGACGTGCGAGGAGTAGTGTTGAGTCGCTCGATGTGGAAGCTGGTGATGAGTTCGCGCACGGTCGCCTCCTTCGCCTCCGCAGTACTTCATACAAGGTGCTCACAGGTCCCGATGATAGACCGTGGCCCCACTGCCGTTCACGTTCTGGTCAGCGGCGATGACGACCTCTCCATCAATCACTAAGCCCGCGTGTGTTGCCGGTGCCCGCAACCGTCGCGCCATCGCAGCCAGCCGTTCAGCAAAGGCGTAACGCTCCTCAACGGTCGCTCTCTCGTCCATAATGCGCATGGCCAGCGGCACCACATCGGTGTTGAGGCGTGCCAAGTCGGCCAGCAACAGCCGGTCCTCCCGGATCACGACTGCCCTTGGTCGCCACACACTTGTTGTTGACCCCTAACGGCCCCGCTGTGGTGCACGGGTTCTCCTTCCTCGGTGAAACCTTGATCTAGTCCGTCGCACTGCGGATGACCACCCGTCGGTGATCCACACCTGCGGCAACCGAGCGTGGATACTGGCTCTGATCTGGCGGTTCTCACGGCGTTCGATCTTTGCCACTTACGTTGCCGTAGGAGTGAGCATGCCGGCGTAGCCCTCGGCGAGGTCTGGGGTGATCTCGGCACAGATTCCCGCCGCGATCAGGGCGTCGGCCAGAGCGGCTACATCGACGCCGGTCGCCCTGGTGATCTCGTGGATGCTGGCCGGTTGTCCGCTCAGCAAGGGGTGCAGCGCGAGCAGAGCGTGGGCCGGGACGGTGATCTTCTTGCCTGCGGCCAGGATGATGGCTTTCCCATCGTGGGTGTGCAACTGTGGTGGGAATTCGGTCACGCAGGCCACGGCGTCTGGAGGGCCGACGACGCCGAGGGTCGTCACCTGCCTAGTACTGGCGCGCTCGCGCTGACGAGTGCTGAGGTAGTCCGAAGGGGAGTACGTCTGGACCAGCCGGGTGGCTGCCGCAGCGAGTTCCCGCTGCTGGGCGTCCCGGTTGTCTGGGGTGCCGTGCTGGTGGAGGTCTCGGCGGAACAGCTCGTCGGCGCGGGCTTGGTCGGCCACCCACGCCAGCCAGTCGACGCCGGTGCGTCTGGTGAGCCCGAAGGTGGCGTGCAGGCTGAACCCGCCGCCTTTGCCAGCCCTGGTGGCTTGGTGCCACCAGCCGCGCGGAATGTGCATGACGTCACCCGCACGCATGGTGCCTGACCAAACGATTTCGTTGCTGGGCTCCGGGTTGGGGGCCGCGTCACGTTCCATAGGCGCGCGACGGGAGGGTCCGCGCACCTCCCAGCTCTTCTGTCCGGCGAGCTGGATGCAGAGCACGTCGTGGGAATCCCAGTGCAGGCCCCAGCCGCTGGAGTCTTGGGTCGTGAGGTAGGTGTTGACGCGGGTGACCTCTCCGGCCCACCAGCTCAGGGCGCGGCAGGCAATTTCCAGGGTGGCGTCCAGCGGGCCGACGTCGTCGAGGACCAGGGTGGCGCCCTCCCGCAGCAGGCAGCCCAGTCGGTGCATGTCGGCGACCTCGATGTGCTGACCCCGACCGGTTGTGGTGGCTGTCAGGTAGGCGGTGGGGTGCAGGTCTGTGCCGTGTTGCAGACATCGCAGCTGCGGGTACGTGAGGCTGCGGCGCAAGATGAGGGCGAGCAGCTTGCGCGGGGTGAGCAGCCGGTTGCAGAGGCTGGGGTCGGGCATGGGCCCGAAACCGAACTCGGCGCCCAAGGGTTCTGGGCGGCCCAGCCGAGGGCCTTCTCGACCTGTTGGACAAGCTGGTGGTCCATGGGTTTCGCCTTCCACCTGCGTACGCGGCTTGGCCGTGGCGGGCCGTGGGTGGCGGCCCACCACGGCGTTGATCGCGACTTCCTCGGCGCCGGGCCGGTCAGCCGTCCCTGTTCTCGCCGGAGTCACCGGTCGGGCCGTCGCCGTCGACGGCATTGCGGCCGCGGACAGTCGTCAGCTCCTCGACGGTGATCTCCAGTTCCGTGTGCTCACCCATCTGGTCACCTCCTCTCCTTGCTATCGCAGGTCTTTGACGAGCTGGTCGGCGGCGGCGCTGGCCGGCCCGGCGAGGTCGCGGGCGTCGGCGCGCTTGTCGGCCATGCGCAGGATGTTGCTACAGACCCACAGCCGCGCGATCTTTCCGGAGCGGCAGTCGAGGTCGTCGCGGAATTCGGCGTGCACTCGGTCGGCAGTGTCGGGGACAGCCAGAGCGGTGCCCCACAAGCACGCCGCACCGTTGCCCCGTGGCGCCAGTCCCCAGTCGGCCCAGTCCAGCAGGTACAGCTCCGGGGCGGTGATGTTGGCCCAATGCAGGTCGCCATGGGAAGTGGCCCATTCGGTGACGGTCGTGTCCGCCGCACCGCCGAGCACCTGGCTGACCCGCCGGGTGATCAGTTCCTGTCGGCCGGACACTCGCAATGTCCGGAAACCGGCCAATGCCGCGAGAGCGGCGCGCAACTCGGTCCACCAGGCGTCCGGCAGGTCGGGTGGGGCGGTGATCATGGTGCCGGTCACGGCCACCACGGGCTCGGTGACCAGCTCCATCTCTTCGGCCCGCCAGACCCGTTCGCGGCTGGTATCGGCCCAGGTGGCTGACTGGAACCAGGCAGGCTTCGGGATATCGGGGATCACCGAGGCAGCCTCCGCGCCGACCCAGGACTGCGGATGGATCACCGACCGCGGCCGGGAATCCACCCGCACCCACGTACCCCGGTCACTGCGGTATCCGGCCGACTCCGCCCACGCCCCGGTCCTCACCGACGAAAGGTCCAGCCCGACATCCAGTCGACGCTCAACCTGGGCGATCACATCATCGGGCAGCTGCACCATGGTGTCCCTTCTCCTTGCCTGCCCCCGGGTGCCCGGTCAATCGTCCGCCTCGGGCCACCTTCGACCAACGCCATCTGGAATTATTATGCACATACAAGATACGTATAATGCAAGAGACAGGATTGACTATACCTGCGTGCGCCAGGGACACTTGCTCGTGACCGGGGAAGCCCCGGACGGGAGGGGAAACCACATGATCGCTGTGCTGCATGACCTTGGTTGCCCGAACACGTTGGACTGCCCCGAGATCCGCGGGCCACTTGACGACGGGAGAGTGATTGTTCGAGGCGACAAACCGCCACGCTGCGGTTCTGGCAGAGCTCAACCTGCCTGACCACGAAGGAGTTGTGATCGTGCCCCCGTCGCTGGTGCTGGGGATCCGCGAAGTACTCACCCTTGATCAGCTGGGCGAGTTCGTGGCAAAGCACCACACCCGGGACCTGTTCCGGCTAGAGACGCTGTCCGTCTACAACGCCGCCTCAGACTCCGACGACCTCCACCGGTACTTGCGCGGCGCTCCTGCGCCGACCGCGGAGGCGAAGCGGCCGTGGCTGGACCGGATCCGTGCGGATGTGACCTCGGGTCGAGCCTGGCGTCGTATCCACGCCGTCGCGGAGCCGTTGTCGGATTACGTCCGTTACGAATGCGAATGGGGCTACGTGCCGAACAGTGCAGCGGGTGAGCAGATCCGCATCACGGAGCTAACCCCGGCGCTCGCCCAGGTTGGGGATTTCTTCGTCCTCGACGGCAGGCACGTCGTTCGCTCTCGCTACGACGAGACAGGTCGATTTGTCAATGCCGAGGTGATGGGCGATTCGGCCAGCGCGCCGTTCCTGGCTATCGCCGAGTTACTGTGGAATCAGGCGACGAACTTCAGCACGTGGTGGGACGCGCACCCTCGTTATCACCGCGACACCTCGGTGGCATGACCACGTGCCCCGAGGGAGGTCACAACCTGTCGCGCACAGCGAGATGGCCAAGCTGTTGCGGAAGATCCGCGATGACGCTGGGCTGAGTTCCGGCATCGAAGCAGGACGGCTGGCGGGCTTCTCTCAGGCCAAGGTCTCGCGCATGGAGGCAGGTCGGTTCGTCCCGTCTCCGCAGGACGCCGACCGCTACGCCCGCGCGCTGGGTGCCCCTGCTGCGACTCGACGTCAGCTCGTCGCGATGGCGCGGGACCTCCACGAGCAACACCGGGCAGCGACGCCGGCGCGGGTATCCGTGAGCCGCTCCGCGGCAACCCACGAACAACGAGTACGCCGCAACGAGGCGCGATCTACCCATCTCTCGGTGTTCCACCCGCTCGTGATCCCGGGCCTCCTCCAAACCGAGGAGTACGTCCGAGCGGTGTTCACCTCCGGTGCCCTGGCGCAGCCGGAGGTTGATGCGCGCGTTGCCGCGCGGCTGGCGCGCGCTGAGCTCCTCCAGGAACCAGGCCGTCAGTTCACCTTCGTGCTCACCACGGGTGCATTGGGTTGGTGCGTGGGCGGTCCCGAGGTGATGGTGCGGCAGGTTGAGCACATCGCAGAGATGAGCCGGCGTCCCTATGTCCGGGTCGGTGTAATCCCCTGGGGGGTCGAGGCCAACGTGTTCCCGCCCTGCGGGTTCGACCTTTACGACGAGCACACCGTCGTGGTCGGGGTCATCGGCGGATCTGCGTACTACAACGACCGGGCGGATGTCGCGCGGTATGTCGCGATGCTGGCCGCACTCGAGCATCTTGCTGCCTTCGGGGACGAAGCCCGCGCTAACCTACGACACATCGCAGACAAGTACCGAAAGCTCACCTGACGCGAAGATTCATGGAATCGTCGCGAACCACGGCCCGATCTTTCGAAGATCATAAGCATCGCGGTTCCCCGTCCGCTGCTCAACGTTTGATCCACCATCCGGCAGCCGACGAAGGGAGTGCCGTGAAGCGCGTCGGCATCACCGGCCACTCGAACCTCACCGTTGAGTCCGCACCATTGGTGACCGACGCGTTGCGCGCCGAGCTGGCCGCGCACGCCAGCGACGACGATCTTGTGGGTGTCAGTTGCCTAGCCCGAGGCGCTGACCAGCTCTTCGCTCGCGTGGTGCTGGAGCTAGGCGGAGCATTGGAAGTGGTGCTACCTGCGGCGGACTACCGCAGCCGCAAGGTCAAAGTGGACCACGCCGCGGTCTTCGATGAGTTGATTGGCCAGGCCACGACGGTGCGCACGTTGCCGTTCGAGACCTCCAACCGCGAGTCCTACCTGGCCGCCAGCGAACACCTGCTGTCCACAGTGGAGTTGATGATGGCAGTATGGGATGGTCACCCCGCCGACGGCCGTGGCGGAACCGGCGATGTCGTCGAGCGGGCCCGCGCGCTCGGCTTGCCGGTGACCGTGGTGTGGCCCGCCGGAGCAGCACGCGAGTGAGTGAACCCGCTGCTCCCCGATCAACCATTCAAGAATTGTCGTGGTTGATCCAGATAGAGGCTCGCTATCGGCAGCACCGTGCACCGGCACGCTCGTCTGCGCCACCATTCACGCGGCGTCCGGCAATACCGGCACCGGCCATTGCTGTCTACCGTGTGCCGGGCGAGCAGCGCCAGACACAGCAGCGCCAGCCGCACACACTCGTCGTCTGGTTCCCATCTGGCTGCGGCCACCGTCTGCTCCAATCGTTCCCGCAGCACCCGATGCCGCACCTCGTACACGTTGCTCACAAATCCTGGCGATGGACCGTGTCCGCACTACGATTCACGTCCTGATCAGCGGCGATCGCAACCTCTCCGTCAATCACCAAGCTCACGTCTGCTGCTCGCGCCTGCAACCGCCGTGCCATCGCTGCGAGCCGCTCAGCGAAGGCGTAATGCTCCTCGGCGGTGGCGCTCTCATCCATGATGCGCATGGCCAGCGGCACCACATCGGTGTTGAGCCGTCCCAGCTCGACGAGCAGCAGCCGGTCCTCCCGGATCATGCATGCACCTGGCCTCCAACGGAGTGGCTGTTGACGCCCGGCGTACCGCCGGCGTGCGGTTCGAGCACGGGTTCTCCTTCCCTGGGTGAATCTTGATCCGGTTCTTCGCAGCGTCGATGACTACCCGGCTTTGGTCAATGTCACCTCGTAGTCGCCAATCCGCGGAGGGCTATGCCACATTGGGATAGCCGCAGAAGAGAACCTGAGCTACAGTCCTGCCGCTTTCATGCCTTCAGTGCGGCGGATGGTCAGAGCAGGTTCAGCGGGGGAGGATCTGGGGGATGAACAGGAGGCGTGCGGGCGACCGCATCTGCGTCGCATGCCGGGTAACTGCACTGTCGCAGTACAACGCTGATCCGCTGTGCTCGACGTGCGACCGGGCATCCCGCGAGACGAGCAGGATCGCGCCGACCTGGTTGTGGGACTCGGACCCGATGCGCGAGGCGCTGGCCCGCGTCGACATTCCCGCTGTCGTTGCGATCTTTCGAGCTGCCTCGGGGCTCTCCCAAATGGAGCTGGGCAACCTAGTCGAGGGGTGGTCCCAGTCCCTGGTGTCCCTCACCGAACGGGGGAAGCGCGACACCCTCTACGACGTCCGCAAGCTGCTCGCCTTCGCTGACGCGGTCGATATGCCCCGAACAGCGCTGCTGCCGCTCATCCTCGGCCAATCGGATGCCATCCTGGAGAGCGACCACACAGTCGCCCTCCAGGGAGTCGACACCGTAGATATGGATCGTCGGGAGTTCACCATCTTGGCGGCCGGACTCGCCGCCTCGGTCGTGCTGCCAGCACCTACACGGGCAGACCGGGCGCACGTGCGATACCTGCAATCGACCTTGACGCGGCTGCGCACTCAAGACCGCACCATCGGGGGTGGCGCACTGCTCCGTCAGGCGCTACGACATTTCGCGTATGCCCGCAGGATCCTCGACGAGAGCGACCACACCGCCGCGATCGGACAGGCGTTGCTGGTCGTCACGGCGGATCTGGGCACCCAAACCGCGTGGTTCGCCTATGACGCAGACAACCAGCCGCTGGCTCGCCGAGTCTATCGGGAGGCGGCGTTGTTGGCCGACAGTGCCGGTGCCGGCGAGCATCGCGTGCACGTGTACGCCCAGATGGCACAGCAGGCCACGTATCTCGCCCACGTCACCGGCCGTCAAGGATTTGCCCGGGAAGCGTTGCGGTTCATCAACCGCGCCGCGGATGCGGCCCGTCATGAGCCATCTTCCGTATTGCACGCCCTGATCTCATTGCGGCAGGCCCTCGCGCACGCTCAACTGGGCGACGAGGTTGCGTTCCGCTCAACCATCGCAACCGCGCGCCGTGAACTGGACCGCGGGCCCCACGAGACAGACCCGGCGTGGACGAAGTTCGTCAGCCATTCGGAGATCACTGGCCACGAGGCGACGGCAAGAGCACGGCTTGGCGCCCCTGACCGGGCGACGCAGCTTTACCACGCGGTTCTCGACGACACTGCCCGGTCTCCGCGCGATCAGGCATTCTACCGGGCGCTGCTGGCCGGAGCCCTTGTGCAGGCTGGCGACCACGACCAGGCGATTGGCCACGGCATGACCGTCCTGCCCGAACTGGGCACGACACTGACCTCGGTTCGCGTGCTGAGAGAGCTCAGGCCGGTCCGCGAGGTCGCAGGCACAGCGGGTGCCGAGGAGTTCTCTGGCAGATTCGATGCGGTGGCCCGCGTGTTGAGCGCAGTCTGAGAGGAATACGGTGAGTGATGCCAGCGCGGTGCAGTTCCGCCGCTTCGATCGTGCCGGTGCTCGGGAACAACGGGACATCGTCGCACTGATCCACCGCGAGGCCTACGCCGCCGACAACGCCAGCAAGGACGCCTTCGCCAGCGAACGCGCATTCATGCAGCGCTTCGACGCCTACACGTCGCGCTCGGAGTTCGATCTCGTCATCGCCTATCAAGGTAGCGAACCGATCGGACAAACCTGGGGATGGCCGCTGACGCCCGATACCGCCTGGTGGGGCAACCTCATCAGCGAACCTGAGCCCGGGTTCACCGTCGAGGATGGGCACCGGACATTCGCCCTGTCGGAACTTATGGTCCGGCAGCGTTGGACCGGGCACGGTGTCGCCCACGCACTCCATGACGAACTGCTACAACGCCGGGGCGAGACTCGTGCAACCTTGCTTGTCCGGCCCGAGAACACCATGGCCTACCGCGCATACAACCGATGGGGATGGCGACCAGTGGCACAGTTGCGCCCAAGCTGGCCGGACGCACCCTTGATGGACGTGCTGATCATGCCATTGCCCCTCGCGAGGTAACTGCGCGAGACATCGCCGATAAGGTTCTATGTCGCCGGGTCCTGTTTGAACGAGCTATCCAGTGTGCCGGGTTTCGATATCGCTGAGGCACGTGCCTGACCCAACACGACTTGCCGAAGCACTTCGAGCGCCTCGGCAGCAGTGGTGATGGTGGGTTCCACCGGCTGGTCGTCGAGGAACGCCACAACGAGCTCGCGGATCAACGCCGATGGTGCTGATCCCCGAGCCGCCGCTGCGCGCCGCAGCTGTTCCAGCCGATCTACCGGGATGCGCACCGAGTAGACCTGACTCGGATCCTTTTCTCGCCGTGTCTTTCGGCGAGCGCTGAGAGGGACCGTATCCTCCCGTTCCAGCTCCGCTTCCTCGGCGAGAGCGCGCAAGGTCTGGTCGAGGTCCGTGTCACTCATCGGGCTCCTCCCCCAGTAGATCCGTCGTTGGTGCCGTCCGGCAAACCATTCAGTCACAACCAGCCAACTTCCGGCAGGCGGTGCCATAGCAGGCACCAGATATTACGACCGGAACAGCGCCGCGTGGGTCGCCGTCCGCAGCCGGGCACGATGGCGACAGACCAATGACCCGAATCGACAGTCCGGTACGGCTCCTGCCGTCGTCCACCAGGGCTCGGGGGTCGAGGGCGGCTTCGACCGCCCAGGACGGCTCGATGTCGACCTCGTAGGGCATACCCGTCCGCTGCCGCATGAGGTCGAAGGTCTCCGGCGGGATCGCGGCATTGTACTCCAGCTCGACGGCCTCAGTGATGCTGTCGTAGTCGTCGAATTCGGGATCGGCGTCCTCAGCGGGCAGCTCTTGCCCGCGCAGCATCGCGTACAGGCGTTGCACTGTGCTGATCACGACGCTCGCCAAGTCCAGCAACGTCGTGCTGGTCAGCCGCTGCACGTTGTACAGCTCGGCGAACTTGCTGAAGTCGTCCGGGGTCTCGAACCGGGCGTATTCCGCCCTGGCCTGCTTGCCGAGGTTGTTGCGGTCGACCAGGAACAGCACCCGGCGGGCTCCGGCGTGCTTGAGCAGCCGGTAGGAGGCATTGACCACGGTGTAGGTCTTGCCCGCGCCGGTGGCCATCTGGATCAGCGCCCGAGGCCTATCGGCAGCCAGTGACTCCTCCAGGCCGGTGATCGCCTCGATCTGGTTCGGGCGCAGGCCATGGGTGATCAGCTCCGGCATCTGGCCCAGTCGGGAGCGTAGCGTCGGGGCCTGCGGGTTCGCGTTCGCCTCGCGTATCCAGCGGGCGATCGTCACCGGCTGGTGGAAGGCGAACACCCGCCGGCTGCGCGGCACGGGGTCCAGACCGTTGGTGAACCGGGTCTCGACACCGGTCGACTCGTATCGGAACGGCAGCGGCGTGTGCCAGGCGGCGACCTGCTGCTGCGTGGTGAGCCCGACTGCGTACCGGTCGGACTGCTGCTCCGCGCCAATGAGGCTGACGCCCTCTCGTTTGGCTTCGATCACCCCGACCAGCGCGCCATCGACGTAAAGCAGGTAGTCGGCCCGGCCGCGGGCCATGGTGACCTCGCGGACCGCAACCCCCATCGCTACCTGCAGGTTCGTCGTGGCGACGTCCTGCACGACCCAGCCGGCCTGTGCCAGCATCCGGTCGATGACCCGGCGCACCTGTACCTCGGACAGCGGCGGCCGGCTCGCGATCTGGGCCTGCTCGACCATCGCATCCCGGCGAGCTGGGTCGAGTCGGGGCGGGGTTTCAGCGCGTTGAGTCAGGTCCCGGCCGAGCTCTTCGACCTTGCTGGACAGCTCCGACACCAGCCGGTGCAGATCGCCCTGCCCGCGGACCGCCGCAAGGATCTCGGCCTCGGCGTCGCGTCGGGCCTGCGCCTCGGCGGCGGCCAGCGAGGCCTGCTCGTCCAGGCGCAGCCGCATCTCGATCAGCTCGGCGTGATAGCTGCCCAGCTGGTCGTTCAGCTCGGTCAGGGCGACAGCGTCGGCCTGGTCGCGGGGTGGCGCGGTGCGCGCGGGCGGCTGGGGTGAGACGAAGGGCGGCGCATCCCGGGACTGCGTCACCGTGCGGTGAAACCAGGCGCCGAGGTCGTAGCAGGTTCGGACCAGTTGCAGGGCGTCGCGCTGCGCTGCGAAGCCGTCATGTACGGCCTTGTTGCCGGTGTCGCGCACAGCGTCGAACCAGGTATGCACCCGCTGGTTGATCACACCCTGGTCCAGTAGCACCTTCAGTCGCTTGTGCTGCGTGCTCTGACCAGCGGGGATCCGGATGCTGAAGGTGGCGACCAGCGCCGTGACCAGCTGCTCACCGAACTGCCGAGCCTTGATCATCGATGTGTTGGGATCGGTGAAGACCATCGACTCGGCCGCCGCGCCGTACCCGACCAGCACGGCCTCGTGCTCGAGCAGGAAACCGAAGTTCGGCGTGCGCTGCGCCAACTCCTCCAGCCGCGGATCGACTGTCACCCCGGATGCTGATTGGTGGCTGCCGCCGTAGGCTTGTCGTGATGACGTCGAACTCAAGCGCTCGCCGGCCCACCGCGGCAGCAGGGCTGGTCGTCCTGTTCACCAGCACCGGAGCGCTGCATTTCGCGGCACCCGGGTCATTCGACGCGATCGTCCCCGAGCAGCTGCCCGGCGCGGCCCGCACCTGGACCCATCTGTCCGGGCTGGTCGAGTTGATGACCGCGGCGCTGATCGCGATTCCCCGCACTCGGCGGCTCGGTGGCCTGCTCGCCGCGCTGCTGTTCATCGCGGTGTTCCCGGCCAACGTGAAGATGGCGATCGACTGGTCCGACCGGCCGGTCTGGATGCGCGCACTGGCCTATGGACGGTTGCCGCTACAGATTCCACTGGTCCTGTGGGCAGCACTGGTCTACCGTCGCGCCGCGGCCGGACCCGGTAAGTAACACGGTTAGTAACGCGACGAACCGGCGCTGCGATAAACGGAGCAACGCCAGCCGCCGGTTGCGCACGCGCCCCGCGCGCCGCTCGTCGTCGGCCGGGCGCACACCACAACCGCGCGGCACGTCGGTTTCCGACCGCTTGTCGCGCCGGCTGATACACCGGGCGCAAGCGACACTCCGGCCCAGGTGCGGCGTTTGCCGTCGTCGTGGCCCTACCGTTACTTTCCGTCGGTCGCAGATCACGATCTGGTCGCGAGTAGGTGTCGTCCCGGTGTCCCCCGAACCGAGGCGGCGGCTGGCCCGGCACGCGAAACCAGGTCCCCGGCGCGGAAGGGACTTTAAAGTTGGCGCGTCACCGCTCCCCACGCGGCTGTCGGCAGCATCCGGCTTTGGTATCCCCCCACACGCCCGACTCCAAACCTCGCGGCACGCATCGCGTGCCCCGGCCAGGTCCGGCGGTGCGGGGTCGCGCGGTGACGGCAGCGGTTGCCGCTGGCGCTCTGGCCGTCGCCGGTCATTCGATGCATTCCGCGACAGCTCTGGCGTCTGAGCAGGTTGCCGAGGTCGCGCCGGCCGCGGTGACCGGACCGTCCTACGAACCCGAGGTTCTGCAGGTCAGCCTTCCCCGTGATACCGCAAGCGGAGTATCAGCGCTGCGCCGCGCCGTCGAGCGGGCGGACCGGGCGACGGCGTACCAGGAGGCCATCCAAAATCGCCTCGGGCAGCCCTACCAAGCCGGCAACAGTCACAGCCTCGACGGTTGGATCGCCAAGGCTCTCGGACTGATGGGACTGCCCCAAGCCCTCGCAGAGGGCGTCAGGTCGATCATCATGCACGAATCCGGCGGGAACCCCAACGCGATCAACAACTGGGACAGCAACGCCGCTGCGGGCAACCCTTCGCAAGGTCTCATGCAGACCATCCCCAGCACCTTCAGAGCCTGCGTGCTGCCCAGCCTGGCCAGCCGATCGATCACCGATCCAGTGGCCAACATCACCGCCGGAATCCGCAGCATGATCGCCCACCACGGCCTCGGCGCCGTGATGGCAGGCGGTCGGCGCGACGCCCACGGCAACTACATCGGCTACGGCGGCTCCGGTTGCTCGTCCTATGACCTCAACGAGTACGCCTCCCAGCTACGCACCCTGTGGACCGACGAGCCGCTACCCGTCGGGGCAGCCACTCCTCACGCAGCGGCTGCTCAAGCAGCGGTTCGTCAGGCACCGGCCCCTCAAGCACCTGCTCCTCAGGCAGCGGCCCCTCACACCGTGGCTGCAACACAGTGATCAGGGTTTGTGTGCCTTAAGCAAGTCCTCACGCCACGTCGGGTTCAAGCCCTTTTTGCCCGAAACACATCCGCCCGTCAGGGAAGGCTGCCAAGATCGTTGGCGTTGCCGGATGATGAGGCCGACGTGAGGAGAGTGCCGTGCCAGCTGAGCAGGCGCAGCCAGTGCAACGAATCCTGGTAGTCGCGGCACATCCAGACGACGTGGACTTCGGATCCGCCGGCACGATCGCGACCTGGACCGACGCGGGGATCGAGGTGTTCTACTGCATCGTGACCAACGGTGACGCCGGCGGTTTCGACCCGAAGGTGCCCCGCTCAGCGATCGGGGGCATCCGGCAGGACGAGCAACGCAAGGCAGCCGCCGCAGTGGGCGTCACCGACGTCGATTTCCTCGGCTACCCCGACGGCCGGCTGGTCGTGAGCTTCGCGCTGCGGCGCGACATCACCCGCGCGATCCGCCGGACTCGTCCGGATCGGGTAGTGGTCCCGTCCCCGCAGCGCGACCTGCGCAACGTTTACGTTAGTCATCCCGACCACCAGGCGGCCGGTGAAGCAGCGCTGTGCGCGATCTATCCGGACGCCCGCAACCCCTACGCCCATCCCGAACTGCTCGCCGAGGAGGGTTTGGAAGCACATACCGTGCCCGAGGTCTGGGTGGCGAGCGCCAACGACCGGGCCGACCACTACGTCGACATCACCGATACTTTCCATCGCAAGATCGCCGCGCTGCGCGCGCACGCCAGTCAGACCGCGCACATGACAGGTTTGGAGGAGCGGATGCGAGGCTGGGGCGCCATGCAGGCCCAAGCCGCAGGTTTGCCGCCGGGTCGGCTGGCGGAGGGCTACCTCGTGCTCGACACCCGCTGAGTCAGGAGGTCTCGAGCGCGCGTCTAACTGTGGTCACTGCCGGTGAGCAGGACGTGGGCCACCAGTTCGGGATTGTCGTTCATCGGCACGTGCCCACAGCCGGGCAGCCGCAGCAGTTGGACGTGCGGGATCAGTCGACGGACTGATTCGGCCCGAGGGCGCCGGAATAGCAGGTCCCGGGCCCCCCATGCGACGGTCACCGGGACGTCCGGCACCGGGCCGGTGAAGACGATCTTTTCTCCGGCCGCCAGGCTGGGAATGAAACCGACCGCGTTGATCATCGCCTGCATGTCGTCGAGCAGCACCTGTGGCTCGAGCAGGTCCGGACGGCCGAACATGAACCGGCACATGAGGGTGCGCCCGGCCGCCGATCGGGACAACCGGTGCGCGAGCTTCGGTGGCATCCATTGCGCCGTGCGGAGAATCGACCGGATCAAGGCCAGCGACACGCGCCGGTCAATCGGTGTCCACAGACCCGCTGGTGACAGCGCCGTCGCACTGCTGACCATCCCATGCTGGGCAAGCACGAGCGAGACCAAACCACCCATCGAGTTCCCCGCCACGTGTGGCCGATCCAGGCCGAGGTCCGCGAAGAACTCCTTGAGCACGATCACCGCAGTGTCCAGCTCGTAGGATAGGTGGTCCGGCAGCGGAGGGGACTCGCCGAATCCCGGAAAGTCTACGGAGATCACATCGCGGTGCTTGGCCAACCGCTCCTCGACCGGGAGCCAGCCTTGCCGCCGGTGCCCGGCACCGTGCAGCAAAACGAGCGGCGGCCCCGCGCCACACCGGTTATAGGCCAGCTCCACACCGACACTGTATCGACATGTAACCCGCCAGTAACTAGTGCTCTAGGGTAAGTGACCATTGTGCGCGAATCGTCAGCCGAGCTGTGCATCGCCCGTCGGGCGGCTGCGGTGCCGCAGATCCGCTACCCGCAGGCGCTGCCGATCAGCCAGCACACCGGCGGGATCTCCGCGGCGATCCGGGACCATCAGGTGGTGGTGATCGCTGGGGAGACCGGTTCCGGGAAGACCACCCAGATCCCCAAAATCTGTCTGGAGCTGGGCCGCGGGGTCCGGGGCATCATCGGGCACACCCAACCACGCAGGCTCGCCGCGCGTACGGTCGCCGAGCGCATCGCCGAGGAACTGGACGTCCCGGTCGGTGGTGCGGTCGGCTGGAAGGTGCGCTTCACCGATCACGCATCCGGGGAGACCCTGGTCAAGCTGATGACCGACGGGATTCTGCTGGCCGAGATCCAGTCCGACCCCACCCTGGCACAGTACGACACACTGATCATCGACGAGGCGCACGAACGCTCGCTGAACATCGACTTCATCCTGGGTTACCTCAAGCAGTTGCTGCCTCGCCGTCCCGACCTACGACTGATCATCACCTCGGCGACCATCGACCCCGAGCGGTTCTCCCGGTACTTCGACGGTGCCCCGGTGATCGAGGTCTCCGGCCGTACCTACCCGGTTGAGATCCGTTACCGTCCCTATGGAGTGGATCGCGACGACGATCGCGACCAGACCCAGGCGATCTGCGACGCGGTGACGGAACTGCGCAGCGGGGGCCCCGGCGACATCCTGGTATTCCTGTCCGGCGAGCGGGAGATCCGCGACACCCGGGATGCATTGCACGCGCTGGAACTGCCGGGCACCGAGATCCTGCCGCTGTATGCCCGGCTGTCCGCGGCCGAGCAGCACCGGGTCTTTCAGCCACACCGCACGTGCCGGATCGTGCTGGCCACCAATGTCGCCGAGACGTCGCTGACGGTGCCGGGGATCCGGTACGTGATCGATTCGGGTACGGCTCGGATCTCCCGCTACAGCCGTCGCTTGAAGGTGCAGCGGCTGCCGATCGAACCCGTCTCGCAGGCCTCGGCCACCCAGCGCGCCGGACGGTGCGGGCGCACCAGCGACGGCATCTGCATCCGGTTGTATTCGGTGGAGGACCTCCAGTCGCGCCCGGAGTTCACCGAGCCGGAGATCGTGCGCACCCACCTGGCGTCGGTGATCCTGCAGATGATGGCGCTGAACCTGGGGGAGGTAGCCACGTTCGGGTTCATCGACCCGCCGGACCGCCGGCAGATCTCCGACGGCGTCGTGCTGCTGCGCGAGTTGGGTGCTCTTCAAGGCCGGCCCACCCCGGGGTTGGCCGGCCTTGAAGACCACCCCGAAGAGCCACCGACTTTGCGGCTCACCCGGATCGGGCGCACGCTGGTGCAGCTGCCGCTGGACCCCCGGCTGGCCCGGATGGTGGTGGCGGCCAAGGAGAACGGTTGCCTGCACGAAGTCTTGGTGATCGTCGCGGCGCTGTCCATTCAGGATCCGCGGGAGCGCCCGACCGACGCCGAGGCGGCCGCCGACGCCCAGCACGCGAGGTTCGCCAGCTTGGACTCCGACTTCCTGAGTTTCCTCAGTCTCTGGCGCCATCTCGACGAGCAGCAGGAAGCGCTGTCCTCCAACCAGTTCCGCAAGCTGTGCAAGACGGAGTACCTGCACTACCTGCGGGTGCGGGAGTGGCAGGACCTGCACAGTCAGTTACGCCGGATCACCCGCGACCTGCGGATGGCGCCGAACACGGTGCCGGCCGACTCGCAGCAGGTGCATATCTCATTACTGGCCGGGCTACTCTCTCATGTCGGGCTGCTCGATCCCGAGACCCGCGATTATCTCGGCGCCCGCGGCGCACGATTCGCTGTCTTCCCGGGATCGGCACTGTTTCGCAAGCCGCCGCGCTGGGTGATGGCCGCGGAGCTGGTGGAGACCTCCAGGCTATGGGGTCGGATCGCCGCGCGGATCGAGCCGCAGTGGGTCGAATCACTGGCCGGTGACCTGGTGAAACGAAGCTACAGCGAGCCGCACTGGGAACGTAAGCGCGGCGCGGTGGTGGCCTACGAGAAAGTCACTCTGTACGGCATTCCGATCGTCGCATCCCGCAAGGTCGATTACGGGAAAATCGACCCGGAACTGTCCCGTGAACTGTTCCTGCGACACGCTCTGGTGGAAGGCGACTGGGAGACGCGGCACGCTTTCTTCCAGGCCAATCGGGCGCTGCTCGACGACGTCGGGGAGCTCGAAGCGCGGGCCCGTCGCAGCGACATCTTGGTCGACGACGAGACCCTGTTCGACTTCTACGACCAGCGCGTTCCCGCCGAGGTCGTCTCGGCCCGGCATTTCGACACCTGGTGGCGCAAGATCAGCAAGTCCGCGCCGAACCTGCTGGACTTCAAGCCCTCGATGCTGATCACTGGGCAGGCCGTCAGCGAGGCTGACTATCCCGATTCGTGGTCGTTCGGCACTCTGGAGTTGGAGCTGTCCTACCAGTTCGAGCCCGGTGCCGACGCTGACGGGGTGACCGTGCACGTGCCGCTGCCGGTGCTCAACCAGCTCACCGCCGCCCCCTTTACCTGGCAGGTTCCCGGGTTACGGGAGGAGCTGGTCGTCGCGTTGCTCAAGTCGCTGCCCAAGCCGCTGCGCCGCCAGTTGGTACCGGTGCCGGACCGAGCCAAGGCATTGTTGGCCCGAATGACGCCCTACTACGGTCTGATTGCCGGCTCAGCCGGCGGAGAACCTTTGCTGGGCGCCCTGGAGCGCGAGCTTTCCGAAGCGGGCGTAGCGGTGCTGCGGGAGGACTGGCGGCTCGACCAGGTGCCCGACCACCTGAAGATCACCTTCCGGGTGTCCGACGGCGACCACGTACTGGCTCAAGGCAAGGACCTCAGTGCACTGACCCGCCAGCTGCAGCCGCAGTTGCGCGCTACCCTGTCCGCTGCGGGGACCGGACTGCAACGCCGTGGCCTGCGCGGCTGGGATATCGGGACGTTGCCGCAGACCCACCAGCAGCAGCAGGCCGGCCACCTGGTCACCGCCTACCCGGCGCTGGTGGACGAGGGCGACACCGTCGCCGTCGCGCTGCTGCCCACCGAGGCGGAGCAGCGGCGCGCCATGGGGGCGGGCACCCGGCGGCTGCTGCTGCTGGCGGTCCCCGGTTTGATCAAGTTGGTGCAGCGCGGCCTGGACCGGCAGGCCCGGTTGGTGCTGGCCCGCAATCCAGACGGCAGTACCGAGGCCTTGCTGGCCGACTGCGTCGACTGTGCCGCCGACGCGCTGATCGCCGCCTGCGGCGGGCCGCCCCGCGACGCCGACGGCTTCGCCCGGCTGGCCGACCGAGCCCACGGTGAACTCGCTGACGCCACTCGTGCCGTGCTCGCCCACGTGCAGCGCAGCCTGACCCAGGCCAACGCCGCCGAGGCGCGGCTGGCCGAGCTTACTGGGCCGGCGTTGGACCCCGCGGTGGCTGACGTCCGCGAGCAGCTGGCCGGCCTGCTCGGGCCGGGCTTCGTCACCGCGACCGGCGCGCAGCGGCTTCCTGACCTGACCCGTTACCTGCAGGCGATCGGGCGCCGGCTGGACAAGCTGACCCGCGATCCGGACCGCGACCGGGACTGGATGCGCCGGATCCAGACCATCACGCAGGCCTACCAGCAGCTGCGCCGCCAACCCGGCCGCGACGAGGTCGGCGACGATCCGGGGCTGCAGCGGATCCGCTGGATGATCGAGGAGCTGCGGGTCAGCTACTTCGCCCAAGAGCTGCGCACCCCGTATCCGGTGTCCGACAAGCGGATCTACCAGGCGATGGACGAGCTGACCGGACCGTTCCGCTAGGCCGGTGCCCCCGCCGCGGGATCTGTTATGTGCTGCTCGAGCAGGGCCTGGGTCCGGCCTGCTGGCGGTACTCCGCGAACTGTTCGGAGAGCCGTTGCGAGCTCATGTGCTCGCCGAAGAAGGTCCTGAGGACCACGTCCTGGATGCGTTGGAGCGGGGCGGGTACGTCGAGCCAGTGTCGCAGCGCCCGCAAGCCGTCGGGTGTCGGTTCATACACCCGTTTGTCGGGATAACGGTCCTGCGCGACCACGGTGCCGCTGACCCAGCCAAGCTCCTGGAGACGGGAGAGCTCGCTGTAGACCTGGCTGCGGCTGATCGGCCAGAAGTACCGCACCGAGCGATCGGCGAACGCAACCCCGGCCCGGACCGGGCCCGCAATCTCGCGATCCGCGCCGGCGCGGTCATCCAATCGATCGTGCACCCCGACCCGCTCACCGCGGCCTTCTTCGCTGTCATCGTCGTCGGCGTCCTCGCCGGTGCCGCCGTCACGCTACGAGCGCCAGGATCAGTGGCGCACCCGCGGGCGCCGTAGTTCCGTCGCCTTTGACGTGACCGGCGGCGGTCGCAGAACCCGCAGCCGGGCTGTTTCCCGCATTGGTCATGCTGTGGAAGATTTGCCATCCGCTTCCCTGAATGTCGGGCCGGTATTGTCGGTACGGTGTTCTAGAATAGGGTCATGTCGACGGCGGAGGTCTGGCAGAGCAGTGATACTGAGCTGCTCGCCGAACTGGCCGCGTTGGAAACCCGGTTGCATTCAACCTGGGCGGAAATGCTGTCGGTGATAGCCGAGGTTGATTCCCGGGGAACCGCGGAGACGGCCGGGTATCGCACGACGGTCGAGTTGGTGCGCGCGGTCGGGCGGGTATCACGAGGTGAGGCCCGAGCCCGGGTCGCCGCCGCCGCTGACGTATTACCTGGTCGCGGAGTGGGTGGCGCACTGGTCGAACCGCGGTTGCCGGCGACCGCTGCGGCGGTGGCTGAGCACGCGATCGGCCCCGCGGATGTCACCGTGATCCGCTCGGTACTGGCCCGCATTCCAGCCCACGTCGATGCCCCGCAGCGTGCTGAGATCGAAGCGGAGTTGGCCAAACACGCTCGAACGTTGGACGCCGCGCAACTCTCCCTGTTGGGTACCCGGATCCTCGCGTATTTGGATCAGGACGGTCCGCGCCCGAAGGACATTGCCGAGACTCGTCGGCGGTTGACCTTCACCGACCTCGACGGTGGGTATGAGCTGGGGGGATGGCTCGACCGGGAAGCCGCCGAGATCCTCCGCGCCGCGCTGAGCCCGCTGGCCGCGCCGCGCCCGACCACCGACACCGAAGTCGACTTCCGCACCGCGGCGCAACGTGACGCTGACGCCTTGGTCGAACTCGCTCAACGGTCGCTGGATGCCGGTGATCTGCCCACCGAGGGTGGGGAACGCCCCCAGGTCGTGGTCACCATGAGCCTGGGCGTGTTGCAGGGCCGGATCGGGGCGGCATCGCTGGCGTTCGGTGGTCCGATCAACGCCGACATCGCCCGGCGGATCGCGTGTGACGCGCGGGTGATCCCAGTGGTGCTCGGTGCCCGGGGTGAGCCGTTGGATATCGGGCGGGCCAGCTATACCGTGCCGACCGCGATCCGCCGCGCGGTGCTCGTGAGAGATGCCGGATGCGCTTTTCCCGGCTGCCCGGTACCGGCCCGTTGGTGCGATATTCACCACGTGACTCATTGGGCCGACAACGGGCCCACCAGCGTCGAAAACTGCGTCGCACTGTGCGGCCGACATCATCGACTGATCCACCATTCCCGGTGGCGGATCGACATGACCGGTAGCATTCCGCAATTCCACCCACCACCCTGGCTCGGCGGCCCACCACGCCGCAATCCCCTCCACACCCCGCGAGACCTCATCCGAATCCGGGAGTGACGCCGCAGTTCGCAGCGACCGACGCTGAAGCCCGTTCCTCTACCGGCATCTGCGCGAGTCGGCGAAGTCGTGGCGTGGCCACCATGCTCTGACTTCCGCGCTGCCGGAGTGCAGCCGTTGGATGAGGGAGACGAACTCGGGGGTGACCGGCAGTCCTACGCCGCGCACCACACGACACGGACACCGGCATGACGGGATGGGCAGTCTACCAGACGTCGCCGTCGCGCCAGTCGCAGGTCAGCTCACCGAACAGATCCAGTGGGACCGCCAGGGGCAGGACGTAGATGCAGCCGTCCTCCGCTGCGGTGCGTTGGATCCCGGTCGGGGTGAGCGCCGAGGACGGCCCCTGCCACAACTTCCAGCCGCGGGCGGCATAGAAGTCCGCGGCTGTGTCGGCGGCGCCTAGCGCACCCAGGTCGTACGCGCTGCGGATGACTCGCTCCAGCGCCTCCATCATGGCGGCGCCGTGCCCGTGCCGGCGGTGGTCCGCGCGAACTCCCACGCCCTCGACATAGCCCGCGCGCATCGCCCGCCCGTTGTGCAGCAGTCGGCGCTGGATTACCGACGCGTGCCCGATCAGCTCGACCCCGTCCCACACCAGGGCATGCACTCCGCCCAGAGCGTGCTCCCAGTCATGGTCGTCGATGTCTCCGTCGAAGACGTCCTCGAGCAGGGCCCGTGCCGCCGTCCGGGTCGTGGTATCCAGGTCAGCGGTGTGGGCGGTGCGTAACTCAGTCATGTCACGCCATCTTGCCCGCGACAGGGCGCGCGGCACTACGCACCGGCAGAGCCGGGTCGCTCGCCCTATCCCCAGATGCGTTCAGCGCAGCCGCATATGCAGCCGGACGGTGGTTCCGGCGCCGATCTGGCCGGTCGGTATCTCGACCAGATCACACAGCGAGTTGACCAACATCAACCCCCGGCCGTGCGAGTCCCCTTCGTCGGGCGGCATCCGGCCGACCAACCGGTCGTGTAGCTGCCCGCTGTCAGTGATCTCGCAGATCAGGCTCTCGGTGTCCGGGTCCTGCCAGACCGAGAGGACACCCGACGCATGGGTGTGTTCCAGTGTGTTGGTAGCGACCTCGTTGACTGCCAGGCACAGATCGGACACCCGGTTCGCCGGCAGTCCCGCCCGCGAGGCCAGATCCTGCACGAACAGCCGCAGCGTCCGCAGCTCGGTAAGCGACGAGAAGACCCGCATGTCACCCCACCACTCCGGGGGGTCGGGCAACTCTTGGAGGCTCGCGTCAGCGACGGCGCGGGGGTCCCGGTAGTCAGCGCTGATCCCCCGCCGGTTCTGCTCGATCAGCACCGGATGGGTCTGCCGAGCCTGCGCCAGCGTTGCGCTGTCCAGTCCGCGGCGGTCGTAGGGGCACAGGATGGTCGCCTCGTGGTCGGCCAACGCGATGTTGATCAGGGCTTCGTGTTGCAGCGCGGCGCGGCATTCCGCTGCGGACCGACCCGGCCAGATCGGTTCGTCGACGATGCGGACCCGGCGCGACGGATGTTCCCGGACAAACGCGTGCAGCACAGTGCGGATGATCCGGCCCGGATTGCGACCTGCCTCGGTCATGTCGACGAACTGGACGCACTCGGCGTCGGATCCGAGCGCCGATCGCAGCAGGTCAACATGCGGGCGGGGGACCGCGACCAGTGCCGGTTGCGCCAGCTCGAAGCTCTCCCGAAGGAAGCTCGTGAGGGTGATGGCGTAGTCGTCGGCGTCGCGGTAGAACATCGCCTCGTGCGCCAGGCCGGTGTCTCGGGGTAGCGCTGCGCCCGGGGACTGGCCTCCTCGGGCATTGTCAGCCAGCACCGCGTTTCACCCCTTAGGCTGGTCTTCGTCTGCCTTGGCCGCAGAGAATACAACGTAAGTGACTGCATCACACCTCGACAGAGTGGCGGCCGGGCGGCAGGGGTTACCAGAGGAGGGACATCGTCACATGCGCCGTCGGTTGTTCGAGGCCGAGCATGAGGCCTTCCGCGAGAGCGTCCGCACTTTCCTGGCCAAGGAGATAATGCCGCAGCTGTCGACCTGGGAAGCAGATGGCATCGTGCCGCGGGAGCTGTTCACCACCGCCGGCGCGGCCGGCTTTCTCGGCATGGCGATCCCGGCGGAATTCGGTGGCGGCGGGGTGGCCGACTTCCGGTTCAATGCAGTGCTGGACGAGGAGATCATGCTCACCGGGGCGGCTGGCGCTGGGCTGGGGCTGAGCCTGCACAACGACATCTGCCTGCCGTACTTCCTGGACCTCGCCACCGAGGAGCAGCAGCAGCGGTGGTTGCCGGGCATCGCCTCCGGCGATCTGATCACGGCCATCGCGATGACCGAGCCGGGAATGGGTTCAGACCTGGCCGGCATGGCCACCACCGCGTATCGCCACGCTGACCATTACCTGGTCAACGGATCGAAAACGTTCATCACCAACGGCATCAACGCCGATCTGGTGATCACCGCAGTCAAGACCGACCCGCGCCAGCGCCATCAGGGGATGAGCCTGCTGGTGGTGGAGCGTGGGATGGCGGGCTTCGAGCGCGGTCGCAAACTCGGCAAGCTGGGTCAGCATGCCCAGGACACCGCCGAGCTGTTCTTCCGTGACGTCCGGGTACCGGTCGACAACCTGCTCGGCGTGCAGGGCCGCGGGTTCTCCTACCTGGTCGATCGGCTGCCTCAGGAGCGACTGTCGATGGCCGTCTCCGCCGTGGCTGCGGCACGGGCCGCGCTGGACATGACCCTGTCCTACGTCAAGGAACGCAAGGCGTTCGGCCAGCCGATCGGATCATTCCAGAACACCAGATTCCGGTTGGCTGAGATGGCCACGGAGATCGACATCGCGCAGACCTTCGCCGACCGCTGCATCGAGGCCCTCAACGATGGCGAGCTGACCGTCGCCGACGCCGCCAAGGCCAAATGGTGGTGCACCGAGCTGCAGGGCCGCGTGGTCGACGGCTGCCTGCAGCTGCACGGCGGCTACGGCTACATGCTCGAGTACCCCATCGCCCGGGCCTTCGCCGACGCCCGCGTCACCCGGATCTACGGCGGCACCACCGAGATCATGAAGGAAGTAATCGGCCGGTCACTGGGCCTCTGATCGACCAACCGGCACCCGAATCCGGTAACCCGTATGCCCCACCCAAGTACATCAGTTGGGGTGAATGTGGCGGTGCAGCGGTACGTACGGACCCACTTCGGCGATGTTTTTAACTGAGCACATCAACGTCCGACGGATCAGCTCCTAGAGATCAACTCTGCGGGTGTGAGTTGGAGCGCGGCGAGCCGGAACCAGCGCGGAGAGGCGGCCCAGAATGACCAGCTACGGTGGTGGAGCGGTTGCCCACGACATGTTCGCGCTGTTACACGAGGCCGCGGCGCCGGTCGTGACCCGCTGGAACTACTGCACCGATGACCCCTTCGCGGTGACTGTCGAGATCCAGACCCGCGGCGATCGTTTCGTGGACTGGGTGCTGGCCCGGGACCTGCTGGTCGCCGGCCTCAGCGCTCCTGCCGGGATCGGTGACGTCCGGGTGCGCCCCGCCGACATGGGGGACTGGGAGGTGACGCTGGTCGAGATCCGGTCACCTGACGGGCACGCCGTGCTGGAGGTGGACCGCGATCTGCTGCGCCAGTTCGTCCAGGCCACTATCGACGCCGTCCCGCTGGGCAGCGAGGGGCTAGCCGTCGACATCGACGCCGAGATCGAGAAGCTCACCCGAAGCTGCGCGGACTGAGCCGCCGCCGACCCGGCCGCTCATTGTCGTGAACTCGACACGGCGCACGTTTCAGTGCAGAAAAAGGTCGGTGTGGTCGAGTTCACGACACCGACCCCCGCGCGTCAGCGGGAGACGGTGAGGCCTCGGGTGCGGAGTACTCGGCGTTCCAGAGGAGCGAAAACGAGCAGCTCGATGGCGATCCCGACGACCAGGATCAGGAAGATCGAGGCGATCACCATGTCCATCGCATTGAGCTCCCGGCCGATGTTGAGCTGCTGACCCAGTCCGATGCCCAAGGCGGGCGAGTAGGTGATCAGCTCGGCGGCCATCAGCGAGCGCCACGAGAACGCCCAGCCCTGCTTGAGTCCGGCCAGGTAACCGGGCAGTGCTGCGGGCAATAGCACGTGCCGGATCCGCCCGATGGTGCCCAGCCCCAGCACCCTGCCCACTTTGTCGAGCAACGGTGGCACCTGGTCGAACCCGGCGAGTAACCCGTTAGCGACCGACGGCACCGCGCCGAGCAGCACCACCGCGTAGATGGCGGCGTCGGACAGGCCGAACCAGATGATCGCCGCCGGGACCCACGCGACCGACGGCAGGCTCTGCAACCCGCTGACGAACGGACCGATAGCGGCGCGAAGCCAGCGGCTTCGCCACATCGCCAGTCCGAGCACGGTGCCTACGACCAGCGACGCCAAGAACCCCACCGCGCCGCGTGACACGCTGATCGAGATGGCGTCCCAGGCCCTGCCGTCGCGCACCGTCTGCGCGAAAGTCTGGAGCACGTCATGTGGGCTGGGTAGGGCATAGCTCGGCTTGAGCTCGGCGCTGTAGGCGAGTTGCCAGAGACCGATCAACGCCACCACCGCGACGACGGGGGGCAACACCGATCGCACGAACACCGCGCCGGGTCCGGGCCGCGGCGGCAATGCGGGCGCTTCCAGAGCGTCCAGCCCAGCCTCGAAGGCCCGGTGGTCTTGCGCTGCCACCGTCTTGTCGTCAACAGGCATGGCGGCTGATCTCCGCGCGAAGGTGATGGGTGATCTCGGTAGCCAGGGCACTGACCCCTGGGGACTCGATCGCCCTGGGCTGGGTCATCTCGACCTGCCACTCCCGGACGATCCGCCCGGGCCGCGAACTCATCAGCAGTACCCGCTGCCCCAGCCGGACGGCTTCGCGCACGTTGTGCGTGACGAAAACGATGGACAGCCCTTGCTCGGACCACAGCCGGACGAGTTCCTCGTGCAGGGCGTCGCGGGTGATGGCGTCGAGCGCGGCGAAGGGTTCGTCCATCAGCAGCAGCCGGCTGTCCTGGGCCAGCGCGCGGGCCAGCGCCACCCGCTGGCGCATCCCGCCGGAGAGCTCATGCACCCGCTTGTGGCCCTGCCCGGCCAGGTTCACCAAGGTGAGCAGCCGTTGCGCCTCGGTGCGACGGTCGCGCCGGCCCACCCCGCGCGCCTTGAGTGCCAGCTCGACGTTGCCGGCCGCCGTCAGCCACGGCAGCAGAGCAGGTTCCTGGAACATCAAGGCTGGACGGCCCACCGTGACGTCGATGCTGCCGGAGGTTGGTGTGCCAAGACCGGCGATGAGCGACAGCAGAGTGGATTTGCCGCACCCGGAGGCGCCCAGCAGGCAGACGAACTCACCCGGCCCGACGTCCAGGTCGATCCGGTCGAGCACCGGTGGGCGGTCCCGCTCGAAGACTTGAGCGAGTTGTGTCACGCGGACACTGCAGGCCGTCTTCTCGTCCACGGCCGATGACCGGCTGGACTCGGCGCGCTGCTGGGGGCCTGACCGGAGGGTCGGATGTGTCATATTCGCTACTCCTTGCCGAGCCCGTCGGCCGATACGGTCGGCAGGCCCCGTTGGGTCAGGATCCGGTTGAGGATGAACAGTTCGTAGATGTCGTGCAGGTCGACCTGCCTGGCCGCCAGCCCCGCGGCCACCGCGTTCTCAGCGCTGCGCTGCAGCGACGCCGCGATGGGGTCGTCGGTCACGGTCAGGTTCTGCCAGGCGCGGTCGACCACTTCCGGTTTCAACGGCTTGCCGGTGAGTGCGCTGATCGCGTTGTTCACGACGGTCTTGGCCTCGGCGGAGTTCTGGGTCGTCCACTGCACCGCGTCGACATGGCCGCGGAGCATGGCCTGCACCGTCTGCGGATGACGCTGCAGGTACTCGGTGCGGACAACCAGATTCGTGGTGACGAACTGGCCGCCCGGCCACAGGTCCCGCTCGTTGACCAGCACCTTGGCGCCGGCCTCCAGCACCAACCGGGACGCCCAGGGCTCGGGCACCCAGGCGCCGTCGAGCTTGCCTGACCTGATCAGCCCGAACGTGTCAGCGTTCTTGGTGGGCACGATGGTGACGTCCCCACCGCCCTGCACGCTGTTGCGCAGGCCGTGGCTGGTCAGCCAGGCACGCAGCGCCACATCCTGGGTATTGCCGAGTTCCGGGCTGGCCAGCGTCTTGCCCCGCAGATCCTGTGCCGTGTTGATTCCCGGGCGCACGACCAACTGCGCGCCACCGGAAGTGGCTCCGGCGATGATCCGGATGGCCTTGCCGTCGCTGCGCAGGAAAGCGTTGATCGCCGGGCTCGGTCCGATGTACGCCGCGTCGAGGCCACCGCCGAACAATGCCTCGACCGCTGCCGGCCCGGCATCGAAGATCTGCGTTTCTAGCTTGGTGGTGCCGAGCTCGTGGGTGAACAAGCCGCGGTTGAGCCCCACGATGGCGGCGGCGTGCGTGACGTTGGCGAAGTAGCCCAGGCGCAGGCTGGATGCTGGGCCCGGCGCCGCATCGGCACCCCGGTCACCGCCCCCGCACCCTGCGGTGAGCAGGAGGGCCCAGACGGCGATGAGGGCGGCCAGACCACGGCGGACTGCACATCTTCGAGTTGCGCTGTGACGAACCGGCATGACGAGCGGGTCCTCGGCGGGCTGGGGCGCGCGAGGTGACGTCGCAGCAGATGCGGCGCTGGGACGGCACGACCACACGCCCGGCGGATGGAGGGACGGGCAGGGTCAGGCCGACATACAGATCATGCTGCGGGTGCGCCCGTAGTCGACGTGGCGGCGGGCCACCAGCCTGAACAACAGGGCAGACACAACGCCGACGCTACACGAACGAGTGATCACCACCCCGTATCGTCCACATCCTGGGCAACGCCGCGGTCGCACGGAGCTGCCACAAGGTCCCACTTGGCGGGGCGCCAGGTCGGGGTTGCAGTGACGGTTACTGAGGGTGACTGGTGTCGCCTGATCGCATGCGTTGTGTAACGAAACGCAGCGTTTTTGGGGTATCAATGGTGCAATCCCCCGAGCATCGGGGGATAACCGGTACGGGAGAGGGTCCGATGCAGGTCGTGCGCACCATAGCTGGGGCAGCTCCCACTCCCAAACAGGTAGGGGCCTTGGAGCGCTGGCGAGTCGCCTGGCATGGTCGCCGCGACGCCCAGTATCCATCGGAATCAGGCCAGCCGCACCCTTACCTGGAGGCACTGCGGGCGCACGCAGAAGTCGGCCAGCGGTCCGTCAGCGAATGGCTGCACGGCAAGATCGATCCGATCGACCGCGAGGCGGTGCAGGTCCTCATTCTGCTTGACCAGCACCGCCGGGACCCGATGATCGCACCGGAATCCACCGCGACGAAGCCGGAAGCCGACGAAGGGGACCCGCAACCGCAATCCAGCATTCCCCCGCGGGTGCTCAAGGCTCGGGAAGCCGTCTCGGCGCAGAAAGCGTACCGGCGATGGTTACGTGAGCAGGAGCAAGCCGAGCAGCGACTCGGTGAACTGGGCAGCATCCGGCACCACCTGATTGAGGCCGCCCGCGCCGCCGCCCATGCCCAGCTCGCACGGTACCAACATCTAGTGGGGCTCTATAACACCGCAGTTCTTCGGCGCGATCCGGATCGGCATTCGACCGGTACCGCTCCTGCGGTCAGTCCTGAGCCGTGGCTATATGGAGACATGCCGCTGGTCTGCCTCGAGATCGACGTCGCGCTCGCGGAGAAATATCGCTGGCGTCTCAAGGACTTCGCAAGTCAAACGTCAGCGGTGACGGTGCCGGTCGGCGATGTCGCCCCGAACCGGAATTGAGGACTAGGAGAGTGATCGCGGTGCCGCTGCGCAGGAAGCCTCCGAAACCCGTTCCGAGTGACAACGATATCGGCGTTGTCGCGGGACCCGACCCTGGTGTCGAAGTCAACGAGGCCGCGTTGCGAGATTTCGTCGAGGCTGAGGCGGTCAAGGACGCGGCTAGTGACATGTACGACGTCAACCTCGGGACCCACGGCCATCCGCTGATCATGGAAAATAAGATCGCTCGGTGGAATCACCGCTGGTCGGCCGAGGCAGAGATACGGCAGCACAAGGACCGGAGAACCGCGCAGCTGTTGCACCGAGCCGCGATCCGCAAGCACGCCGCGGGTGAGCAGGCTGTGCACCGCCTCGAGCAGGACCTGCAGGATGCTTGCGCCTATCGCGAGCACATGCAGAGTGTCGTAGACGGTGCCGAACCCGGCGACGACGGGGGCTACTGGCCCGCGCAGAGTCGGATCGATGAGAACCGGCGCGGGGAGTGCATCAAGGATTGGATGATCTACCTGGGTGCGGCAATCGCTGAGGTAGGCCTGAACTACACCGCGTTCCAATTGATGGGCAACTCACTGAAGGAAACGATGGTGTTGTCGGCGTCCATCATCCTGGTGAACGTCCTACTCCCCAAGCAACTCGGTGAGCTGGTCACTCGAGTGCGCCGAGGGCGCCAAGGCCGCGGTGTTCTCATTGCCGGCCTGCTGACCGGAACGTTGCTGTGGGTGGGCGTGTCGTTGTTCGTGGCCCAGATTCGTACGGCCTACCTGCTGCGGCAATCCAGTGATGCGCAGCCCGGCGATACTTCGCTGCTCGAACGCGCCGGCATCGGCTGGGGCACCCTCACGATCGGTTGGCTGCTGGTCGTGCTCGCAATCGGAACAGTCGTGCTGATTCGCAGCGCCACCAGGTACAACCCCTATTTGAAGAACTTTCGGGCAGCTCGGCTCCGGTGCGACAAGCTCCGCGCCGAGTTGGTGGGCAAGCACACTGACGTCGTGGTGGCGGGATTCGATGTGGAGCGCGCCCGTGAGTCAGAAGCCGATCTTGCCGACCAGTGGGCCGGCAAGCGGGCCGCCCAGGATGGTTTCGCCGCCGAGCTCAAGCATCACTACCAGCATCACCTCGTCCGCAATCTGGCCAATCCCACCGTGACCGATGGGGTTGAGATCGCTGCCGGGCGCAGTTCGCGGCCCGGCCTGAGCACCGCCCAGGGCCCGGGGAGCTGAACCGACGAAGGGTCCTCGCGCGCTGAGTCAGCACCCTTCAATGATCTCTTCCCAGCCTCTGCAAACCCATAAGGACGACAACGATGCATTCTCCGGTTTCCCCGGCGGCTAGGCGCGGTCTGTTCAGCAGCGCGGTCGTTCTCGGTCTGCTCCTGTGCGCCGGGTGCGACAGCAAAGCGGCGGCCGCTCCGGGAGCTCTCGTCGTGATCGTGGGAGCGCATTCGAACATGGTGGCGCCCAGCCTGTTGGACAACGTGAAGTCTGAGATCGACACCGCATCCGAACTCGGTTCGCCCGCGACCGTCATCGTCGATGACGGCAGCCCCACCGCGTTAGCTCCAGTGTCACTCAAGACCGCCAACGACAACCCGCTCTACCAGCAGGATCAGGTCAAACGGCTCAAGAACGTGATCGACAATAGCCACGCTGACAACCCGGAAGTAGACTTGCTCGCGGCGATCGATCTCGCATCCCGCTCGGTAAGCGACGCCGCTGGACCGAAAACCATCGTGGTGATCGACAGTGGTCTACAGACGACTGGTGCCCTGCGATTCCAGGATCAGGATGGAGCGCTGCTCAACGCGAGCCCCGACGAAGTCGTCGAGCAGCTCCGACGCACCCACCAGCTGCCCAACCTCACTGGAATGCGCGTTGTGTTCACCGGCCTGGGCGACACCGCGCCGCCCCAGCAGCCGCTACCGGCGCCATCGCGAACCGTGCTGGTGGCACTCTGGACGAAAATAGTCGAATCGGCAGGCGGCAAGGCGGACGTCAAGCAGGCTCCGCTACCCGGCACTCGGCCGCGCGATGGCCTGCCTCCCGTGACCATTGTGCCGGTCGCCGTGCAATCGATCGGCCCGCTGCCCTCTGTTACCGTGCTGCGGGACGGCACTGTCGGCTTTGTGCCGGACCAAGCTGTGTTGAAAGATCCCGCTGCGGCTCGCGCGGTCCTCGCTGACTACGCGAAGGCGATCAAAAATGGCCGCCGGGCGTTGCTCACCGGAACCACCGCGTCGGACGGCACACCGGAATACCGTCGCCAGCTGTCTGAAAAACGGGCTGACGCGGTGCGCGATCTCTTAGTCGACCTCGGCGCCCCGGTTGATCGGATCAGCACCCGCGGACTGGGCAGCGATTTCCCCGGGTATGTGCCAGACCGAGACGCCCAGGGCAACCTCGACCCCATCCCAGCGGCACAGAACCGACAGGTGATCATCGAGCTGAGCTGACCGGTCCGGACATCCGTTGGCTGGGTTGGTTACGCTAGACGGACAGACGTAGCCCACTGAGAGGGCCGATGAGGAGACGCAGTGGCCACTCGAGCACCCAGGTCTAGCCGGCCGCTGGCCCGGCGCGCCGCGGGTGAGCTGGAGGCCGAAGTCCTCGCCGCGTTGTGGGCCGCCGACGGGCCGATCACGGCGGCCCGGGTGCGCGAGGCGGTCGGTGTCGAGCTGGCCTACAACACCGTTCAGACGATCTTGGTTCGACTGTATGAGAAGGGGCTGATCGGTCGGGTGGCCGACGGTCGTCGGCACGAGTATTTCGCGGTCAAGGGTGCAGAGGAACTCGCCGCCGAGCAGATGCAGGCATTGTTGAGCCGGGGGCGGGACCGCCAGGCCGTGCTGCAGCGGTTCGCCACCTCTCTCTCGGTGGAGGATGCCCGGTTGCTGCAGGCGATGCTGCGGCGCCGCCCATGACCATCAGCGTGTATGTGCCGGCGGCGTTGTCGCTGCTGCTGGCGGCGATAAGCCGCATCGTCGTGGGTCGGATCGCGCCCAGCCGAGCGGTGGTCTTCGTTGTTGCCGCGATGCTGTGCGCGGCCGCTGCCACCTGGGGTCTGGTTCTGCTGTCGGCCACCTTGCTGGGTAATACGACACTGGTCGCCGACGAAGCCCTTGAGCGCGGCGTGCAGCTGCAGGATCCGGTGCCCCGAATGATCGGGGTAACCGCCGTCGCACTGTTGATCACTGGTGCGGTCCGGGTGGTGCGGGTACTGCGGGCGCGCCGGGCCACCACCCGCGAGCTGCGGGCGGTCTGCAGCTCATGTGGCACGGGTGAGCTCGCGGTGGTGGCATTGGCCGCTCCGCACGCGTTCGCGGTGCCGGGCCGACCGGGGCGGATCCTGGTCACCCGGGGTCTGTTATCGGTATTGGACGGTGACGAGCGACGGGTGGTGCTGGCGCACGAGCGGGCGCACCTGCAGAGCAGACACCATTGGCTGCGGGCCGCAACCGAGGTGTGCGCCGCCGTCAACCCGGTGCTGATCCCGGTGCGGGAGGCGGTCGCTTTCCTGGTCGAGCGCAGCGCCGACGAGCACGCCGCGGCGGTGACCGGCAGCCGGGATCTGGTCGCTCGGGCGCTCGCCAAAGTTGCGTTGGCCGGCGGGGCCGCCGGCGGCGCACGCGTCTGGCCCGCAGCGCTGCCCTTCGCCGGATGCGGGGTGTCGGCCCGGGTCGCCGCGTTGCAGTCAGACCCGCCCCGGCCCGAGCCGTTGGTGCCCAGCAGTGTGCTGGCCTTGGGGGTGGCCACCGCGATCGCCGCGGTGCAGGCCACTATTGCGTTCTACCAGCTCGTTTACTGGTTGTGGCCGACCTGACGGGTCGGCTGGCGACCAGTGGCGGGTTAATCGGTGAACTAACTCTCAGTGACATTCCGGGGGGGATCGTCACGCCGCGCGAGGTCCGCTAGTCTCTTACACGCTGTAGGAGATAGTCCTGACACGGCCAGGCAGCGCCTGGGATAGGTAGGGACCCAATGGGCGGACGAGCAGTGAGCACGGAAACACGGGTGCTGGTCATCTCGGGCAGTGTCGGCGCAGGCCACGACGGCGCCGCCGACGAGCTGATCAGCAGGCTCGCCAAGTTGGGCGTCGCGGCGGACCGCCGAGATTATCTGGACGCGCTGCCGCTGCCCTTCCGGTACGCGCTGCGAGATGGCTACTGGTTGAGCGTCGGTTACGTGCCCGCGTTCTTCGACTGGTTGTTCGCCAACCTGGAGCGCACCGGCTGGGTGCAGAACGTCGCCATGTGGCTGTGCCGGCAGGCGCAGCGTGAAGTGTTGCGCTGGGTCGGCGATCATGAGGTCGTCGTGTCCACGTACATGTTGGCCAGCCAGACGCTGGGCCAGCTCAAGGAAGCCGGGGCAGTGGACGCGACCCTGGTCACCTTCCTCACCGACCCGGCGGTGCACCGGACGTGGGTGCACGACGCCGTAGATCACCATGTGACGGTGACCGAGGCGACGGCGCGGATGGGACACCTGGTGTACCGCACTCCCATGCGGGCCGTCGGGGGGCTGGTATCTCCCCGATTCGCCGAGCGGCCTGATCCGGCCCATCGCGCCCGGTTGCGTGCCGAGCTGGGGCTGTCCCCGGACGGTGTAGTGGTACTGCTGGCGACTGGCTCGCTCGGAATGGGCGATGTGCCCAATGTCGTCCGGTCGATCAGATCTTCCGGCATCGCGGAGGTGGTGGTGCTCTGCGGGCGCAATGAGCGGCTGCGTAAGCAGTTGTCAGCCCAGCCCGGAGTGGTCGCGTTGGGCTGGCGAAACGACGTCCCGGAGCTGATGGCGGCTGCCGACGTGCTGGTCCACAATGCCGGCGGCCTGTCGCTGACCGAGGCGTTGACCGCGGGACTGCCTGCGGTGACCTACCGACCCATCCCCGGGCATGGCCTCGCCAACTCCCAGATTCTCGCCGATGCCGGGCTGGCACCGTGGCCGCAGGACGACACCGAGCTGGTCGCCACGATACGCGAGCACGCCGGCCGCCGGGGCGATCCCAGCCATGTCGTGTTCAATCAGGACACCGCCGCGGTCGTACTGGGTTTGCTCGCCGAACGAGGCCAACCTGCTGTTCCCGGGCAGGACTCCTTACCGGCCTGAGCGGGCTCATCTACGGGCGAGGTGGTCTCGCAGCGGGCCAACGGTGCAGCCCAGCTGATCCGCCAGCTCGGCCAGCCGTGGTAGAGCCATCACGGTGCACCGCCAGCTACCGGCCACCCGGGCGGCGCAGTCGGAATCGTGCAGCAGCACCGTGCCGCCCGGCCGCAGCTGACATCCGACGGTGCCGGCGATCTGGCCGGGACTGCGGGCTTCCCAGTCCCGACCCCAGGCTGTCCACAGCACCGGCCGCAACCCGGCGCGGCGGGCAGCGATCAGCGACCCCAGCGTGAGCACGCCATAGGGCGGCCGAAACCAGATCGGCCGGACCCCGGTCGTGGCCGTGATCACCGATGCGGCCCGCGCCACGTCTCGATGCACGTCGACTGGCCCACGGGCCAGGTGGTTTCGGTGGCTGAAGCCATGCACCGCAGCCTCATGCCCAGCGGTCACCACGGCCGCCGCCACCTCCGGATACCGGGCCACCTGCTCGCCGAGCATGAAGAACGTCGCGGTCCAGCCGAGCCGGTTCAGGGCGTCGAGTACCGCGGGTGTGCCGTCGGGATCGGGCCCGTCGTCGAACGTCAGCGCCACGTTGCCGGACCGACCGACGCCGGCCAGCCCAGGGCTGACCGCGGCGCGTAACACCCGAGCGCGCAGCACTGCCGGACCCGCCCAGCCGCCGACCGCGGCCGTAGCCGCCGCCACGCCTAGTGCCGTCGCAGGTCTGATCATCGGGGAAGGTTAGTGCACCTGGCGTCGGCGTTCACCTACACCCTGTAGGCTCGGTCGCCTTGTGACGCTTGCTGTCGTGTTGTCGCTCGTGGCCGCGGTGTGCTTCGGAACCGCCTCGGTGCTACAGCATCATGGGGCCAATCAGGTACGCCGACGGTTCCCGCTGAATCCTGGGCTGCTGATCGATGTCGCGCGCCAACGGTTGTGGCTGCTGGGAGTCGTGGCGGAAGTGGCTGGGGTAACGCTGCATATGGTGGCGGTCAACCTCGGGGCGCTCTCGGTCGTCCAGCCATTGCTGACGGTGGGCTTGGTCGTCGCGCTGCCGCTGCAGGTCGTCCTCGGCCGCCCGTTACCCCGGCGGGCGTTGCTGGCCGCGGTCCTGACGATCAGCGGTCTCGCCGCCTTTCTGGCGGTCCAACCGACCGTGGATTCTCGGGATCCGCAGAGCATCACGGACTGGCTACCCGGGCTGCTGCTGGTCGCGGTCGTGGCCGTCGCCGCGCTGAGCGTCGCATTCACCCGGCGGGACCGAACCCGGTCGCTCGGCTTTGGCGCTGCCGCCGGGACGGTGTTCGCACTGTCAGCGGCGCTGGTCAAGACCTGGGGTGAGATCCTGGGCGAGGGTGGAATCCTCGCGTTGGCGACGAGTTGGGAGCTGTGGACGGCGCTGGGCTGCGGTCTGCTGGGTGCACTGCTCAGTCAGGCCGCTTTCCAGGCAGGCCCGCTCGGTGGCCCACTGGCGGCAATGATGGTGATTGACCCCGTCATCGGGGTCAGCCTCGGCGCGATCGTCTTCGGTGAGTCCTTCGCTGCCGGTCCGCTGGCCGTTGCCCAAGCCGCCGGGCTGGCCGTGACCCTGGCCGGGGTATGGCTGCTGGCCACTGGGGAGCAAAGCAGTCGCGTTTTACCCACATCGCCGGTGCACCGGAACCTGGAACGGGCCCCCCAACCGAAGCTGCCGGGGTAGGGAATACTGCCGCCAGTGTCGCCGCGCGTCGGCACGGTGCTGGGTAGGGACAGTGGTTAGGGTGGGGGCGATGGTGGTGCAGACACCCGGGGTGGGTCCGGTGGCAATGGCGCCGCCCGGGCACCTCCGGTTGGGCTGGTGGACCCGTGTTGCGGTGAACGCTGGGCTGGCGACGGCGGGGCTGTCGCGGCGACTTGGCTTGGGCGCCGGGTCGATCATCGGTGGTCGGGTGACGCTGGCCCTGGATCGGCAGGCACTGCGACACTTGGCGGCGGGACGACGAGTCGTTCTGGTGTCCGGAACCAACGGTAAGACCACGACCAGTCATCTGGTGGCGGCGGCGGTACGGACCGCTGGACGGGTGGCGCACAACGCCGGTGGCTCGAATATGGCTGATGGCGCGGTGGCTGCCCTGGCCGAGGCGCGAGACGCCGAGTATGCAGTGATCGAAGTCGACGAGCTGCACTTGGCCGCGGTCGCCGAGGCCGTCGATCCGGCGGTGGTGGTCCTGCTCAACCTGACCCGCGATCAGCTGGACCGCGCGACCGAGGTGGGCGCCATCGCGTCCGCTGTCGGCCATGCGCTGAGCCGGCATCGCGCCACGGTGGTGGTGGCCAACGCCGACGATCCGATGGTGGTGTCAGCGGCGAAGTCGGCCACGCGCAGCGTCTGGGTGGCTGCGGGGGCCAGCTGGTTGGGTGACGCGACCACCTGTCCGCGGTGCGGTAGCACCCTGACGTTCACCGAGCCTGGCTGGCAGTGCGCCTGTGGGCTGGCCCGCCCCACTCCGGATTGGTGGATCGAAGACAGCAAGGCCTGCACCGCAGATGCGGTGCTGCCGCTGGATATTCGATTGCCCGGCCAGGTGAATCGGAGCAATGCGGCGATGGCGATCGCTGCCGCCTGCGCACTCGGTGTACCGGCCGATCAGGCCGCAGCGGCGCTGCGCGGGGTCGACGTGGTCGCCGGCCGGTACGCGGTGGTGCACCGCGGCCGGCAGGACCTGCGCATGTTGCTGGCCAAGAACCCGGCTGGCTGGGCCGGCATGTTGTCCATGTTGGGTGAGCCACGGCCGCTACTGGTGATCATCAACGCCCGGGAAGCCGACGGGCGGGACACCTCGTGGTTGTGGGATGTCCCCTTCGAACAGTTCGGGTCCCGCCAGGTGGTGGCCAGCGGAGAACGCGCCGCTGATCTTGGCGTGCGGCTCAGTTACGCGGGCCTGGACCACCGGACCGTCGCCGACCCGGTGGCCGCCCTCAAGGTGCTGCCGGCGGGCCAGATCGACGTAGTGGCCAACTACACCGCATTTCATCAGTTCCGCCGCCGGCTGAGCCGGGAACGGGACCTAGCCGGATGAGCGGGGAGTCCACGGTCGCGATCGGCCTACTGTTGCCCGACGTCCTGGGCACCTACTCCGACGCCGGCAACGCCACGATACTGGCCCAACGGCTGCGCTGGCGGGGCATCGCGGCAGAGATCCTTACGATCACGGCGCGCGACGTGCCCCCGACCAGTTGCGCGGTGTATCTGCTGGGGGGTGGCGAGGACACCGCGCAGCTGTTCGCCGCGGATTGGCTACGTCGCTATGACCAGCTCCGCCGGACGCTGGAAACCCGCGCGGTGACGCTGGCCGTGTGCGCCGGGCTGCAGATCCTGGGCCGGTCGATGAGTGACGCCAAGGGTAAGCACTACCCGGGGCTTGACCTGCTGGATATCACCACCGCACCCGGCCGCCAACGCGCCGTCGGCGAGGTGATCGCCGCCTGCGCGGTGCCCGGAGTCGGCTCGTTGACGGGTTTTGAGAACCACCGCGGCGTCACCACACTGGGCCCGGGTGCCGCCCCGCTGGGACGGGTGCTCACTGGCACCGGCAACGGCACAGGTGACAGCACCCGTAACAGCACAAGGTATCGGGGCGAAGGTGTCCTCACCGAGCGCATCATTGGCACCTACCTGCACGGCCCGGTGCTGGCCCGCAACCCCGCCTTGGCCGACCACATCCTGCACAAGGCGACCGGCCAGATCCTGCCCGCCTTGGAGCTGCCCGACCAAGCCGCGCTACGCCAGACCTACCTGCGTGGGCATGCGGTTAGTGGATGACGAGCCAGATCAGGCTGGCAGTGCCGAACAGCAGGCAGTAGACCGCGAACGGGGTCAGCGTGCGGGTCTCGAAGTAGCGGGTCAGGAAGCGGACCGCGAGATAGGCGCTGATGAACGACGCGATGCTGCCGGCGATGATCGGTCCGTGGATGCCGGCGCCGAGCGGGCCGACCAGGTCGGGGATCTTCAACGCCCCAGCGGCCAGGATGACCGGGGTGGCCAGCAGGAAGGAGAACCGGGCGGCGTCCTCATGGGACAGTCCTCGCAGGAGTCCGGCGACCATCGTCACGCCGGACCGGCTCAGCCCGGGCAACAATGCCAGGACCTGCGCGGAACCGATCAGAGTGGCCCGACCGAGGGATAGCTGAGCCAGCCGGGCATCGGCGGCAGCGTCACCGTCTCGCACTGAACCGGGTCCGTCCGCTCCGATCGTCGCCGGAACCGACGCAGTGCTGTCCGCCCGCCGACGGAGCTGTTCACCGGCGTAGAGCACAACCCCGTTGGCGATCAGGAACGCCGCAGCTGGGATCGGCCGGCCCAACGTGGTGCGGAACAGATGCTCCAGCAGCAGCCCACTGATGCCGACCGGGATGGTGCCGACGATGAGCAGCCAGGCGAGTCGCTCACCGGACGTGCGGATCCGCCGGTGGCGCAGCGAGCTGACGAAACCGGCGACGATGCGTAGCCAGTCGCGCCAGAAGAAGACCAGCAGCGCGGCCGCGGTGGCCACATGCAGGCCGACGATGAACGCCAGGTAGGGCGATTCCGGGGCCGACACGTTCAGGTCGTGTGCCCAGCGACCGCCGACCAGCGCCGGTATCAGGATGGAGTGCCCCAGGCTGGAAACCGGGAACAGCTCGGTGACGCCTTGAAAGGCGCCCACCACGATCGCCTCGAGGTAGGTCAGGGCACTCACGGGTCTCCTTACGCGTGGCGCTGCTCGCCGGGGTCTGCGGGCTGCCTTCTAGCCTGCCGGTATGACACGTACGCGGCTGTACCGTAGCGGTGTTCTCGAGCTCGAGGACTTTCCGGTACAGGACATCTCCGACTACATCGTGCAGCCGGGCGTCACCGTGTGGCTGGATATGTGCGCGCCCGATGCGGACGACCTTGCCACTATCAGCGAGGAGCTCGACCTGCACCGGCTCGCTGTTGAGGATGCCGGCCAGGAACATCAGCGCCCCAAGCTCGACCGCTACGCCAGCCACCTGTTCGTCACCGCCTACGAGGTTGCACTGGACCCGACATCGGGGGAGCTGGAGACCTTCGAGGTTGCCGTGTTCGTCACCCATAACGCGGTGGTCACGGTGCGCAAATCAGAACGATTCGACATCGACGGTGTGGTGGCGCGATGGGACGCGTCCCCAGACTTGGCCAAATACGGGGTATCGTTCCTGTTGCACGGTCTGCTCGACTACGTCGTCGATGGCCACTTCGCCGCGGTCCAGACCCTGGACGACGAGATCGAGGCCCTAGAGGACCTGCTGTTCGACGAGGAGCGATCGGATCTGTCCGTGCAACGACGGTCCTTCGAACTACGCAAGAGCTTAGTGCGGCTGCGCCGGGTCGTGTTGCCGATGCGCGAGGTCGTGAACTCCCTGATGCGCCGGGACCTGCACGCTGTCGATGAGGCGATGATGCCCTACTACCAGGACGTCTACGATCACGTACTGCGGGCCACCGAGTGGACCGAGAGCCTGCGCGACCTGGTGACCACTGTCCTGGAGACCAACCTGACTATCCAGGGAAACCGACTCAATGTGATCACCAAGAAGGTCACCAGTTGGGCCGCCATCATCGCGGTACCGACCGCGATCACCGGCTTTTATGGACAGAACGTGCCCTACCCCGGTTTCAGTCATCAATCCGGCTTCTACGCCTCCACCATCGCCATCATGGTGCTGTCAGTAGGGCTGTACATGCTTTTCCGCCGCCGTGACTGGATCTAGGTCAGGATGGACGGATCACCGTGACGGTGCCGTCGCCTCTGGAGGTGATGTATGCGGTGTGGTCGGGGGCGACCGCCACCTCATCCGGGTCGTAACCGACGAACGACGAACCGAGCACCGTCCCCTTGGCGGTGTCGATCGTGGTCACGGTGTTCTCGGCGACATTGACCACGAAGGCGTGGTGGCTATCGTTGTCGAGTGCCAACCCGCGCGGGTTGATGCCCACCGCGATGGTGTTGTTGACCTGCATCAGGGTGTCGAACAGGTCCACGCCGACCTGGTTGGGCAGGTTGATCACACTGACGGTGTTGTCCCCGAAGTTCGTCACGTAGGCGTGCTTGCCGTCACGGTCGATCGCCACCTTCTGCGGAGCCCGGCCGACCAGGATGGTGCGGGCCAGCTTCTGGGTATGGATGTCGATCACGCTGACCGAGTTGCTGCCACTGTTGGTCACGAAGGCGAACTGACCCTTGGGGTCGATCGCGACCCCGTCCGGGTGGACCCCGACCGGCACGGTACCGACCAGCTTGAGATTCGCGATATTGATCACGCTGAGGCTGTTGCCGTAGTAATTCGTGACGAACGCGTAGTGGTCGCGGGGGAAGACCGCCACTGCGGTGGGGTTCACGCCGACGGCGACAGTGTCGATCACTTTCCCGGCGGCGGTATCGATCACGCTTACCGAGTTCTCGGAGTAGTTGGTGACGAACGCGTGCCGGCTGTCCGGATCGACGGCCACCCCGCGCGGATTGGCACCGACGTGGATGCTTCCGACCACCTGCCGGCTCGCGGTGTCGATCACCCGCAGCGAGTTGTCGGCGTAGCTGGCCACGTAGGCGTGCTTGCCGTCCGGGTCGACTGCCATCCCTCGTGGGTCGCCGCCGACGATCACGGTCGGATTCGGGTTGTCCGCCGCAACGGCGGTGCTGACCCCGCCGGCCACGGTCGCTGCGGTGAGGACCGCCAGCACCGGAACGAGCGCCGCCATCCACCGTCGAGACCCGATCGGGACCCGGCTGGCAGGCCTGCTCAGGCGGTGCTTCGCTGCGGATCGGAACGTCATACCGGTCTCCCCTTGATCGCCGATTTACGGCCGTGCCACAGGGAGTAACGACAGTGTCGCTCTCGCGTTTCGCCTAGCGCCGCAGTCTGTCAGCCCAGAAGTCACCGGGGCAGTCAGGCCAACGGCAGCAGGACGCGGAAGGTGGTGCCGTGCGGGGAGGCGGTGTGCAGCTCGATCCGGCCGTTGTGGGCCTCCAGGATGGCGGCAGTGATCGCCAGGCCGAGACCCGAGCCGCCACGGTGGTGGGTGCGGCCGGGATCGAAGCTGTGGAACCGGTCGAACACATGCGGAGCCTGGTCAGGTGGGATGCCGGGACCCTCGTCGTGCACCTCGAGCACACCCAGCGGTGCTTGTGGCAGTCGCTGCATCCCCGCTTGGGCCACCGGCGGGTCGGCGCGCGGGGACGGGACATGCTGCCGGACCGTGAGCTGCACCGCAGTGCCCGCCGGGGTGTGGATCAGCGCGTTGGTGACCAGGTTGGTCACCACCTGACGGAGCTTGTGCTCGTCGCCCAGCACGTGCACGGCGCCGTTGCCCGGGATCACGGACACCGGGCGGTCTGGTTCGCGGGCCCTCGCATCGTGCACCGCGTCGGCGGCCAGCACGAGCAGGTCGACGTCGGTGATGTCCAGGGCCCGCTCGTGATCGAGCCGCGCGAGCAGCAGCAGATCGTCGACAAGAACGCCCATCCGGGTCGCCTC
>DATAWX010000171.1:0-20780 GCA_036266995.1 Pseudonocardiaceae bacterium | reverse complement strand
GGGAACATAGCGGGAGAAGATGTCGAGCACGACGTACAGTTTGTACCAGTGGCCTTTTTGTGGTCCTTTCAACGCGGTGATGTCCCAACTCCACACCTCGCTGGGGCCGTGTGCGACCAGCTCGGGCCGGACTCGGGGTGGGTGGCTGGCCTGGGTCCGACGTTCCCTGCTCTGCCCGGCGTTGCGGGCGATGCGGTACATGCTCGACTCCGAGCATCAGTAGCGGCCCTCGTCGAGCTCCCGCGCCCACACCTGCCCGATCGCCAGGTCTCGGTAGGGTTCGGAGTTCACCAGCGCCAGGACCCGGGCCCGTTCCTCACCGGTGATCGTCGAGGGCGGCAGCCCCCGCGCCAACCAGGGCCCGTGCACCGGTCCCAGCGCGGCCACCCCGAGCGGGTCGACCCGCCGATAATGGGTAGCCCGGGACCGTCCGGTCAACGCGCACGCCACGGTGATAGGCATCTCCACGGCACGCAACTCACCGAACGCGGTGTTCATGATTTCTTCGGCGGCATCGGTGGTTCCTGGTCGTCCGCGCTCTCGGATAACTGCTCCAAGAGCGCGTGAGCTTTTCCCATGATGTCCAACGCGGTCCGGGTCTTCTTTAACTCGGCCTCGAGTTTCGCGTTCCGAGCCCGGAGTCGTTCTAACTCAGCGGCCTCCGCTGACCGCTTCGGCTGTTTCTCCGGCCGCCGGGAGTCAGCCGTCCTTTCCAACGCCCCCGCATCACGGGCCCGGGTCCACTCAATCACATGCGACGAATACAGACCCTCCCGACGCAGGATCGCACCCTTTTCCCCATTCGGCGCGTTCTCATACTCCGTGACAATCGCCAACTTGTACTCCGGGCTCAACGAGCGACGCACCGGACGCAGCGACGGTCCCTCCGCCGACCGCGGCCCCGACGGCGAGGACGACTCACCCCGCCCACCGCCGACAACTCCGCCGCCACGCTCCTCCGTAGACACAAACACCAGGGTCTCCGATCACGCCCTCTGCAGTGAACCGCTAACACCAAGGTGTCTCAGACGAGCCTGACAGAGAGGGACGCGGCGTCTTCAGTGCGGGCAAGCTCGTCCAGTCGTTGTTCGCGGGCGAGGGCACGTGCCTTCTCGTGGCGCGCTTCCTGGTCAGCACGTCGGGGGGTTGCCTGGCGCTCTCGGTCGGTCCGCCGCTGTGCTGCGCCGTCGAGGAGATCTGCCACGGTTCGGCGGGGTGGGTCGGGGATGTTCGTGGTGTGTTCGTCGCGGAATCGGCGAAGTATCTCCATCCGCACGGTCACAGCGTGATCTTCGACGACCCGCAGTAGGAGCCGGTTCTTCTCAGCGTGAGGCAGGTTTGTCACCCAGGCGGCGAGCTGGCCGGGATCGTCAGCCATCTCGTACGAGATAGAGCGGCCGGAGGTCGCCGGTGGCGAGTTCGGTGCGGGCGCCGACGATGGCTGACAGCTTTCCCTGGGGGTCGTACTCCCAGTCACCGGAGTTGTCCTCGCTGGTCATGTCGAGTACGAGGAACTTACCTGTAGTCCAGATTGTCACTTGTCGCCGACACAGTGGTCCTCGGCGACATCGATGTCGAGCAGATCACGCGGCAGGCGGAGCATGATCCGGTGCGTTCCCCAGTTGGTCAGATACAGGTGCGCGTCGTAGTAGCGCTCCATCATCCGGTTTGGATCGCCCCGAAAGTTGCCCCAGTGATAATCGTTGATGAAGCTGGTGGCGGTGATCGTCGCGCGGGTGGACAGCGAACGCACTTCGGCTTGCTGGCGATCGTCTAAAGGCCGGTCGAGGGCCAGGAACGGACCCCCCGGATGGGAGTTGTTGATCGGATCGCCGTTCCACGGCGCGATCGTCAGGACATCGAGCAGGTCGGCCAGTGGCACCAAGGCCTCGTACGGCAGAGCATCGATCTGCTCCCCAGTCTCCTGATCGACGACAATCCGATACATCCGGGGATGATCAGCGAGGCCCGGCAGCGATCCGGGCGGCAAGCCGGATCCGAACCTCCTCGATCGGCACCGAGTCGGCTGGCATCTCCCCGGTCCGCGCAGTGCGCTCAGCCTGCGCCAACATCTGGCGATAACCGGCTTGTCCCAGCCCCACGGTAAGGCGAGCTATCTGCCGCCAATAGTCGAGGAGATGGTGCACGGCGCCCAGGTCGTAGGAATCAGTAGCAGCCCCCATGACCGCACGCCACTGTTCATCGAAGTGGGCAACGTCTTCTGGCAGCAGCGCAGCACGAACCACCGCCGGCGATGCCGTCGTCATCAGCCTTTGCGGCTCCGGTATGGCCTGTGCAGCGGTCATGACCCATAGCCGCCGGCACCGGCGACCCCTACCCGGCACGCTCAGGCCCGGGCTCCGGTTTACGCCCTCGGCCGCACCGCGTGGCACTCCCACGCCGTCGGGCAAACCCTCTACGTCGCCGAAGGCAAGGGGCTCGTCCCGTCCCGTAGCGGCGACATCAAGAAGATCCGCGCTGGCGACGCCATCCATACGCCCGCCGACAATGGCACTGGCACGGCGCTGACCCCGACCGCTTCATGACCCACCTGGCCATCACCGAAGCCGTCCCCAGCGACAACGACCGAAGCAGACCGGACAGAGCACGTTACCGATGACGAGTACAACAACCGCTGACACCGCTCCGCGTGCCACTGCACCGAGGCGGTTCACTTCGGGGCCGGTTCGCGCGTACGGACAGATGCCCAATCGCAGCATGGTCGGACGGCACCCACTCATGCGGCGTGAACGGGATGCAGTGTTGACATCTCTACTTCCGTAGCGGTCGCCAGAAGAGGGGACTCGCACACCAGAAAAACACGAAAGCCCAGTTCAGTGACTTGGGCGTTCATCGGTGGAGCTGACGGGACTCGAACCCGTGACCCCCGCACTGCCAGTGCGGTGCGCTACCAGCTGCGCTACAGCCCCGAAGCGATCACCACGGCCCACCGCGGCGCGTAGGTCACGGTACACGAGGCCAGCGGTGATCCCCCAAGAGGACCCTGAGTCAGCGTCGGGTGGCGTTCAGTGCTTGGTCCAGCCATCCCTCGTCACTGATGTCGATGATCGCACCGTTGACGACGACGCTGGGAGTGCCGAACCGGTGATCGGGCCGCAGCCCGCTGATGTAATGACTGGCGTTCGCGGTCGCGGTGGCGACGCGCTGGTTCGCACCGGCCTGCACACACCCCGCGAAGGCGGGGCCGGCTCCCAGGGAGCGGCCAAGCTGTTGGAGCTGGGCGGTGGTCCACCCGTGACCGCCCTCTGTCGGCTGCGCGGCGTACAGGCTGTCGTGGAAGCGAGGAAAGATACCGGCCTGGGTGGCGCAGTAGGTCGCGCCGGCGGCGAGCGTGGAGTACCCGGTCGGGGCCGAGAGCTCATCGAGGATGGCGACCGGGTGGTAGACCACCTTGGCCTTTCCGTCCGCGGCGGCTTGCGCGAGCCGCTGATGGTAGAGCTTCTCGAACTGCCCGCAGATCGGGCACATGAAGTCCTCGTAGACGTCAATGGTCACCGGCGCCTGCGGGCTTCCGGTCACGATGGTGTCGCCCTGCGCTGCCACCGGGTACTGCACCCCGGCAGCGACGGCGGGGATCGCCACCGGCAGGGCACCCGGCTTGTTGCGGTTCTGCAGCCATAGCCCGACCCCGACGACAACGGCGAGCACCACGATGATGGCGATCCCCGCGATCATCCCGCGGTTGCCTCCCCCAGCCCCGCGGGCGGCACTCACCACCTGCGTAGCCTCCCGCTTACGCTTGTTCTCGGCCCGTTCGCCGCTGCCCACGACACGTCCCTTCTTGCTCATTTGACCGGATTCCCGGCGGTGCGCCACTGCGCTCCCGGCTCCGCGCGCAGCCACCCGTCAACGCTCAGCGCCGTCCTGGGCCGCACCACCAGCCACAACGCCAGCAGCCAGGTACCGGCGTCGCGCGCGAGTTCCTGCGGGTAACGCGTGTCCCCCTTGGCCACAGCTCCCCCACCGCCGAAGCACCCGCAGTCAATTGACAATCCGCGAGCCCAGGCCTGTGCGACCGCCGCCATCAGCACTAGCAGCAGTACGCCCGAGCCGAGGGCTACCCACCGGGTGAATACCCCCACCAACAGCAGGGTTCCCAGTATCAGTTCCACCAGCGGCAATGCGGTGGCGACCGGCCCGACCAGGCCAGCCGGCAACAGCTCGTAAGCGCGCACCGCAATCCGGGTCTGCGCCGGGTCGACGACCTTGAGAGCTCCGGAGGTCAGAAACACCGCCGCCAGTCCCAGCCGTACCACGGTGCCCAGCGCATCGGCGGCGGGGCGGGATAGGCGAGCCACCCGGTGAGACTAGCCACTCCCTCGGAGAGGAGGTGAGGCTGCCCATCGCGAGGCGAACCTGACTACCGCCCCGGCCCAGTGCACTCCGTACCGTGGTGACAGGGGCGTCGCTGAGGTGCGGGGATACGTGATGGCTGTCGAGCCAGGCAATGAGATTGGGCACGTCCACCAAGACGTGTCGGGCGGGTGGCTCCGACCGGCCGTATTCGGCGCGATGGATGGTCTGGTGACCAACATCGCGCTGATCGCGGGAGTGGGCGCCAGCGGTGCGGGCCGTCATCTGATCGTGCTCACCGGGATGGCCGGGCTGGTGGCAGGCGCGTTCTCGATGGCGCTCGGGGAGTACGCATCGGTCGAGACGCAGAACGACTCGGTGCGCGCCGAGGTCATCACCGAACGAGATGAGCTGCGCCGGCATCCGACTGCGGAGAAGGCCGAGCTGGTCCACTCCTTCATGCAGATGGGTCTGACCCGGAAGACCGCACAACTGTTGGCCGACGAGGTGCACGCCGACCCGTCGCTGGCGGTCCGGGTACACATCAGCCAGGAGCTCGGCGTCAACCCCGACGATCAACCGTCCCCGTGGGTGGCCGCCGGCTCGTCGTTCGTCTGCTTCGCGATCGGCGCGCTGGTCCCGCTGATCACCTACCTGCTCGGCTTCGCCTCGCTGATCCTGGGTCTCGCCGCCGGTGTGGCTGGGCTGTTCCTGGCAGGGGCGCTCTCATCCCGGTTCACCACCCGCCCGTGGTGGCTCAGCGGGTTGCGCCAGGTGGGATTCGGCGCGATCGCCGCAGTGGCGACCTACCTCGTCGGGGCGCTGATCGGAATCGGTGTGCGCTGAGCGTCCTTCGGCGCCAGGAGCTTGGGCAAGCGCAGCCAGACCGCTGCCGCGGCTAGCGAGACGCCGCCGGTCAGCACGAAGGCCGCGGAGTAGGACAGCGTGTCAGCGAGCAGCCCGGTCGCGATCGGGCCGAGTATCGCGCCGATATCGGCGGTCATCTGAGCAACGGCCAGCGCCGGGCCACCCTTGGCCTGCGAGCCGATCACGTCGGCAACCGTGGCCCCCTGCGCCGGCGTGACCAGTCCGGTGCCGGCACCCGCGATCAGCGCGGCGGCCAGGAACTCCGGTACCCCGTTGGTGAAACCCAGCCAGATCGTCGCGCCACCGGTGACGACCAGCCCGATCAGCATCGGTGGACGGCGCCCGAGGGAATCCGCGAGCCTGCCGGAGAACATCAACACGGCCACGGTTCCCCCGGCGAAAACCGAGAGTGCTACCCCGGCAAGGGACTCCGCGCGATGCAGCACCTCGACGACGAACAGCGGCACCAGCGAGACCCGCACGCCTGTCACCGCCCAGCCGTTGGCGAAGTTTGAGGCCAACGCGGCACGGTACGCCGGGTGAGCGAATGCCGCACGTACCGTCAGCGCCGGGACGTCTCCCACCCGTACCACGCTCGCCATCGACGAGCGCCGGAGGAACAGCCAAGCCACCGCAGCGGCGACGAACAGCGCCGTCGCATAGACGACGAATGGCGCGCGCAGCGAGAGGCCGATCAGCCCACCGCCGACCAACGGTCCGGTGACGCCGCCCAGCAGGAAGCTGCTGGACCACAGGCTGGTGGACCGCCCGCGCAGCGGCGCTGGGGTGAGCCGGATCAGCAGCGCGACGGCCGAGACGGTGAACATGGTCGATCCGACACCGCCCAGCGAGCGCAATATCAGCAGCTGCCAGTAGTTCGCGGCGAATGCGCACGCGCCGGTCGACAAGCCGACCACGATGATGCCCCAGACGTAAACCGGGCGTTCCCCCAACGCCGACACCAGCTTGCCGCTGACCGGCGCGAATGCCAGCCGCATGAACGCGAAAGCGCTGACCACGATCGAGGCCGCCGTGACGCTGACGTCGAAGCTGCGGGCGAAGGTCGGCAATGCCGGCGCGACGATTCCATAGCCGAGAGCAATCACGAAACTGACTACGACCAGGACCCAAACCTCGCGAGGCAGCCGCGAAATCACCGGTGTAGGGCTCGCGGAGCTCAGTTTCGGTTCCGCCTCCACAACACCACCTAATCCTGGTAGCCACGCTGATGGTGGCACAGTGGTCAACCGGTGCCACTGGCCGGCGCATTCCCGTTACCGAGGAAAGTGATCACTGCGTTCAGGACGCGGGGCTGAGGCCGAACGTGGCGTCGATCTCGGTGGCGAGGCTGTCGACATCGGCGGCGAACGGCTTCGTTGCCGCTCCGGAGCTTGCGGTGCGTTCCAGGTCGTGTAAGTGCGTGCTGAGCGCGGCGCGGCTTTGCGCGGTGATCCACGGGGCCTGCTCCAGCGCTCGCATGAGATCGGCGTTGGCGCGCTGCAGGGCGAGACCGGCGCCCGCGTCGCCGCCGGTTCCCAATGACGCCGCCCCGGCGTCGACGTGCAACGACAGCACGCGGAGCTGCGAAGACGTCTGCCGGGCTTGCTCACGCACCGTCGCCACCCGGTCCGCGGGCGTCGGTGCGATGAAGCGGCCAACCAACCCGCCCAGCATGCCGCCGAGGATGAGCGCCGCTATAGCGAGGATCACCATCTGCCGGCGCCGCTGAGCTTGAGGCGTGTAAAGAGCCATGGTCAGGCGCACCCAACGATCACCGCGGCGGCGCCGGTGCCGACCGTGTCCGCGATCGCGTTCGGGTCGGTCAGCTCCCGGATCCGACCGTCTTGAATCACCCAGGTTGTCGGTTGCGCCCTGATCGGCCCGACAGTGCGGACATGCCGGGAGACCACCGATCCGATGGTCGCTTCCAGCGCCCCCTCGCCAGCCGAGCCGTTCACCAGGATCGCTTCGCCCCGCACGTCAAGGGTGGGGTCGGCCACACACACCGCTTGGGCGCCGGCGTCGGCCAGCCTGATCAGCGCCTCGCGGGCCACGCCGGCATCGAAGCCGGCGGACAGATCGAGGAACTCGTGGGCAATGGCCCTGCTGATCGTGGTCCGGTTGCGGGCCTTGCGCAGGTAAGGGGGCCGGGCCATACCCAGTACACCAACCGGCACGGTATCGCCCTCCAGCAATGCGTTCACCGCCTGCGTGGTGGAGTGGGTGACCAGTTCGATGGACTCTGCACCCACTTCGGCAACCAGCTTCGCGACCACGTCGACCACGCCCGCAGACACCCCGTCGCGGTGATCGTGAGTGGTGGGGACCACCGCGCGGCCAACGAGCTCACCGGTCACCGAATCGATCGCGACCGCTTTGGTGAAGGTGCCACCGACGTCGGCGCCTACCCGGACACCCATCGCGCCTCCCGCGCCCGGCGGGGCCGCACCATCAACAACCACCCTGCCCCCAACGCATAGACCGCGATCAGTACCGCCTGGCTGTCCAGCGTCTGCATGCTGGGCCAGTAACCCAACGCCTGGGACAGAAAGATCGGCGCGCGCGGCACTCCGGACAGCGGGGTGAGGCCGATCAGATCGGCGGTCTGCAGGCTTCGCGCCGCGTTACCGAGGAAGGCCACCGACGTCGCCATCAACAGCACCACGGCGCCCACCAGGAATGTCTTCACCGGCAGCCGCCGGCCCAGCCGGAAGATCAGGTAGGACACCACCGCCAGTGCGCCGAGGCCGACCACCAGCCCGACCACGATCCACCAGCCCAGCCCCTGGCCGAACTCGACCAGCGCCTGGTAGAGCAGCGCGGTCTCCAAGCCCTCCCGGTACATCGCAGTGAACCCCACCAACACCAGCGCCGTGGTCGAGCCGACCGATACGGCGTTGAACAGCCGGCTGCGCAGGAACTCCATCCATCGACGGTGCTCCAGCCGAGCGATCAGCCAGAACGAGATGTACAGCAGCACCGCGACGGCGGCGGTGGCGACGACCGCCTCCAGCACCTCCCGCCCGACCGGCAGCAGAGCGAGAACGAAGCGCAGGATCAGGTATGTCACCGCCGTGGCGGCCAGGCCGATGGCCACTCCCCACGCGATGGGCTTGCGGTACCGGGTGGCCTTGGTGGCCTCCAGGTAGCCCAGCAAGGCGGTCAGCAGCAGAACTGCCTCCAGACCCTCCCGGAAGATGATCAGAAATGACTGCCCGGCCACCACCGCGGCCGCGTCGAATCCGGTATCGGTCAGCCGCCGCTCGGTGTCATCGATCAACCTCCGCAACTCGACGATATTCGTCCGCACCGCATCAACCGGCGCGCCAGACTTGATCAGCCCGCGAATCTCCGCGAACTTCGTCTCGGCGTCGGCGGTGAGATCGGGAGCCACCACCCGCAGCGCCACCTCGACGTACTCGAAGTGGTCCAGGTATCCGGTCCTGGCCTGCGTATAGGCCCGCTCGATATCACCTTGCTTGACCAGCTCCAGGGTCTGGTCGATCGACGCGCGCACCATGGCCAGCTGGCGGATCGCCTCCTCACGCGTGGTCGCCTGCTGCTGGGCGACAACCTGCGGTGCCGCGCTAGCGGGTGCAGCGCTGAGTAGTGTCACAACCGGCAGCAGGACAGCGAGTGCCAGCAGAAACCCGAGCAGTCGGCGTCCGATCATCCCGAGTACTTCGCTAGGTAAGCCTGCACCGTCGACGTGATCCCGGCGGAACCCTTGGCCGCCACCGCCGCATTCCCTTCGTTGGCCGCTTGCTCCAGCGCCGCGAAGCCGTCCTCCAGCGCGAGGTAGGTGTCCTGGTCGTTGAGCCTGACGGTGGCCTCGATCGGCCTCCATAACGGCTCGATCTGAGCGTCAAGGCTGACCGCTTTGGCCTTGTTGGTACCCGCAGACTGGGAAACTTGCTGGGCGATCTGTTCGATCTTGCGCATATTCGTCGCGACTTCCGCCGCCGTCGCCGGCCGCTGCGCCAGTGCGGCAGCCGACGTAGTCGACGGAGCCGCTGACGTGCCGCCACCACTGGAGCAGCTTGGAAGTGCAACAACGCTGATAGCCACCAGCATCAGACTTGCGCTTCGCCACCTAATGGTCAACATCTAAGCCTCCGAATGCCAGAAGTTCGTCAGCTATTTGGGTTAGGTTAGGCTATATATGCCTTACGAAAGCTGCCAGAAGTCGCCCAGCGAAGAAAGGCCGGGCTGCACAATCACCTATTTGGCGGAATTTGGAGCTGCTCCAGGTAGCAAGCTGACAGTCACCAGCTACGCTGCGTAGCTCACAACGGCTCAGCCCGCGTCTCTGCTATTAACCAAGACAAATATTCGGTGCTGCCACCGGTGATCGGGATCGCAATGATCTCGGGTAGGTCGTAGCTGTGGTTGTGCTTGATGTGCTCGGTGAGAGCGGCGACCCGGTCGGCAGTGGTCTTGATCTCTAACCGCCACTCCTGCTCAGTCTGCACCTCGCCGTTCCACCGGAACACACTCGTGATCGGCCCGATGATCTGGGCGCACGCGCCAAGCTTGGCGTCGACCGCTCCGGCAGCGAGAGCGCGGGCCACTTCTTCGCTGATCGTGGTCGTCGCGACGATGATGTGATCAGCCAGCATGCCCAGAATCGTACGAGCTTTCCAGGGCGCAGCCCGCGCCAAAAGGCTCCAGTTGGCGACCTCCAGGGGGCCCAGACTGCCAAATGGTTCCACTTGACCGGTTCGTTACGTCAGCTAGGCTGTACATACGTTTGTTTAGATCTGGGATTGCGGGGTCGGCAGTGGAGGGCGCGATGGCGCTACGACGCAGGATCCGGTGGGTGGTCCGGCACGGGCTGATCAGGCGAACGGTGCAGCGCCAGGTGCGGGCCGGTGACCTCGGTTCCCGACTGATGATCGACCCGGCGATCCGCGAGAACCCGTTCCCTTATTACGACGAGCTGCGCGCGCAGGGCCGCATCGTCACGAGCGGACTCGCCCTGATGTCAGCGCACCACGACGTCTGCCTGGCCCTACTGCGCGGCCCGGACTTTGGTCAGATGCGATTGGGGCAGATACCGGGGATTCTCCGGTTGGGCATGAAGCTCGGTGGCCGCGCGGTACTGGGGCCTATCGAGCCACCATCGATGCTGGTGACCGACCCTCCCGTGCACACCCGCTACCGCAAGCTGGTCACCCGGGCGTTCAGCACGCGGGCCATCGCCGCCATGCGCCCCCGTATCCAGGAGATCGCCGAGGAGTTGCTCGACGAGATCGCTGGCGCTCCTACCGTGGACTTGGTGCAGCGTTACGCCAGCCTGCTGCCGGCCACCGTGATCGCCGAGATGCTCGGTGCACCGGTCGCGATGCGTCGCCAGTTCCTCGAGTGGGGCGCTGGCGCGGCGTTGTCGCTGGACCTCGGATTGAGCTACCGCGACTTCCGCCGTTCCGAACGCGACCTGGCCGCGCTGCACCGCTGGATGCTCGGCCACTTCGACGAGATCCGCCGCGCTCGCCGGGACGACGTCCTCAGCGCCCTGGTGACCGCGCACGACGAGGGCGGCCAGCTCACCCTCGATGAGCTGAGCAGCATCGCGATGCTGCTGCTCGCCGCCGGTTTCGAGACCACGGTCAACCTGCTGGGCAACGGCGCCGTCCTGCTGATGCGCCACTCCGATCAACTCGACGTGCTGCGAACCCAACCGCAGCGATGGCCTGGCGCGGTGGAGGAGATCCTTCGCTACGACTCGCCCGTGCAGCGCACCGGGCGGGTCGCGCTGCACGACACCGAGGTGGCCGGTCATCCGGTGCGAGCGGGTTCGTTGATCGTCCTGCTACTGGGCGGCGCGAACCGCGATCCCGATGTCTTTCCCGACCCGAACCGCTTTGACGTGCAACGTCCCGAGGCGGACCAGAACGTGGCGTTCTCCAGCGGTGTCCACTACTGCGTTGGTGCCGCGCTGGCCCGCCTGGAAGGTGAGGTCGGGTTGCAGACACTGTTCCGCCGATTCCCCGATCTCGCGCTGTACGGTGCCCTGCACCGGCGTCCCACCCGCGTACTGCGCGGCTACGACGCGATCCCGGTCCGCCTGTGCAGCCGGACGGCGACAGGCACCTCGGGTCATTCGAGGACGAGGAGTAGCAGTCGCGACGCTATGTAGCATGAACGACAACGGCCAGCTCGTGCTCTACGCCCTCGTCACCGGCTCCCGTGCCGCGCGCGATATCGGCAAACTCGTCGACCTAGCCCAATCTGACGGCTGGGACGTGTGCGTGATCGCCTCACCCAAACGATCACGAAATTGGATAGACACATCTTGTGAAGTCAGTCACAAAAGCGCTATGAATCGAGTCACAAAAGGCGCGCGGCGACTACCGGCCAACGGACCGACTGTTCACAAAGAGTATAACTAATTAACGTGCACGGTAACCTAGATTTTATCTACCGTCACCTACAATGACGGTTGTAACAATGTTGCGTTGACACGGGCAGTAGAGGTGCGCCGTCTTTTCCTCCAGACCCGAGGAGTGTACGAGGATGCCTGCTCAGGTGAAGGACTCCTCGATCCACGACACGCATGATCGAGCCAACCGGGAGGCAGCGGACGCCGCATCCGGGACCAGCAAGCAGAGCCGGCACGACCGCAAATTGATGCAGACCTTAACAACGAATATTGGAGCAGGTGGTTCAGCAGTGAACAACTCCACTCAGCTCACCCAACAGTGGTGGGCCCAACTCGACTCCGCCGACCGGCAGCGGGTTTGGGACCGGCGCCACAGCTATCTCCCCGGTGACCTCGTGGAAAGCATGGCGAACGCCGGCATACCCGTCGTCAGCGACGGTCGCTGGTCCTGCGTCGGCGTCGGACCCACCGGCTTCACCGTGCCAGTAACCGTCGAACAGATGCTCGAGAAGTTATCCGGGGTCGCGGACGGCGGCGCTCTCACCTGAGACCTTCGCTCCTGAATCCGCGTCACGTCGACGACCTCAGCCGTCGAGTCGCCGGAGTCATGGGCAGCAGCACCACCGATACCAGGTGCGCTTGAATGCCTGGAACCGACGCCGGACACCAGACGGTGCACCGGTGAGCGACTAGGTCCCCTGACGGGTGGTGATTCGACTAAGGCTACGCTTCCGGCATGGGCTTTGCGGATACGGAACGGAACAGGGCGGCCGTGCATGAAGCCGGCCATGCCCTCGTTGCTACCTCCCGTGGCCTTGTCGTCGCCGTCATTGAACTGCACAGTAACGACGGCGAGGGCGGGATGCGACTCTGCAAAAAGCCATCGGAACTCGACCGGGTATGGGTTCTGTATGGCGGTCCGTTCGCGGAAAAGGTGGTCTTCAGGAGATTGCCTTCAGTGGCTATATCACCTGAGCTTGATGAGTTGCTGTTGGCGCACCGGTTGTGTCGACAAATAGGAATCAACGATACCATCGGGATCAGGGATCACGTCGAAGCATATCTCAGGGGCCGGCAGGCACGGCTTGAGCTCGTCGCCAGCCGACTGTTGGAAACCGGTATGGTGCAAGGCGCTGAGCTTGATGAGCTACTTCGCGAAGAACGGGGAATGTCACCGCGCAGATTCGGTAAGGGCGGCGGGTCTGGCTCGGGATCGGGTGGCGGATCCGCCCACAGCCCTGACAAAGCCGAGACCGTGAACACGACGATCGGGAAGCAGCCTGAACGAATTCGGCACGCGTGAAGCAATGTGCCTGCGCAGGGAGGCAACTTGCCGTAGGTAGCGGCTGCGATGCGCCCAGGTCCACGGCGCCGAACCTCAAGCACGTCAGTCAGGTTCCGGACGCGCGGTCAGATGAGCCTCTCGGTCAAAGGCACGCGCAATCCTCCAATGATCGCCGAAACTGAGCGGTGGCTGTGCAGGATTGCGCGCTGACAGCTCAGTTTCGGTGATCAGCATGTCATCGGGAGGCCTTGGTCGTTAGCAGGGCCGCAGGCTGGACGCTCTCGCCGGCTAGCGTAGGCGGCCAGTCATCGACACAACCGGCTAGCAGCGTTAGATGGGTATGCCAGGATCCGAGCACCCAACTGGAACCGTAGGCCTTGGCGAGTTCGGGTCAGCGCCGCAACAGGCCAGCGAACTCCGCCCGTGGCCACAACAGCGCCGTGGGACTCGCTAGTGTCCAGCAGGCCCTGCCGCAGCGCCGTCCTGCGCTACGTCGGTCCAGGACCCAGCTCCCAGGTCAACACCTCGTTGAGCACATCGAGTGCACTGCCATCCACCCAACGTTCCATCCTTGAGTCCTCAGGAACGATCAGCGCTGATATCGGTTTTCGCCAGGCAAAGCAGTCGTGGCTGAATCCCTCGATGTGGATCAAGTCCACCCAGTCACCGCTCGCTCGGTTTCCCACCAGCGGCGCATCCTCTCCCGGGGCGGCGCGCCGGAATTTAAAGCCACACAGCTTGGCATGGTCGAGCAGTCGTTTCGCGAGCATCACATCAGGGCTATCGGTTACCACGGGTCGCGGCACCCCCTCTCTTGCGAGGTAAGCTCCGCTTACTGGTCGCAGCACCACGCGTTGACACGTCATCGGTCACAGCACAACCACCCGCGGCGTCGAGACAGCCGGCCTGTTCGGTGACCGGCTAGGCCAGTGGCCCGCCCTCGCCCGTCAGTCAAGAAACGCCCGTTCTCCGCCCGAGTGACGGTAGGGGAACGGGCGTTTTTGGTCAACTCCGCGGTGGCTGGACCCTCTCCAGATCGTCCTTGTAGAGCTTGTAGGCGTTCTCGTACTCCATGACCCGGGCGACCTCGCCGATCAGATCCTCGGCGTAGCCAGCCCGGCGCAGCAGGTGGAAGCCCAGCTCCATGCCGGAGGTGATACCGCCGGAGGTGATAATCCGGCCGGCGTCGACTACTCGGGCGCGGCTGATCCTGCATGCCGGCGCGAGGTCGGCGAGCCGGTCGATCGGCACCTTTCCCGGCGGCTTTGCCTCGATGGGATCGGGCTCCTTGCGGCTGGTCGCGGGGATGCCGTCGAGCAGACCCATCTTCCCGTAGATCCAGGAGCCGGTGCACACGCTGGTCAGCAACGTCTCCTCCGGCTGGCTGCGAATGAACTCGTGCAGCCGCCTGTTGTGGATTTCCTGGCGGGTACCGAAGCCACCAGGGATGAGGAACGCATCCATTGTGGGTTGGTCACTGAAGGAGTAGTTGGGCAGCACGGTGAAGCCAGCCTGGGCTTGTACCGACCGAAGCGCGTCCGCGACGAGGAACGCCTCAAGCTCGGGATCGAACCGCCGAGCCACGGCGAACACCCCGTGCGGCACCGCGAAGTCGACGATCTCAACGTCTTTGAACACATAGATCCCAAGCCGGAACCCGCTCCTGGCCATCTCCCACCCTTCGCCCCCTCGGCGGGGAAACGCCAATTCTCCGCCAGCGACGGTATGGGAACGAGCGTTTTCCGTCAAGCCCGCAGTGCCGTATACTCACGTGCAATGAGCCCGACTCTCGACCCCGATGTCTTGCAGCGGCTGCTAGATGCCGCGGAGCGACTGTTCTATAACCGGGGTGTGCGGGCGGTCGGGGTCGACGCGGTGGTAGCCGAGGCCGGGGTTGCTACCAAGACTCTTTACACGTACTTCGGTTCCAAAGACGGCCTGATCGAGGCCTACCTGCGGCGTCGGGATCAGCGCTGGCTCAACTGGCTACGTGATGCCGTGGACACTGCCGAGCCGGGTCCAGCGCGCGTGTTGGCCGTGTTTGACGCGCTGGGCCAGTGGTTCGCCCAACCCAACTACAACGGCTGCGCATTCATCAACATCGCCGGCGAACTCGCCGCCAGTCCGACCGCCAGGTCCATCGCCCGCGACCACAAAGTAGCGCTCCGCGCGCTGCTGCTGGACGTGGCGGCGGGTGCCGGCGTCACCGACCACACCACGCTGGCCGATCGGCTGATGCTGCTCGTCGAGGGAGCCATTATCACCGCGCACGTCGAGCATGACGTTGCGGCGGCGGAACGGGGCCGTTCGGCCGCCGCAGCACTGCTCGAGCTCGACCGGTTAATCAGCAAGAATCCAGCTTCTCACTCGGCGAGCCCCTGCTCCAGCACGTAGATGCCATCCAGCACGGCCACTGAACTACGGCTTTGGGACCCGGCAGGCGGTCTGCCGCGGGCACAGCTGCTGGTAGCGGGCGGCCCCGGTGTCAGTCAGCACGGCACTCGGCGGGTCTTGGTCGGCCAGCGCCACCAGCCCATCCGCGCACAACATGGCGAGGGCGTCAGCGACGTAATACGGCACTCGGCGGCCGTTTTGGATCCAGTGCGTACCCAGCTTCACCACGTGGCCTTTGCTGATCCGTCGCAGCGCGATCCACTCAGACAAGTCGACTCCGGTCAACGATGCCCGGCTCATGACACCCACCACACGACGCCCCCGACAATACAGACGGGGCACAGGGTTCGCCGCCATCCGGCCAGTCGATGGACCGCGCCCGTGGTTGGCCGCGGCGCGACCGATACCGACGCGGTGCGGGTCTGCTTTTGGCGCTCCCTGTGAAGAGCGACTCCAGCGGTGTCCATGAGACGGGTCTCTCCGATCTGAGCGTCGTTACCGAGTAGACGCCGGGGCTGAACCCACTAGCCGCCATCGCCTCCCCTCGCCCATAGTCGGAAAACGGTCGTTGCCCATCGCGGTGACGGTAGGGGAACGTCCGTTTCTCGTCAAGACCGCTGCAGCTCATGCTGATGGTGCCGAAGCCGGCGACGCCAGATCCTCGCGACCGACGCCGTGGACCAGATCGAGCGCTACGTCCGGTCGAGGCGTTCCCAGTCCGCGATCTGGACGATGAACCCGCGGACCTGACCCCGACCTGCCACCCAGGGTCGACACTGCGGCTACCGGGTCGACTGGGGCACAGCCAGCGCTTTACGGCCCAGACCCGCGTAGATGCCCAGAGGGCCAGTTTCGTAACTGTCCCGGTCGGGCCGCCACTGTGGAGCGTCGACCACTCCTGGCTCTATGAGTTCGAAGCCGTCGAACATGGCAACGACGTCGTCGTATGATCGGAAGTACATCGGATCTCGGCTGTTTTTCATCGCCTCGACCACAGCGGACATTCCAACGGGTCTCTGGTCGGCGGTCAGGTGGGACAGCGCGAGCAGGCTGCCCGTCGGCAGTGCATCACGGTACTGACTGAGAATATCGAGGGGACTTTTCTCATCCGGCACAAAGTGAAATACGGCGACCATTAGCAGCCCGAGAGGCTTGTTGAAGTCGAGGAGTCGTTTTACGGCGGGCGCGCCGAGCACCGTCGCTGACTGGCAGAGGTCGGCAGCAACCACGGTGGCGTTTCGGTTGCCCTCGAGAATCATCTGACTGTGGGCTACGGCCACCTCATCGTTGTCCACATAGACCACCCGGCACATCGCGTTGGCCTCCTGCGCGACCTCGTGCACGTTGCCGACGGTGGGAATGCCGGACCCGAGATCGAGGAATTGGGTGATGCCCTGCTCGATCATGTACAGCACCGCACGACGTAAGAACGCCCGGTTGGCGCTGGCGATCTGCCGCCCGTTGGGCAGCGCCTGGAGCACCCTTTCGCCGACCACGCGGTCGACGGCGAAGTTGTGACCACCACCGAGCAGGTAGTCATAGACGCGGGCAGCGCTGGGTAGTTCCACGTCGATGTTCTCTGGCACCCATCCAACGCGCTCACTGTCCATCCCCCGCAGCCTACTGTCCGTTTCAGTGGCCCAGATGATCGCGGTCCAGCCAGTCCCCCAACGCGGCACCAGGTACAGATCGACTGTGGTAGGGCAGTTGAGGAACCAGCCACGGCTACTGGATCTGGTGCCTGGTTCTGGCAGTACGCTCGGGGTACTCTTCCGATCCCCACCCGCGACCGAGGAGCACGTAGTGATCATTCAGGGTAGTTTCGACCCAACCGACCTCACGTCGGTCACCTGACGTGATCATCGGGTGTTCTGTTGATAACCTATGACGACGCCACCCCGTTCGGAAGATCATGGATCCCTAGCTCCGACTGCGTCGGAGCGGTTGGCGCTGGCGCGGCGATGGGAAAGGGCGCTAAGAACCACGGCCTACACGCCGACGTCGCCCGTCGCGATCCAGCGCGTGCTGTGTGAGCTGCTCGATCGACTGTTCGACAGCCTGCGGGCCAAACAGTTCTCGTCTGCGCCGGGCAGGATGGTGGGCCAGCGACTGGTCGCGAGCCATTTCACCGATGAGCAGGGCCTGAGCCGCACGGTGGAAGTGCTCGGACAGGGATTGCCAGCCAGTCCCGAGTTGCAGGGCATCGAGGGGCTCGCGGGCAAAGTCGCCTCGCTCTTGGGGGCGGTCGCGGCCGGTTATGCCGCGGCACTACGCGCCCAAACCTTCGACCAGCAAGAATAGGTCAAGCAGGCACTGCTGAAGGCAAGGCGAGACGCCGAACGGGAACTGCGCCTCAGCGAGGCAAAGTTCCGGCAGCTGTTCACGTCCTCGGCGGTCGGAATCGCGATCAGCGACCTGAAGGGCAAGGTTTGGGAAACCAACCAGGCCTTGCGCGAGATCGTCGGTGACCTGACAGCTGGACACTCCCTGTATGAGCTGTTGCACCCCGATGATGTGCCCGCGGTCAAGGCCGCCTGTCAAAAACTCGTTGACGGGAGGAGCACCGGTTTCCGGTCGCCGCAGCGAATCCGACTCATCGGTAAGGACGGGGAACCGGCGTGGATCTATCTCGCGGTGTCCCTGCTTCGCAATGTGGACGGTGAGCCGACAGGTCAGGTGACGATCGTAGAGGATGTCACCGAGCTGCACCTGCTCGGACAGCAACTGTGCCAGCAATCGCTGCATGACGCGCTCACCGGTCTACCGAATCAGCAATTCTTTGGGTCAACCCTGCAAAGCGTCTTGGAACGGGCCGACCAAAACTCACGAATCACCGTGTGCAAACTGGACATAGATGACCTGGCCGTCATCAATGATGCGTTCGGACGCCAGGTCGGAGACCACGTGCTACAGTCGGTCGCTAGCCGGTTACAGTCTGTTGTCGCAGGAGAAAAGGCGATAATTGCCCGATTTGGTTCAGATGAGTTCGCGATCCTCATCGAGAACTCACCAACGACACCGGACATCCCCACCCTCACCGCCAACATCAACTCCGAACTCGCCGAGCCGGTGTACATCGACAACAGCGGGCTGGCGGTGTCCAGCTGCGTCGGCGTCGCAGAGCACCACGGCCCCGGTGGGGAAGCAGCGACCCTGCTTCGCGCGGCAGAGGCTGCCCTGCACCGCGCCAAGCGCAGCGGCCAACGCCAGTGGGGAATGTTCGACTCCCAGCGTGATGCCATCCATCGCGCCCGGTGCCGGTTGGCCGCCGCGATGCCGGGCGCGTGGGAAAGCGGCGAGATCCACCTGAACTACCAACCGCTGGTGAAATTAGCTGACAGCACGATCCTGGCAATTCAAGCGCTGCTGCACTGGGATCGCCCGCACACCGGAGCGCTGTCGCACCAAGAATGTCTGGAACTGACGAAGCGCAACGGCTTGGCGGGCCCACTGGGGCAGTGGATGCTGCGCAATAGCTGTGACCAGCTGGCCTCATGGCGGCAGCGCAGCAGCGAGGCAACCCCGCTGCTGCATGTCGACCTCACCCCGCAACAGTCACACGACCCGGACCTCGTGTCAGACATCGTCAGCGCACTGGCGCAGACGGGTTTCGCTGCCGAACGCCTGCAGCTCGGCATACCGGTGTCGGCGTTGGACGCCGAGTCGGACGATGCTCAGGACAATGTGCGGGTGCTCGCCGATATGGGCATATCCATCGCGTTACTCGAATTCGGCGGAGTCGCAGACGTCGCCCACCTGGAGGACCTACCGGTGCGGACGGTCGCGATAGCACCCACCGTGGTGCAGCGCGTTGTACAACCACCAAGCGATGGCTCCGCGGTGGCCCGGGCTGTCCCCGCCGTGTTCAGCCTGCTCCATGACTGCGGGGTCACCATCATCATCCGCGGTATCAACACCCACAACGAAGCCCACTGGTGGAAATCGGCCGGAGCCGACATCGGGCAGGGCACGTTCCTTGCACCCCCAACCTCACCCGATGAGATCATCACACTACTTGGCTCCCGCTAATCCTCTGCTGATCAACCACGCGGTAGGTGCTCGACATCGATGGACCGATTCACGACCATCCGCTCATCGGCAGATGAGTGTCACTGGACGTGCGCAGCGGTCCACCGCGCTCGATCAATGACCCTTGAGGAACCTCGAGGCGGCGCTGAGGTCGCACAGGGTGGTGGCAATGCTCGCAGCGACCCGCGCGTTGTTCAGCAGCAGCGCGTGATTAGCGGCGAGGGTTCGCGCTCCGAGGCTCTCGGTGACTGCCGCCAGGAGCCAAGGAGTGAGACGCTTTCCCTTCACATCGTGCGCCGCCGCGTCGCGAAGCGCCCGCGCCGTTGCCTGCTCGACCTCGGAGGCCTCAAGTGCGTGCTGTTCAGGGCAGGGACAGGCGACGAGGACGCCGCCCGACTGTCTGAGCCGACGCCAGCGAATGAGACAGAACCGGGCGATGTCCTCTGCCCGCTCCGTGTGCTTGTCCAGTACGAGCCCGCTGCTGCGAGCGTAGAAGGCGGGGAAGTCCCGCGTGCCGAGCCCCACCACCGGGACGCCCAACGTCTCGAGCGCCTCTAGGGTTCTTGGAAGGTCCAGGATGCTCTTCGCGCCGGCCGCGACCACCGCGACCGGATGGCGAGCGAGGCTGAGCAGATCCGCCGAGACGTCGCCCGTATCCCCGCGGTGGACCCCACCAATACCGCCGGTAGCGACCACGTCGATCCCCACGGCGGCTGCAGCGAACACCGTCGCCGAGACCGTCGTCGCACCATCCGCGCCTTGGGCGAGCCCCCATCCAAGGTCTCCGGCTGCGCACTTCAGGATCTCACCCGCCCCGCCGAGGCGCTCAATCTCCTCAGGCTCCAAGCCCACCTGCACACGTCCCGCGATCACCCCAATGGTGGCTGGGATTGCTCCGGCGACCCGCACGGCATCCTCGAGTGAATGAGCTACTCGAACGTTTACTGGAGACGGCAATCCGTGGGCGATCACGCTCGACTCTAGGGCTACGACCGGACGGCCATCAGCAAGCGCCGCGCGGATGTCTTCACGGACGCCTATAAGATCCACGCAGGCATTCTGCCTAGGTTCCGCGTGGAGCACGACCGCGTGGCCCTGGCTAACCACTCGGTTTTCGACGCGGTGATCTCCACCCCGGTTCACAGCAGTGACACCCTGGGCCGGTTCCGCCCGAGCTGGCGGCATGATCGTCCGGCCTCGTTGGCATAATGCCGATCATGACGAGACGCCCGTCACAACGGCCATGCCGACCTGATCCGGGAACGCATAGACGGCACCACCTGCGCCTGAACGAGGACTGAACAAGCGACCCGCGAAATCCTCGACCACGCCCGAAGATCACGACACAGGTCATCAAATGAGGACGGTGTGGATCAGGCGGTCGCGTACTCGTCGCGCTTGCGCGGCCAGCCGTTGAAATTCTCGCCCCTGCCCTTCGGTGCGCGGTCGAGCAGTTGCCAGGTCGCGTTGAGTGCCTCGGTGCCGCGGTCGTAGGTCGAGTAGGTGTGG
>DATAWX010000170.1:0-10037 GCA_036266995.1 Pseudonocardiaceae bacterium | reverse complement strand
CACCCACGGCAACGCCTGGCGCTTGCCCGCGAGCGCTGCGGTGCGGCGGGTGAGCTCCTTCTCCTCGGCGCGCAGTTCGGCGTAGGCGGCGGCCCACTGCGCGCGCGTCCCAACCTGGTGCGATGTCATTGATCGACTCCTCCGGCTCGCGATCGGGTCATCAGAAGTGCTGTTCCGCTTGCTCACAAGGGCGACTACCGCCCGGTTTGTGCGCTCTCACTGTGCGGGGAGGAGTACAAGCTTGCCGTTGGGATGGCCTTGGCTGAGGAGGGTGTGGGCTTGAGCGGCTTCGGTGAGGGGGTAGGTCTTGGCGGGGAGCAGGGTCAGCTTGCCGGTGGCGGCCAGCGGGAGAAGTTGGCGCCAGGCGTTCGCGCGGATTTCGGTGCCGGGGTCGGCCCCTGGGCCGTTGCCGATCAACCTGATGCCGGTGTCGGCACGGTGGAATGCGGCGATCGAGACGATTCTGCTCGGCTCGGGTACCAACGCCAGCGACACATCGATCGCCTCGTCGGTGCCGACCGCGTCGATCGCGGCGGTGACCCCGCAGGGGGCTGCTTGCTTGACTCGGTCGAGCAGGCCCGGGCCATAGGTCACCGGGACGGCGCCGACTTTCCGCACCAGGGCTTGGTTGCGTTCGCTGGCGGTGGCTACCACCTTTGCTCCAGCGGCGAGTGACAGTTGCACGGCAAGCAGGCCTACCGCGCCGGAGCCCCCGTGGACCAGTACGGTGTCGCCCGAGCTGACCTTGGCCACTGCCACGGCGTGCACGGCGGTCGCCCCGACGAGCAACAGGCCCGATGCCTGCTCCCAGGACAGTTCAACGGGCTTAGGTACAACCACCTTGGCCGGCACCGTGACGGCGGTGGCGTAGCCGCCTTGGGTCGGATAGGCGACGACCTCATCCCCCACCGACAGCGGACCCGACGGGCCGACCGCATCGGGCCCTACCTCGGTGATCACTCCGGCTACCTCGAGTCCCAAGCGCACCGGAAGGTTGTCCGGGGAGCTGCCAAAGGCCCCGCTATAGAGCTTGTAGTCGACTGGGTTGACCCCCGCCGCGCGAACCTCGATCGTCACCTCTTCCGGCCCGGGCGAGGGCACCTCAGCTTCGACCACGGACAACACTTCGGGCCCACCGTATGCCGCGGCAACAACAGCAGTAGCCATGCTGTTGTGAACCCTAGGCAGCGACGGAAGTATTCCGTGGCCGCTCAGGCGGTTCATCGCTGAAGGCCCACACTGCGGCACGCCTGGCCCCGGTCCTGCCATTCGGCGTGGTCAGGCGCGCTGGCGATCGCTCGGCACGGCGTCCGACTGTCACCCAGTCCTGCGCAGGCCGGTGGGTACGCGGGGTCGACGTGGCAACCGGCAGTGTCTCGTCAACACCTTCCCGGTGCTGACTGGCTGCCCGCCCGAACGTTCGCGCATTCGCATCGATTTCACCGTCGGCGTTGCGGTCCGCGGCTCCGGTCCGCAGACCTTTCACGATCGCCTGGGTGAACACAGATGGCTGCTGGGAACGCGCTGCTATAGCAGCAGTCCAGCCATACCACCACCTTACGAACCGAACTGTGGTTCCGTATAAGTGACACCTCTACCAGTTGGTAACAGTAAACGACTGCCTCTTGTAGAGTTAGCGGTCATCCTTGGATCGCCTGCTGGACAGGTTTCGTTCACTTTCGAACCGTGGTGCAGCGCAATCGGACCCTAAATAGACACCACGTGAGCCTGGGCGGTACCGTACCTTCACCATGGCCGCACACCCACTCACTATCCACCTGCGGAGTTACCAATGCCTGTGACCACAAATATAGACCCGTCGATAGCTTCGCTGCTGATCGACGCAAGTATCGAGTCATACTACGCGCTCGACCCGCATGCTCCGGCCAAGTGCAATCTGCGGAATGTCACCCCACCCACCGGCTACGATCTGGTAGATTACTGGACCGGAATCGACACGGTTTTCAGCATTTTCAACCAGGTTGAGTGTTTCGGCGTGGTCTTTCGCTCGCAGGCGGCACCCTACACCTACATTTTCTCTTTCCGTGGCACCTACTCCATGCTCGACGTCTTAGAGGATTTGGACTTCTGGGAACAGGACGACTTCGTGCCCTTTCAGGCTCCTTCCCCGCCGGAGGCCAAGGTCTCCCGTGGCTTCTGGAGCATCTACAACACAGCCGAGAGCGGCACACAGTCCATGCAGAAGCAACTTTTCGGTCTTCTCGACAAGTACCACGCATCCGCGCGGCCAATCCACCGACTCCTCGTCACCGGCCACAGCCTCGGTGCTGCACTGTGCGAGTTGTTCACCATTGACCTGGCACTGTCGGGCTACCGGGACATCGCGTACTCCAATTACAACTACGCCGGCCCGGCGGTAGGCAACCCCGCGTTCGCCGAGCTTTATGACTCCCAACCCCGGGAGAAGGACCCAGCGACGCAGACGCTGCGCATCCAGAACACCTACGACAGGGTGCCCTGCTCGCCACCCGACATACCGCTGTTCCCTGTCTACCAGCACGTGGGGGCCGCGTACCTGATCGCCTTCTACAACACCGACTGGGCGACCCCGTACGCCCTGCTCTACAACCACCAGGCGCTGAACTACCAAGCGGTACTGACCTGTGCTTTTGCAAGTAAGGGCGGCGTGTGTATCAACGACAAGCTCTTTGTCCCCAGTGACAACGAGACCCTCGTATCACTCCAGCCCGACCCCTCGACGCTGTGCTCGTTGCTTCTTCAGGCGCAGACGCCTGGCATCCCTGCAGCAGTATCCCCGGGCCGGCCGGGCAGTGATGGTTCTGCGGTGGCGCCGAGCCCAGGGCCTTGACTCGAAGGACGAGACCACCGTGACGGGTAACGAGGCCCGCCGCTCTCGGACCTGTCCGGCTCCGACCTGACGGCCTTCGTCGAATGCCACTACGGCGCTGTGCCAGGGTTCGGTCGCCGGCCGAACCGCTTCGACTCCGGCCCGGTGGAGACGGACTTCGACCTCAAGGTCGGCGGCGATCGTGACTGACCCAGCGCTGGGAAACCAGCGGCACGAGAAGGGGACTCGCACACCGGAAAGCGTGAATGCCCAGGCCATCAGCCTGGGCATTCACAGTGGAGGTGCCGGGAATCGAACCCGGGTCCTCCGTCGTCTCGTCAGGGCTTCTCCGTGCGCAGTCCGCTAAGCCTCTACTCGGATCCACCGGTCACGCAGACCAGCCGGTGTGACGATCCCAGTCGCTGTAGGTGTCCCATCCAGACCCCGCGACCGGGCCTGGAGGTAAGTCCCCTTACTGGTGCCGGGGTCCGGGGCGGGGACACCCCCGGTCCGACACAGTCGCTACTCGCTCAGGCAGCGAGGGCGAACTGGCGCTGACTAGAGTCGGCGCTTATTGGTGTGCGATGACGCTTACGGTGGTCTCTCGCCTGCACCGGCACGCTTCCCACTGACTTAACGTCCAGAGTCGAAACCGTTCACCCCCTTGTCGGGCTGCTTAGCCACCCTAGAGTAACGCCTAGACGTCCAGTCTTCATCCTTGATGCCCCGCAGCGTCGAGCTGCAGCAACCGGGCGGGCGTGTCGTGTACCACAGCGCGCAGGAAACCCGCACCCAACCGGTCGTCGGCGGCTGCCCAGCCCACCACGGCTCGCAGCTGGGTGGCGTAGTCGTAGGGGATGTTCGGGAAGTCGGTGCCCAGCGCGATCCGGTCCGCCACGTCGACCAATCGTGGCGCCCAGTCCGCCGGAAGGGGCGCGAAGGAGTCGGTGAACGGCACCCCGACCATCGTGGTGTCCAGGTGTACCCCGGGATAGCGACGCAGGAGATCCAGGGCATCGCCGTAGTCGGGCAGTCCGGCGTGAGCCAGCACCGCGACCAGCCGGGGATGGGCAGCGAGCACCTCACCGAACACGTCGAGCCCGGTGAAGGGTCCGGCGACGGGCCCATTGCCGCAGTGCACCACGATCGGCACGGCAGCCTCGGCCAGCAGTCCCCACGCCGCGTCGAGCAACGGATCACGTGGGTCGAATCCACCCACCTGCACATGCATCTTGACGCAGCGCGCGCCACCGACCAGCGCCCGCTGCAGGTACTCGGCGACGCCCGGCTCGGGATAGAAGGTGGCCGTGGGCACGGCCTCGGCAACGGTGGCGGCGAAGTCGGCGACCCAGCCGTTGAGCCACTGCGCCATCCCTGGTTTGTGTGGGTAGACCAGCGGCGCGAATGCCCGCACGTCCATCGTGCGCAGTACCGCGACGCGGTCGTCCTGGGGCAGCCGGTAATGCACCGGCCACGGGGTGCCGTAGTGCTCTGCGGCCTGGTCGAAGAAGGCCCACACCTTGGCCATGACCTGGTCGGGCAGAAAGTGCACATGCAGGTCGATCAGCCCGTCTGATCCCAGCGCCGCCACCCAGGACGCGACATCGGCGTCGTCAACGGGCGGCGCGGTCACCGGATCGCGGCTCACCTGTGTCAACTCACCGCATGCCTTTGGCGCGCCGCCCCAATGCTCGCGCCACCTCGCGGTTCGCGTCGCGCTTGGCCAGGTCCGCGCGCTTGTCGTAGGACCGCTTGCCGCGGCCCAGAGCGATCTCCACCTTCACCTTGCCCTCGGAGAAGTACATCGACAACGGCACCAGGGCCAGCCCGCTCTCCCTGGTCTTGCCGATCAGCCGGAGGATCTCCTTGCGGTGCAGCAGCAACTTGCGGGTCCGTCGGGGCTCGTGGTTGGTCCAGCTCCCTTGGGTGTATTCCGGGATGTGCAGACCGCGTAGCCACACCTCGCCATCCTCGACGCTGGCGAAGGCGTCGGTCAGCGATGCTCGGCCCGCGCGCAGCGACTTCACTTCCGTGCCGGTGAGCACAATGCCCGCCTCGTAGGTATCCATGATCTCGTAATCGTGCCGGGCCCGCCGGTTCGAGGCGATCACCTTGCGGCCGTGCTCCTTCATGGCGCCCGCATCACGTCCGCACGTAGAGCCGCAGCGTCAGGTAACCGGTCAGTGCGGCGACCACAGCGCCCACCAGCAGCAGGATCGGCGCGACCGAGAAGATGTCGCCGTAGCCGATCCGCGGCACGATCGCCGCCTCGAATACACCGGCCAGCACCCGGTCGACGAAGGCGACCTTACCGACTATCAGGCCCACGATCGCCAGCACGCCACCGACCACGCCCGCGACCACCGCCTCGAGGAGGAAGGGCAGCTGGGTGTACCAGCGGGAAGCGCCGGTCAGGCGCATGACGCCCACCTCGGCGCGCCGGGTGAACGCTGAGATCTGGATCGTGTTGGAGATCAGCAGTAGCGCCGCGAGAGCCTGGATCAGCGCGATCACGAAGGTCGCGTTGCGCAGCCCATCGAGGGCACGGAACAGCTGCCGAAGGTACTCACCCTGGTCGGTGACCCGGTCCACGCCCGGGCGCCCGGTGAACGCCTTAGCGATGGACGGGAACCGCGCCGGATCGGACAGCTGAACCCGCAGCGACGCTGGCAGCGCCTCGGGTCTCGCCAGCTGCAGCAGTTCCGGCTGACCCTGGAAGATCCGCTGGAACCGCGCGAAAGCCGCCTGCCTGCTTTCGAAGATCACAGTCTGCACCCCGGGAGCGGACTCCAACTGCCCGCGCAGGGCGGAGCAGGTGCTCGACGTGCAGCCAGGGTCATTCGCGCTGATGTCGGCGCTGAGATACACCACGGTCTCGACGCGCTGGTAGTAGTCCTGCTGCATCCGGTCGATGGTGCGGACCACAAGCAGACCCCCGCCGAGCAGGCCGAGTGAGATCGCTGTGGTCAGGATCATCGCCACGGTCATCGTGACGTTGCGGCGCAGGCCGGTGACGACCTCGCTGAACACGAAGCTGGCGCGCATGGGATGTGGACATTCCTCGAGTTGGGGACGGGGGGCACAGTACCGATGCTGCGACCCGGCGAGCCGGTCTCAGCGGCTGACTCCGTACACGCCGCGGCTCTCGTCCCGGATGACTTGTCCGAGGTGGAGCTCCACGACGCGCCGGCGCATGGAGTCAACGATCGTATGATCGTGGGTGGCCATCAGTACCGTGGTGCCGGTTCGATTGATCCTTTCCAGCAGCAGCATGATCTCGTGACTGATGTCGCGGTCCAGGTTCCCGGTGGGCTCGTCGGCCAGCAGCACCAGTGGCCGGTTCACGAAGGCTCGGGCGATCGCCACCCTCTGCTGCTCCCCGCCGGAGAGCTCATGCGGCATCCGATCCGCCTTGCCCTCCAAACTGACCAGCTCAAGCACTTCGGGCACCACCTTGCGGATGGTGTGCCGGGGTTTGCCGATCACCTCCAAGGCGAACGCGACGTTCTCGAAGACCGTCTTGTTGGCCAGCAGCCGGAAGTCCTGGAACACGCAGCCCACCCGCTGCCGAAGCTGCGGGATACGACGTTGGGAGAGCTTGCCGACGTTGAGGTCCGCCACGTAGACGTCGCCCCTGCTGGCCACCTCCTCGCGCAGCAACAGGCGCAACAAAGTGGACTTACCCGATCCGGACGGTCCGATGAGAAACGCGAACTCGCCCTTTCCCACCGCGACTGTGACGTCATCGAGAGCGGGTCGGGTAGAAGTCCGGTAGGACTTGCTGACGTGCTCGAGTCGGATCACGAGCGGCGAGTCTACTCATCCAGGCCCGGTGCCTGCCCGGCGCCACGGCGAAGGCGCGTCTACAGATTTCAACCGGGTTCAACCGGCAACCCGTGCCTCCTGCTGGCGACGCCACCGGATACCGGATTCGAGGAAGCCATCGATGTCGCCGTCGAGCACCGCAGCCGGGTTGCCCACCTCGTGCTCGGTCCGTAGATCTTTGACCATCTGGTACGGATGTAGCACGTAGGACCGCATCTGGTTGCCCCACGAGCTACCCTCACCCTTCAGCGCGTCCATCTCCGCCTGCTGCTCCTGGCGCTTGCGCTCGAGCAGCCTGGACTGCAGTACCCGCATCGCCGCGGCCCGGTTCTGGATCTGCGATTTCTCGTTCTGGCAGGACACCACGATCCCGGTCGGCAGATGGGTGATACGCACTGCGGAATCGGTAGTGTTGACGCTCTGTCCACCCGGTCCGGAAGATCGAAAAACGTCGATACGAATCTCATTCTCCGGGATATCGACGTGGTCGGTGGTTTCGGTCACCGGAAGTACCTCGACGCCGGCAAACGATGTTTGCCGGCGGCCCTGGTTGTCAAACGGTGAGATCCGGACCAGCCGGTGGGTGCCCTGCTCGACCGACAGGGTGCCGTAGGCGAAGGGTGCCTTGACCACGAACGTCGCCGACTTGATGCCGGCTTCCTCCGCCGGCGAGATGTCGTAGACCTCGGTGGGGTAACCATGCCGTTCCGCCCACCGTAGGTACATCCGCATCAGCATCTCGGCCCAGTCGGCTGCGTCCACCCCGCCGGCCTCCGAGCGGATCGTCACCAGGGCGTCCCGCCCGTCGTACTCGCCGGCCAGCAGGGTTCGGATCTCCAGCGAGGCGATCTCCTTGCGCAGCCGGTGCTGCTCGGTCTCAGCCTCGCTGCGAGCGCCCTCATCAGCGCCTTCTTCGGCCAACTCGTAGAGCACTTCCACGTCATCAAGCCGCTGTCGCAGCCCGAGCACCCGCCGAAGATCGTGCTGCAGGTGGGCGAGCTTGCTGTTGACCTGTTGGGCATGCTCGGCGTCATCCCACAGGTCGGGCCGCCCTGCCTGCTCCTGCAACTCGGCCACCTGAGCCCGCAACCGGTCGATGTCCAGCACAGCCTCGATCCCGGCGAGGGTGCTGGCTAGATCCTTGAGGTCGGCGGCTACGTCGGCGTTCACGTCGAGCCAGCGTAGTCGCCCCGGGGTTCAGTCCGTGGGGATGGCGTCGAGCAGCTTCAGCACCGCACGCCGGTGCGCCACCGTGAAGTCTGCGACGGCTTTGGCGTACGGATTGGCGGCGGTCCTCGCATCGGCCCTGGCCTCGTCAAGATAACCGAGGTAGACGACCCGGGCGCTGCTGATCAGGCTGACCCGCTGCTTGGACGTGAGCTGCCCGGCGTGCATGAGGCGCAGGATCAGCGGGCTGCGCAGGTTGTCCGACCCTGAGGTGGAGTTCAGCCAAGCCTTGAACGCGCGTTTGCCAGCGGCGGTGAGGACGTATTGCTGGCTGGACCGCGCTCCCCTCTTGCCGAGCCGGAGCAGACCGGCCTCGGTGAGCACGGGAAGTTCACGGTAGACCTGGCTGCGGGTGACCCCGAAGAACGACCCGAACCGCTCAGCGGCGGCCGCGACCAGTTGCCCACCGGTCATCGGGCCCACGTGCAGCAGTCCCAGCAGAGCAGCCGACGTGGCGTTCAGCTCGCGCATCCACCCACGGTGCCACGCTTGCCTGGAGCTTGTCCACAGTGGTCGCTCTCAACTGTCTACTGTGGCTGTTCGCGTGATCATAAGCTCCCGGCACCGTCGGTTAATCCGGTGCACCAGAGCGGGGCGCCACGCGCAGATTCCTACGAATCGTCGGCGAGGTCGCGGATTCGCTCGATGAGTCGGACCCGCTCGGCAGCGGATCCGGCCATTGGAGTCACGTTGAGCGTGGTAACGCCCGACGCGTGCAGCACCTCGACCCGCTCACGGACGTAGCTCGCAGGACCGATCAGCGAGCTCCGGCGAACCAGTTCGTCAGGCACCGCGGCGGCCGCGTCGTCCTTCCTACCAGCCAGGTACAGCTCCTGGATCACGTCAGCCTCGGCCTCGAACCCGTAGCGACAGGCCAGGTCGTGGTAGAAGTTGCGGCCTTTCGCACCCATTCCGCCGATGTATAGCGCCAACATCGGGCGGATGGCGTCGAGCAACCCGGCCGCGGTGTCCGCGTCGTCGGTGATGGCCAGCGGGGTGGTCACCACGACGTCAAGATCGCCCAGCGCCGGGTCCCGGTTAGACCGGCCCGCGGCCAGCGAAGAGCCCCATACATCGGCGGCCCGCTCGGGCAGGTAGAAGATCGGCTGCCAGCCTTCGGCGATCTCTGCGGCCATCGCTACGTTCTTCGGCCCGATCGCGGCGATCACGATCGGGATCCGCTCCCGCACCGGGTGGTTGATCAGCTTCAGCGGCTTGCCCAGCCCGGTACCGCCGGCCTGGGCGGGCAAGGGGATCTGGAAATGCCTGCCTTGGTACTCCAACCGCTCGCGACGCCACACCTTGCGGCAGATCTCCACCAGCTCCCGGGTCCGACCAAGCGGCGCGGTGTAGGACACCCCGTGGAAACCCTCGATCACCTGCGGCCCGGAAGCGCCGATGCCTAGGGTGAACCGACCCTCGGAGACGTAGTCGAGCCCGGCAGCGGTCATCGCTGTCAACGCTGGGGTACGAGTGTAAATCTGCAGGATCCCCGATGCGATCTCCAGCCGCTCGGTGCGCGCAGCGATGAACCCCAGCTGGCTGACCGCGTCGAAGCTGTACGCCTCGGGTACGAACACGATGTCGAGCCCGGCCTTCTCGTAGTCGGCCAGCTCCGCGACGGTCTCGGCGAAGCCGCCGCTGTAGCTCAAGAGAGTCCCGATGCGCACCGTGCTCCTCCTCGCTTCCAGGAGACCTGCGCTTAGCAGCCTTCCATGGATGCGCGACCGCCGAGTGCGGGTAACGTCCAGTGCAGCTGGAGACGGTGCCGAGGAGGATTGTTAACGTGAGCTCCCCCGACCAGATCACCACCGAGCCGATCACCCTCGACAAGGCGCGCAAGCTGATCGTGTCGGGCGCCGCAGTGCTCATCGACGTCCGCGAGCAGCACGAATGGGACGCTGGCCACGCCCCAGAGGCCGTGCACATGCCGATCGGTGAACTCGATGCCGCCGCGTTACCACCCGATGTGCAGATCCTCACCACCTGCCGCTCAGGGGGACGGGGAGCGCGGGCGGCCGTGGCGTTGCGGGCGGCAGGGTTGCCGGCCCGCGACCTGGCCGGTGGGATGCGCGGCTGGCAGGACGCCGAGCTGCCACTGGAGTCGTCCGACGGCGGGCCAGGCGAGGTGCGCTGACCCGCTCGTGAGTGGGAAACAGTGTTATAACACTGTTTC
>DATAWX010000169.1:0-75963 GCA_036266995.1 Pseudonocardiaceae bacterium | reverse complement strand
CCACACCTACTCGACCTACGACCGCGGCACCGAGGCACTCAACGCGACCTGGCAACTGCTCGACCGCGCACCGAAGGGCAGGGGCGAGAATTTCAACGGCTGGCCGCGCAAGCGCGACGAGTACGCGACCGCCTGATCCACGGTGGAAGGCGGGCATTCAAGAGATGGCCCCGGATGACTGCCCCGCCGCGCGCGACGTGAGACGGTCACCGCCTCGGTGGGCGTGTTCAGATCGGTCGTCTGCGGCGGCGTTGACCAGCTTGAACTCCTGAAGCCCAGGCCCCAGAGTGGGTCGAGAGCCTAGACTCGTCCCCATTAGACGATCCCCAACTGAGACGGGCACAACAACCGTCTGCGCCGTTTATTGCTGAAGATTTGCCGCCAGATAGCTCGGAAAGTCACACGTCAGTGTTCACGAGCCGCCCGCGCGGTGATCAGTCGGTGTCCCACTTCCATGGAACCGGGACACTCCCTACAGGGTGTCGCCTCGGCCGGTGGGACCGCCCAGGTGGATACTTCCCTTCATGACCGCGGCGACGAAGATCGAGCGTTCCGGGCTGGCGATCAGAGCGACACTGGCCGAGCTATCCGCCGATGAGTGCACCCAGTTCAGGGCCGAGTTCCAACAAGCCGTTGGCCACGCTGCGGAGACCTTCGACCTCGCACCGGTGGATGCGATGCTTGACCGCTGGTGGGGCATTGCCGCGATCCGCGCCAACCCACTCTCCGAGCACGAGCAGGCCCAGGTCGACCGGGCCAACGCTGGCGACTTCACCGGGCTGCTCGCCCGCGACGAACAGGGAAACTGGGTCCGGCTGTAGATGCCCCGCTACGGACCGGTGTGGCTGGAGATCGTCCGCGAGCAGTACACCAGCCTCCCTGCCGACGCCCGCGAACAGATCGACACCCGAGTCGAGCAGTACTTGAGAATACCCGGCAGCAACCCCGCTCCGCCTACGACGAGCGCACTGACCAGTGGACCACCACCTACGGTGACGGCGCCGGGCTGATCGTCTACGCCGTCGTCCACGACCGGCAACGGGTGATCATCCTGCGGCTGGTTTAGTCGAATCGGGCGCCTTGCGTCTCACAACGTCCGAGGGCCCGTCTCCATGTGTGTCACTGGCCGGCCGGCAAGCTGGGCACACCGTCGATCTAGGCGACTTCAGTGGTTATGCCACCGACGTCGACGAGGAGTAGCCGGGTGGGCTCTTATCAGCTACGTTTCGCCACCCCGGCCCGGGAAACGCTGGATGCACCTGGTGACAGTCCCCAGTACGCGGCCAAACTGCGTAAGGTGCGCCGAGCCCTGGGATTGGTGCAAATAAGCTCCTCTTACCCCGGGTTACACTCCCGTCAGTACGAAAATTTCCCCGTCGCCCAGAAAGCGAAAGTGTGGGACTCCCACGTGGAAAATCGCACTCCCCGGGCGTAGCGGATCTGGTGGATGTATGGGCTGGATGAAATCCACAACAATCAAACCGTTGCGGTGACCACCGTGCTCGACATCGGCCAGCATCCCTGATCGTCCGCAGAGCCATCCGCGCAGGGTCGGAAATTTAGACTGCACACATTCTCGCGTTACTTGGAGAATGATCTCGGTTGAACAAGCGGCCCCGAGGCGGGCTACGTCCTGACCTCTGACGGGCAACGAGTCGCGATCGCCTACACCAAGCTCCACGACCGCCTCCTGCGGCTGCTGGTCGCCGCGTCTCACGCTGGAGCGGTGGGGGCGCATCTGGCAGGATGTCGCACTGGTCCCGTCCTCGCGAGCAGCAGGAGGAACGTTGAGCGACAAGGTTGAGCCGTACATGAATTACGTGGATCTCTATATCGAACAGGTGGAGGCGTACTCTACAGGGCGACCCTACCCAGACCGGACGGCCTACTACTCTGGGCGTGACTGACTTGCGGTGGCGCAAGACCTTCTTGGTAGAGGTCAGAGAGAAGCTTGCTCAACTCGGATTGATGAATTGTGCGGTCTGCGAATCCGAACATCTCATCGTACATCGTTTCCCATTCTTGGCGCTAATGGGCAATTTTCCTCCCAATATCAGCAATCTTGATGATGCCGAGGTGATCGTCGAGTACCTTGTCCGAGTTGAGTGCGGCATCTGTGGTTACGTGATGTTGTTCAGCGCCGAACGTTTCCGGACCGGAGATGATGAAACCCTGGTGCGGGGAATGACCGAAGAAGAGGAGGACGAGTTGGAACGTCGGCATCCGCTTTAGTGCTCCAGCCCGTAGATCGTGCCCGCGTGACCTCTGTCCGGCCTCAGAGCACGCTCGACACGTTGGTCTTGCGGTTCGTCTCGTCGGACGGCGACGTGCCACCGTCCTCGTCAAGGAATCCGCCTGACTGGTAGTGCCAGAGCCTGGCGTAGGGACCACCTCCGAGCAGCACAGCTCGTCGCTACTGCCGCAAGGGGCGCCGCATGGCAACACACGGCCGAGCTTCACTCCGACCGTGATCTCGTTGCGCGGATCCATCTACTCGAGGGCGACCTCGGACCTGTTCCCGAACCCACCGCATGAGCGCCAAACCCGGCGGCAGGGTCGCTCCCCCGCCGGCGCTGATGAGTGGGAGGTTCGCTTCGGCAACACCACCGCGGCGAAGGGCTGGGAAAGCCTCTGTCAGCAAGCTGCGACCGCAGCAGATCACCGGCTCACCGGCGAGCGATGGTCAGCCTGGTCGCGTAGCGCTCATTGACCACGCGGTCGGGAAAGACCTGGGTGAGATATTCCGATTCGGCCTGGAGGAACGCCGCGCGAGGGCCGGGGTCAAGGGCGGCCAGGTAGGACTGGGTGCCCAACATGGTCACGTGCTGGTCGATGGTGACCTCGCGGCTCCAGGAAAAGGTGTGGTGCTCGGTGTTGAGGTTGAACCGTGGTTCGGCCAGGCGCCCGCCGATGTCGGTACCGACGAAGCCGTGATAGTTCGGCGCGGCTCTGCGCAGCTGCTGCGCCTGAGCGGCCACCCACTCGACCCCGAAGTCGGGCACGTTCCACCACGCCGCGAGTACTCCGTTCGGCCTCAGCACACGCATGGCCTCCGGCACGGACTGTTCGGGTACGGTCCAGTGCAGTGCCTGCGCGTAGGTGACGAGGTCGGCGACCGCGTCATCGACCGGCAGGGCGTTGCCGTCCCCGCAGATGGTCCCCACACCGGGGACCGTTCGTCCAGTTGCGCCAGCATCTCCCGAGCCGGATCGACCGCGATGACGGTTGCTCCGCGCGCGACCATCGCCTCGGTGGCGATCCCGGTGCCCGCCCCCACGTCGAGGACTGTGAGGTCCTTGTAGGGCTTGCCGACCGCGGCGGCAACCGCGGCGTACAGGGCCGGCGGGTAGGACGGTCTTGTGGTGGCGTAGCTGCCTGCCACGCTGTTGAACAACAAGCTAGTCATCGTGCCTCTGCGATCGTCGGTCAGGATTCGTTGGTCATCAACCCGGCTCGAGCTCCAGCCGCGGGTACTCGGGCCGCCACATGGCCTCGTGCACCTGCTGGATCGGGTTGTCCACCGGGATCCGCGCGAGGCCTTCCCGGTCTGCCGCGACGGCGACGGCGATCCCGACCGCAGCGGAGACGGCGCGCAGGTCATCGATCGCGGGCAGCAGCGGCGCGCCCGGTCTGGTGGCGTCGGAGAGGTGAGCGACGGCGTTTGCCGCAGCCGCGATCATGGGATCGGTGATCCGGCGTGCCTTGGCGACGATCACTCCGAGGCCCAGGCCGGGGAAGATGAGCGCGTTGTTGGCCTGCGCGATGCGGTAGGTGGTTTCACCGAGGGTGACCGGCGGGAAGGGGCTGCCTGTGGCGATCAGCGCGCGGCCGTCGGTCCAGCGGAGGAGATCCTCGGGGAGTGCCTCACACTTGGAGGTCGGGTTGGACAGCGGCATGATGATCGGCCGCTCAGTGTATCCAGCCATCTGCCTGACGATGCCCTCGGTGAAGGCCCCGGCCTGGGTAGAGGTGCCGATGAGCATGGTAGGCCGCACGTGCGAGACCACGTCGGCGAGGCTGATGGCGCCGTCCCCGCTGCCCGACCATCCTGCGACCTCGGCGGCAGGCCGCGCGTAGGGCAGCTGGAAGTCGCGCAGCTTCGGCGAGTCGTCGACGAGCAGGCCCCTGCTGCCGAGCGGGTAAAGGCGCTGGGTGGCCTCAGCTCGGGACAGACCCTCACCGATCATGACATCCCGCATCATGTCGGCGATCCCGAGCCCGGCAGTGCCGGCACCGTGAATCACCACGCGCTGGTCCCGCATCCTCGTCCCGGCCGCACGGACAGCGGAGAAGGCGGCCGCGAGCACCACGGCGGCGGTCCCCTGCATGTCGTCGTTGAAGGTGCAGACCTGGTCGGCGTACTTGTTCAGGATGCGGCGCGCGTTGCCGGCGCCGAAGTCCTCCCAATGCAGCATCGCGTGTGGGTACAGCCTGGTGGCCGTGGTGACATAGGCGTCGATCAGGTCGTCATAGCGTTGGTCACGGACCCTGGCGTGCCGGGCACCCAGGTACATCTCGTCGTTGAGCAGCGCCAAGTTGTCGGTGCCCGTATCCAGCACGACCGGGAGCACCCGATGCGGGTGGATGCCTGCCGCTGCGGTGTAGACGGCGAGTTTGCCGATGGCGATCTCAATGCCGCCCACGCCTTGGTCGCCGATTCCCAGGATGCCCTCGGAGTCGGTGGCCACAATGAGATCGACGTCGTCGGCTCCGAGCCGGGTGTTGCCAAAGGCGGTGTCGGTGTCCGCCGGGTAATCCACGGACAGGTACACCCCGCGGGGTCGGCGGAACTCGTGGCTGAACCGCTCGATCGCCAGACCGACGGTCGGGGTGTAGACGATCGGCAGCATCTCCTCGATGTGATCGGAGAGAAGCCGGTAGAACAGCACCTCGTTGCGGTCCCGCAGATTGGCCAGATACACCCAGCGGCGGAGATCGTTGACCTGCCGCTGAAACTGAGCATAGACACGCAGCAGCTGCCCATCCAGCGTGGTGACCCGCGTAGGCAACAGACCGATCAGCCCCAGCGCCTTCCGCTCCTCGATCGTGAATGCGGTGCCCCGGTTGATCGTGGGGATAGCCAATACGGCGGTGCCCCGGGCGTGAATTCGGGCAACCATCCCGCCTGGTGACGGGATGAGCTCGTACGGTTCGGGATACATGGCGTCCCTCTCGGCACTGTTGCGTTCGCTGACCATGTAGCTGTAGTCGATCCGGCGGCGCGCACCTATCCCGTGCGTGGCACGCCTCGTACGGCCGCGACGTGGAGTGATCGTAGCCCGATGATCTTCGTCCCCGGAGCATCAGCTCCGACCGTGAGGACTCCGCATGCCGAGCCCACGCCTGTGGAGTGATCTGCCTCACGCGCTGTCACAACGATCGATGCACGCGGTGTCTTGAGGCCGAACCCCTAGAAACGAAGGAGACACCATGCCTGAGAACACCGATGTGGTCGTGATCGGCGGCGGATACGCCGGCGTCATGGCGGCCAATCGCCTGACGCAGCGCGACGACGTGACAGTGACTCTGATCAACCCGCGCCCGACCTTCGTCGAGCGGATCCGCCTGCACCAACTGGTGGGCGGGTCCCACGACGCGGTCGTCGACTACAGAGAAGTCCTGGGCGAGGGCATCCGGCTGGTGGTCGACATCGTGACGCGGATTGACGCGGCCGAACGCAGCGTGACGTTGGCGACCGGCGGCACGGTTGGCTACGACTATCTGATTTACGCAGTGGGCAGTGCCAGCGCCGATCCGCGCGTGCCCGGAGCGGCCGAGTTCGCCTACCCGATTGCCAGCCTGGAGGAGGCGCAGCGGCTGCGGTCGGTCGTCGACGCCGCGCCTGCAACGGCCGCAGTGACGGTTGCCGGAGCCGGTCCGACCGGCATCGAGACCGCCGCCGAGCTGGCGGAGGAGGGCCGCACCGTGACCCTGGTCTGCGGCGAGGTGCTCGGCCCGTACCTGCACCCTCGGGGTCGACGCTCGGTTGCCAAGCGGCTGGCCAAACTCGGTGTGACCGTGCTCGAGGGCCCCGACGCGACGGTGACGGCTGTGACTCGCGATGTCGTGCAGCTCAGTGGCGGCCGCAAGCTGACGAGCAAGGTGACCATCTGGACCGCCGGATTCGGCGTGCCGGACCTGGCCGGCCGCAGCGGGCTGAGCACCGACGCCTTGGGCCGCCTGCTCACGGACGAGACGTTGACGAGCGTGGACGACGTGCGCATCGTCGCGGCCGGGGATTCGGCGGCGCCGTCGGATCTGCCGCTGCGGATGAGCTGCCAGGCCGCGGGTCCGCTGGGCGCGCAGGCCGCCGACACGGTGCTCAGCCGGATCGCGGGTGAGCAACCCGCGCCCCTCAACCAGGGGTTCGCCGGCCAGTGCATCAGCCTGGGTCGTCGCGCCGGCATCTTCCAGTTCGCCCACAAGAACGACACCGCGACAAGGTTCTACCTCGGCGGCCGCCCTGGCGCGAAGCTCAAGGAGTTCGTTTGCCAGCACACCGTCAAGCAGCTGGCGGACGAGGCACGCAAGCCCGGTTCGCACACCTGGGCCAAGGATGACAAGCGCCAGCAGCTGCTGCGGGCCAAGCGCGGCGAGGCACTGGCCTCCGCTGAACGGGCAGCCTAGGCGACGCATCGGCGATCCCAGATCGAACCGCTACCAACTACTGAGGGTGTCCCAATGGTGCTCCGCCCGGTGTCTTCATGCCATCGCGTGGGGCGCTTCGGCCTTGAGCCTTTCACCGGCTGACGAAGATGTGCCGCTGGCGGGGGGGTGTCGTGCCGGCGCGAGTAATCCGAAGGACCTTGCTGTGGATGCACGCTCGAAGGCCTTCGACAACCTGGGTCGGCCACGAACAGAGAGGGTCGAAGTTTCGGCCCCTGGTGGCCCGAGCCGCTGCTCACCGCGCCGGACGTGGCCGAGGACGTCGAGCTCGCCGAGAGTGTGTCGATGGCGATAATGCTCGTCCTCGAGACGCACTCGCCGACCGAGCGCGCCGTCTTCGTGCTGCGCGAGGCCTTCGATGTCAGCTACGACGAGATCGCGGCCGCCGTCCACAAGAGCCCCGCGGCCGTCCGCCAGATCGCGCACCGCGCCCGCCAGCACGTCAATGCCCGCCGCCCTCGCGAGGTGGTCTCCCCGAGCGAGGCCCGGGCTGCTCTGGAGTCGTTCCAGCGCGCGCTCGAAACCAGGGACCTGCAGGCCTCCTTGACGTGCTCGCCCCTGAGGTCGTCCTTGTGAGCGACGGCGGCGGCGTCAAGCGGGCTGCGCTGCGGCCGATCATCGGCGCCGAGAAGGTGGTCCGCTACCTCGAAACGGCATCCAGCGTAGTGAGCGGCTGAGCCCATCTCAGTGGCGAAGACACAGCGTGGTGGAGCCCGTTCCCCGCACCGGCGGTGGGATCACACTGCCGGCACACCGACAATGTCCGACCGTAGCGGAGCAAGGGCACCGCCGATCTCGGCGATGATCTCGTTGGGGACCCCGAGCTCAGTGAGGGTCTCCACGAGGTGCCCGACGACTGCGTCGAAGTCCGGATCTGTGATGCCGAGGTTGGCGTGCGCCACAGCCATGTCGCGGCCCCGGTAAATATCCGGTCCACCGATCGCGGCGGCGATGAACGAGCGCTGGTGCGACTTCAGCCTGTCTAGATCTACTCCAGCGAAATACGGTGCCAGTTGGGGGTCGCTCAACACCTGCCCGTAGAACTTGTCGACCGCGACGCTCACCGAAGGCGCGCCGCCGATGGAATCGAAGATGGTCATGTCCGCGCTCCCCAGAGTCTGCACCGTGGTCGCCGCCCCGATGAAGTAATCGAACAAGATCATTATTACTGTCATGTGACACGCGGTAACGCCAGCGTCAAGAACTGCTCACCAGCACCCCACGGTTCCGCTGCTTGGGTGGGGCAGCGGGTATCCCGCGTGACCACGTATCGCACGCGTCTACACTTAATCTGTGCCCTGCTTCGTGGTGGGAGTCTAGGCACGCAGTTGGGAACACGTCGGGCCCGACCGGGAAGTTTCTTTCCGGTCGGGCCCGACCACCGTTCACCGACCAGGGCTCCCAAAATCGCGCACACAGCGATGTCCGGCTACGACGCGCTCTACGCCGCCCTTGCGAGAAGCCTGCGATGCCGCTGGTCACTACGGACGGGCGCCCGGCGCGTACTGCAACAACACTGTTCGGCCTCACGGTAACCCACGTTCCGACCAGTGGTCGGCGATCTTTGGCGGGTCACATCGTGATCAACCCGCCGACGACCTGTGGCGGGCAACCAAACTTCTCATTGAACACCTATAGATTCAATGAAGGCCGCAACCCGTTGTTCACTTAAAAGCCCACCGGAAACCTCTTGTTCACGTCGGGATCGATGCTTTTCAGGCTGCCGACATTAGCGACTTTTCTGTAACAGCCTCACGGGCCTCTGTGACAACATGCTGACGCTTTATTCGCCCGGTGCGCCACTACGTGCGCGGCGCACGACCAGGCTGCCCGATACTCAACCGGAGGTTGTCATGTGGAGAGCCAAGGTGTTACCCACGTTGGTGGCCGCCGCATTGATCACGGTGGGGTTGGTGGGCCGGCACGGTTCGGCCGCCGCGACGCCGTTGGACTCAACGGTCGTGGTACACGCCTACCGCGGCGAAGAGCACCCGAGAACTCGTCCAGGACGCCCGCATCTTCGGGCTTGCCGGGGTGGTCAAGGGCACGCCGGTGACCGTCATTGAGCAGCTCTCGGCCGGCACGTACTACCTGTTCGACGCCAACTCGGTGGCCCCCGGAGCGAAGCCGACACTGACCACGTTGCAGGTCAGCGGGCCAGGCGGTAGCCAGGGTGGCCCCATATTCCCGTTCCCGGGTATCAGCCCGCTCCCGATCCACCTTCCCTTCCCGCTGATCGGCCCGATCTCCGGTATCGGCGCGTTCCCGATCCACCATCTCTTCCCCCTGCGCGGCCTCCCGAGCCACTCCTGCCCGCGGCAGGCAAGATCACCGCCCGCAACGTGTCCGACACAATCGACTTCATGGAAGAATCACCGGTCAAGCCGGGCACGAGGACAAGGACATCCAGGATTTCTTCGACTCCGGCACACAGAGTGCCCCGCCCTTCGCACAGCCTGGTCCGCAGATCGAGATGGGGGTGCTGTCGCCCGGCAAGCACGCCGACATCACGTACAACCTGCCGGCTGGCACGTATGTCCTGCTGTGTTTCGTTGCGGACGACCAGTCCGGCATACCGCACGCTTTGATGGGTATGCGCAAGGTAGTCACCCTGAAATAACCCTGCACGACAAGGGCACAAAGCCGTGCCGCTCAGTCGATCAGCGTCACCCGACAGAGGTCAAGATGCCGTTGCGGGCGCCGATGATCAGCGCCCCGTCTGCAGACAAGGCGGGGTAGGAATCGATCGGAGCACCCAGGTCGAGATCGAACAGTAGCGTGCCGCCTGAGTCGACACCGAAGGCATGGCCGTCCTGGCCGGCGAAGTAGAGTCGATAGGTCCGATCCACCACGGTCGAGCTCCAGATCTGGCCCGGCCCCACCCGGTACGTGGCGGCCTCAGAGCCGTTGCCGACGTCGAAGACATGCACTCGACCGGCGTGATCGCCCACGTAGGCCAGCCCGCTCACGGTGACCGCGGGCGAGGAGTACGTGATGATTCGCGGGGCATTCCATGCGGGCCTGCCGTCCCGGTGGTAGGCCCATTCACGGCCGCCATTGGTCCCTAGCAGCGCGGTACCGTCGGCGGCAAGTCCCGCCGAGACCTCGGTGATGTCGTCGTGCGGATCAGCGCGCCACGCCACGGTTCCGGTAGCCCCACGGTCGTCGATCGCGACCAGGGCGGTGTCTACGGTGGTGTAGAGGCGCCCCGTCCCGTCGGTGACGACTGATCCGTAGGAAACCGAGCCGATGTTGACAGTCCACACCAGACGGTGACCGCCGGCGTCCAGGATGTCCAGCGCGCTCACCGCACCGGATGTGTCTCCGACGTAGACCCGGTGCCCATCGGCGCTGGCGGGAGAGGTCGGCTGGCCGGGCAGCGGCTGCGACCACAGTGGAATACCGGTGGGTGATAACGCGACGAGCTCCGCTACCGGGGTCGGCCACAACACAGTCCGATCGGGCAGGACGAGCGGCGAGATGGACAGGTCGCTGCCGCTGGTGTGGCCCGAGTCGTAGGTCCACCGGTCGGTCCCGGTCGCCGGGTCAAGGGCGTGCAGCACGCCGCCGTTGGAGGCCGCGTAGATGGTGCCGTCCTGGCCGATCACCGGTCCCGCAGTGACAGCACCCTCCAGCTTCCGGCGCCAGCGCACGGTGCCCGCCTTCGGGCCGGTCTCAGTTGATGCCCCGCTGTGCCGTGAGTCGTGCAGGGCCGCGGGCCACGGCGTCCAGCTCGCCGACCCCGGTGCCGTGGAGGGAAGCGTGACCAGCGGCTTCTCGGCCACCTGACGGCTATTGCCGGGCCCGGTCGCCTGCCGAGGCTCAACGGAGGTACTCGTCGTGCTCGAGCCGGCGGCACAAGCAGCGGCGAGCACACAACTCAGGACGGCCGACGACCTGTTACCGAACCGCGCACGTCTGGAAGTCACGATTTTGGACGGTACCGGCGGCTGTCCCCGGAGTGTCTCGCGCATAGCCGCACCTCTTGACAATCCCAAGAGAGAGCTGCTCAGTCCAGACCGATTGCTTCGAGGGTCAGCGCGATGGACGTGCGAGCAGTCCCGTGATCAGCACTTGGAGTATCTCGCGGAGGGTTGTGGTGAAATCGAACCGCATGGCGGCCAATTCTGGGTCGGCCTCGTAGGCGGCCAGCATCGCGGCCGATGGGCGTGCGTGAGTCCACACTGCGCCGGTCACCAGGATGACGGCGACGGCGAGCCGCTGCGCGTCGTGCTCGCCGAGCTCACTCAGGTGTTGGCGGATCAGCCGCGCCAGAACACCGACATTGGCGATGGCGGCCCGCTTGTACCGCGCGGCGACCTGCGGGGAGACGTTGTGCTCGAGCACCGCTGCCTGCGTGCTGATCAGGTCGCACAACACCGGACGGGCCGCCAGCGAGGCCGCGAGTGTGGCGGCCAACTGATCGCCACACTCGGACGCGGCTGCGCCGGTGTCGACCGCGGCGGTCAGCGTGTCGCCGAGCAGCTCCAGCCACTCCCGTGACGCGGCGTCGAGCAGTTCGAGCAGGACGGCCTCGCGGGACTCGAAGTAGCGCAGCACGTTCGACTTCGCCAGGCCGACCCGTCGGCTCAGCTCGTTGAGGCTGACTTGAGCCACGGGCATCTCGGTCAGCATCGCGGCCGCGGTGTCCAGGATCATCCGCCGGCGCTCGGTCCGTTGCTCCTCGCTGTGCGCGCGCTTGAACGACATCATCGCCACAGTTTACAGACCTCCGGTCTCTTGTTAGAAGACCATCGGTCTGTTAGCTTGATTGTGGTAACAGACCGATAGTCTTTAAGAAGCGTCAGAGGAGTCACCATGTACGTCGTCCCTGACCAGAGCGGCAAGTTCGCGGTCGTTACCGGCGCCAACAGCGGTACCGGCAAGGAAACCACCCGGCGGCTCGCCGGTGCCGGGGCTCGTGTCGTGATGGCCGTCCGCACGGGCGCCAAGGGCGAGCAGGCCCGCGCCGAGATCCTGGCGCAGCACCCGCACGCCCAGCTCGAGGTGCGCCAGGTCGACCTGGCCGACCTGGCCTCGGTGACGCAGTTCGCCGAGGGGCTCATCGCCGACGGTGCACCCCTGGACCTGTTGGTCAACAACGCCGGGGTGATGGCTCCGCCCACCCGCATGACCACAGCCGACGGATTCGAGCTACAGATGGGCAGCAATTTCCTCGGCCCCTTCGCCCTGACGGTCCGGCTCCTGCCACTGGTGCTCGCCGCGGAGGCGCTGCGAGTGGCCACCATGAGCAGCCTCGCGGCGGACTACGGTCGGATCCGCTTTCAGGACCTGCAGTGGGAGCGCCGCTACAGCGCCACTCTCTCCTACGCCCAGTCCAAGCTCGCCGACCTCATGTTCACCCAGCACCTCGCGGCGGTGGCCGCCGAGCACGACTGGAACCTGATGAGCACCGGTGCGCACCCCGGCTACACCCGCACCAATCTCCAGACGGCAGGTCCGAGCCTCGGGCGCGACAAGCCGGCGGGCCTATACGCTCTGCTCAGTGCCATCGTGCCGTCACAGGGCGTTGAGCAGGGCGCCGAGCCGCTGCTGTACGCCGCGACCAGCCCCCAGGCCGTCGCCGGCGGATACTACGGTCCAGGCGGACGATTCGGCCTGGTCGGCCCTACCGTCACAGCCCGGCCACCCCGCAGGGCCCTCGACGCCGCGACCAACGCCCGCTTGTGGGCTGAGGCCGAACGCCTCACCGGCGTGGCCCTGCCCATCCGCGTTGATGAAGCCACGTCTACTCGGCCGCCCGTTTGATGGCTTCGAGCGTCGCCGTCATGTTCCGTTCATGGTCCTTCATCCGCCTGGCGATGATGCTCTCCTCGCGGTCGGGCATCTCAGCGATCACGGCCGTCAGTCCGGAGGGGCCGGGACCCATGACGGCCCGGTAGCGCAGCACGGTGCCGCCGGATCCGTCGGCGGTCATCTGGTATCTCCAGGTAGCGGCGGCGTTCGCCGGGTCTCCTACCGCCCACGCGAAGCTGACACCGGGCTCCGACTCGATGACCACTGACGTTGTCTCCCATTTCCGGTCCCCCCGGACCTGATGACCGAGGAAGTGGGCCCCGACCGCGGGGCCGTCAGCCCCATTCACCCACGCAGCCTCGACGCACTCGCCGCCCCAGGCGCCCACCCGCGTGACGTCACTGGCCAGCGCCCAGACCCGCTCCGGCGGAGCGGCCAAGGTGAGCGAAACCTCGACAGAGGGAAGGTCGGACATGCGCATCCCGAACACCTTACTGACCACTTCTCGGGGGAGCAGGCGGACAGCTAGGGATTGCGGACCAAGGACCTGAACTTCAGACCCAGCCAGGGCTTGCGACCCCAGGCTATGAGCTGACCCTTGGCGATCGCGTTCCACTGGCTCTGACGGTTCCAGAACACCATGAAGAACGCTACAGGATCGGCCAAGATATGGCAGTCGACCCGCCGGGTCGACGGCTCTTCGACCCTGAGCGACCCATCGTCGAAAACGAAAACCAGGCGGCAGTCTCCCCGCAGGTGCAGTTCGTAGCTTACTCGGAGGCCAGCCGCCTTCTCGGCGTTGACAAACGTCCGAGGGTCGACCGTTTGTAACACCGGGACGAAGAATTGCCGCACCATCGTGGCCGCATGGGTTGGCTCGATCCTCCACTTGCGGCCGGCGGCGTGGGCGATGTCGTAACCGTGCATGACCGTTTCGCTCAGCAGGCCGCCGGTCAGGGCGGAGAGGGGCGGGGCACTCCTGCGCCCGCTCCTCGATGCGGTCAGCCAGAACAGCCAGATCGCGCTCGGTGTCGGACGTCAACCCGAGCGCGTTCATGTCAGCGTTGTCCCACATGTCCCGGATCAGCGAGTCGCCGGCCACCCCAGCGATGCTGGGCACCATCTCATGGTACCGCGAGAGGTCCCGCCGTGCCATCCCAGGCATCGTTATCCAGATCTGCGAGAGATGCATGGCAACCTCAGCGAGTGTCCACTGGCCCACCGCGGGAACTCCCGGATCACTGATGGAGCGCATCAGAGACGTCACCCGCCGTACCTCATCGCGGAGTGCATCCTGGCTCTGCTGCCATTCGGCTGCCGATACGCTTGCAACCATGTCAATCCCTTGAATCGTCGGTCAGCGCGGGTTGCGCCTCGTCGGAGATTTCATCAAGATAGAGCGTTTTTTGAAACCCAGCCACAATCCAGCTGGGTTTCAGCTCAGCCGACGCCTACTGGTCGGCTGCTGCCGGCGAGGGAGCGCGCCGATACCTTGAGTATCCGCGTGACAACGTTCGCCGAGCCGGTGAAGCCGTACACCGCGGCGGCAGCGGTGGATAGATAGAGTGCACCCGGTAAGTCGACCTTCGGTGAGGCTGCCAGCGAAACCAAAGTCGATACGGAGGCCCAGAGCGGTCAGACCCAACCGGGGTGATACGGGTGAGTTCTGCCTGGAATGCGTACGTGTCCACTTCACGTACCCCCTTTCAGCTGATTATCTCGGTCGCAATGGACGTAAGCTCAGTGCACCTGAGCACGGTAGTGAAGCGCGCGGTGTGACGGCGTCCGCCGAATTACTCAGCCCGCATACTCAACCTGGATGCACCGCAGAATTGGCCTCTGATGGCGCGTCGTGACGCACGAATGCCCTTCTGACCTGGGACGATAGGGCTTGTCGAGAGTCCTGTGTCACCGAGGAGAAGGGCATCCGCTGGATGCGACTATCTCATGCCCGCCGCGCGATGAGTGTGCGGTTCGATGATCCCAATCTCGTGTCGTGCGCGGGGCTCACGGCGGTCATGGCGCTGGCCGCTGGGTGCGGGCTGGCGGCACTGCTGACCGACCGGCTGCACATCGCCGCCAAGGGCGGCGCGAACGCCACGGCGAAAGTCCTGGCGCTGGTCGCGGGGATGGTCGCTGGCGCCGACTCGATCAGCGACATGGACCTGTTGCGCCACGGCGCGATGGGCCGGTTGTTCACCGATATCCGGGCCCCGTCAACGTTGGGCACGTTTCTGCGGCTGTTGCGCTTCGGTCACGTCCGCCAACTCGACGCCGTGGCCGCCCGGTTCCTCGCCCGGTTGGCCGGTTCGACCCCGATCCTGACCGGCGCCGATCAGATCGCGTTCGTCGACATCGACGACACCGTGCGGGCGACTTATGGCTATGCCAAGCAGGGCACCGGGCGCGGCTACACCGGCGTCAAGGGCCTCAACGCGCTGCTGGCCACGATCTCCACACCGCTGTCCGTGCCGGTGATCGCCGCCACCCGCCTACGCAAAGGAGCGACGAACTCGGTGCGCGGCGCGGCGAGCCTGCTCGCCGACGCCCTGGCCACCGCGCGGCGCTCCGGTGCCACCGGGCTGCTGATCGTGCGCGCCGACTCGGCCTACTACAGCCACGACATCATCGCCGCCGCCCGCCGTGCCGGGGCCCGGTTCTCCGTCACCGCCCGCCTGACCGCGACCGTGACCAGGGCCATCACCACCATCGGCGAGCAGGCCTGGGTGCCGATCCGCTACCCGAACGCGATCTTCGACGACCACGAGCAGCGCTGGGTCTCCGACGCCGAGGTCGCCGAGATCGGCTTCACCGCGTTCACCGGACGCCGCCACACCGAGCACATCACCGCCCGGCTGATCGTGCGCCGGATCCGCCGACTGCACCCGGCCACCCTCGCGGCCGGGCAGGCCGAGATGTTCGCCGTCTACCGCTACCACGCGGTGTTCACCGACAGCCCCGAACCGATGCTCGCCGCCGAGGCCACCCACCGCGACCACGCCATCATCGAGCAAGTCATCGCCGACCTGAAGGACTCCGCGTTGGCCCACCTACCCTCGGGTGTGTTCACCGCCAATTCCGCCTGGTTAGTCTGCGCGGCGATCTCTCACAACCTCACCCGCGCCGCCGGCGCGCTGGCCTCGGCATTCCACGCCCACGCCCGAACCGGCACCATCCGCGCCCAACTGATCAACACCCCCGCACGGATCGCCCGCTCCGCGGGCCAACTGGTCCTGCACCTGCCACGGAACTGGCCCTGGGAACCCAGCCTCGACGAACTGTTCCGCCACGCCCTGCACGACCCGCTCCCCGCAGCCGCCTGACCACCGGCCCCAGGCCGCGACCGGAGACCACCAGTGGAAAAGCCGAGCAGACCGGCGGATCTCCCACGCCCCGACCAACACACCACACCACAAAGATCAACTATTAGGTCAAGGAATCAGCGCGGTGCATCCAGGCTCAACTGCGGCTGGTGATCCAGACCGCGATCCGGCTCCGGTTCGGCAGGTCGAGCTTGGTGAGAATGTGCTGCGCGGCAGCGGAGCAGGTGCCAGCGCGCGACCGGCCCGCCCAGCTCATTGACACACCAGGCCAGGGGATCGAGCTCCCGGCCGACGCCGCAGAGGTCGCCGCGCTGCAACATCACGTCGATCCGCCAGAGGTGGGCCCACATCTGGGTCTCGGGGTCCGAGGCCTCCCGGCCGATCTCCAGCAGCCGCGCGGCCAGGTCGGACCGTTCGTCGGTCCCGTCCGGATCGCAGCGAACCAGCTGGCGGGCTCGTAACGTCGCCACCACCGCGGCCCGATCGTCGCACTGGTTCGCCATGGCCAGTGCCTGCTCGCTGGCTCGCGCGGCGGCATCGATGTCATCGAGGTAGATGCACGCGCGGGCCAGGCCGGCCGCGACCCTGGCCCGCAGCGAGGAGGACTGCGGACCCAGCCACCGGAGGACCTCCTCGCACAGCCGCCTGACCAACCGATCGGCCTCGGCTCCGTCGCCGCCCTCCAAGATCAGGGCTGCCTCTGCGATGAGATCGGGCCGCGCCATCGAACGCGCGAGATCGGCCGCACTCCGGCAGGTGCGCAGCCGGCCCGGGTGGTCCCCGGACAGGCTCTGCGCGCAGCCGAGCGCGAGCAGCAGTTCGCAGCAGTCGAGATCGTCGAGCTCGCCACCGCCGACGTCGAGCGCGAGCCGGTAAAGCCGGACGCCCTCCTCGTAGACGAGCCGACCCACCGCCTCAGCCGCGGCCCGCCGGATCCAACCGGTAGCGCGTCCCCGGTCACCGAGCACGGCCGCGGCCGCCCAGTGCCGGGCGAGATCCGACAGACGCGGCTCGAGACGGCCGGCGTGCAGCACCTCCACGGCCTCGGCCGCCGACCTGTGCAGCTGTGCCCGCTCGGCTGTGCCCAAGCCGGCCTCGATCGCGTCCCGAATCAAGACGTGCACGAATCGATGCTCGCCGGTCGACTCCGTGGGCTCGATCAGGCCGGCGGCGGCTGCGTCGTCGAGCTGACCCAGGCAGCCGAGCACGGGCTCGCCCACCATCCGGGCGAGCACCTCGACGGAGAACTCCCGGCCGACGATCGACGCCGCGTCCAGCAGCCGCGCGGACTTCGGCGGGAGCCGGTCGAGCCGTTCGTTGATCGTTTGCAGCACGCTCGGCGGGACCGGGACCGCCGACGCGGCTGGGCCTGCGTCGGCCAGCGCCCAGCCCATCTCACCGACGAAAAAGGGGTTGCCACCCGTGATCGCGTGCACCCGCTTCACCTGCGCCGGTGCGACGTGGTACCCGACCAGCGCGGCGAGCTGCTGACCGACGGCGGGAGCGGCCAAACCGCGCAGGTCGATCCGCCGGGTGGCCGGCTCCCGAGCAAGTCCCGTGACGAGGACGTCGTGCACGGGTTCGGTGTCGCGGTGATTCACCATCACCAGCAGCCGCTCGCGAGCCAGCGTGCGCACCACGTGGTGCAGCAGCAGCAACGAGCCGTAATCCGCTCGATGCGCGTCGTCGAACACGATGACCCACGGTGCGTGCGTGGTGATATCGCTCAGCAGCTGGGCGACCGCGTCGAAGAGCCGAAACCGGTCCTCGCTCGAGCCACTGCCCCTCCGATCACCGCCTGGAGCGTCGAATACGTCGGGTGCGAGCCGTCCGAGGTCGGGAGTCACTCCGAGCTCGTCGGCGATCTTGATGACGTCGACGCCGGCGGACACCGCGCGCAGCACCTGCCGCCACGGCCAGTACGGGGGCGCGCCGCCCGACTCCGCCGCCGACCCCCAGGCCACCGGGACGCGCCGCGTCACCGCCAGCCCGATCAGCTCCTCCGCCATGCGGGTCTTGCCAATCCCCGGTTCGCCCCGGCACAACACGACGCGCGGATGCGTCGCGAGAGCTGACTCGAGGTGCTCCACGAGCGCGGCCAACTCCCGTTCGCGACCCACCAATTCGGTGCGCATCAGCGGCCACGCCTCCTCGGCCACGTAGCTGGCGTGGAGCCGTTCGAGCAGGACGGGAATCATCCCGAACTGTAATGCCCGGTAGTAAGTATCAACCAATCTCTCGCCCGAGCAGCCGGTGGAGCACCCGACGCAATTCGTCCTCCGGTGCGGCCAATGGCCAGCGAAAGGCACCGGCCTGGCTGGTCACGTTCACGATCCGGCCACGCCCGCAGTCGACCATCTCCGGCAACACGAGTCGACTGCACCGCTCCACACTGCGCGGGTTGACCTCGACGGTGCGCCACCAGTCCTGCTCCGGGACCTCCCAGGCGGGTCCGGCCGGCCCGCTGATCCCGGCGTTGTTGACGAGCAAGTCGACAGGGCCGAGCTCGTGGCGCAGCTTGTCGACGGCGGTCGCGGCGGCCTCAGAGTCGCTGAGGTCCGCACTGGCCGCGGCGGCGAAGCCACCTGCCGCCTCGATCAGCTGCACCGACTCGGCGAGCTAGTCGGGCGAGCGAGCGATCAGACCCACCGCGGCGCCGGCTCCGGCCAAGGCGAGCGCCAACACCCGCCCGATACCGCGCCCTCCGCCAGTGACAATGGCCACCGAGCCGGCCAGCGCAGGCTGTGTCGTCGTGGTATTCATCACGCAGCTCCGATCAGATCGCGGCCGAGGCTGTTGGCTAATCAGGTGGGTTTGTCGGCACGTGCCATGATCGCCGAAACTGAGTGATGGCACGGCGATTCTGCACGGCTACGGCTCATCATCGGGTCCGTCGCAGTCTGGATGCAGAATGCGGTAATTCGGGTCACATTTCCGCAGTCTGCATCCAGACTGCGCGGTTAGAGGGCGGTGCGGCGGGCGGGCGCCAGCGGGCTGTGCTCGGGGAGGGTCGGCGCGGCGCGGGGACATCTGGGCTCCCGTGTGTGAATCTGGGGGCGCGGTCACGATCAGGGCGACGACGGTGATGGACGGGATCGAGCGATGCTGCAGCGTGTGCGGGATGGACTCAACCAGGAATGCGCGCATCGTTGCGCTCTCGAGTGCAAGCGCGCCGGGAGCCGGAGCATCGGGGCTTCGGGGCTGCTTTCGATTACGTCGATCTGCGTCCTGCTCGTCGCCGGTCTGACCTCGGCGTGCGCCATCGGCGCCGACGGCTCTGAGACTCCCGGCGCTCTCTCCTTGGCCGCCGATACCGGCAGTAGGGCACCGGCGGTGCGGTCGGCCGCGCAGATCTCGGCCCAAGGGCCGCCCAGTCGGCTCGCGCCCGCCGCGCCCGCCGCCAGCGCAGCTCCGGCAGCTCTGCGCGGCATACCCGCGACGACCTCGCAGGTGGTGCTCGTCACCGCGCCCAACGCGAGCAGCACGACGGCGATGATCGAGGCCTGGCAGCGGGCCGGGAACGGCTGGAGGCCGGTCCTGGGGCCGGTCCCGGCGCACATCGGCGCGGATGGGATCGGCCGGACCAGCGAGTCGACCTCACGGACCCCGGCCGGCCTGTTCAGCCTTACCCAGACCTTCGGCCGAGCTGCCAATCCCGGCACACGGCAACCGTGGTTCCACGCCACCGCTAACGACTGGTGGGTATCCGACGTCCGGTCGCCCGCCTACAACACCCACCAGACGTGCGCGCCGGGCAGGTGCCCGTTCAACGAAGCGGCGGGGGAAGACCTGGGTAAGGCCGGTTCCGTCTACGACTACGCGGTGGTAATCGACTACAACCGCTGGCCAGTCCACCCGGGCGCCGGCTCGGCGTTCTTCCTCCACGTCACCAGCGGCCGCCCTACCACGGGATGTGTCGCGACCGACCGGGCGGCGGTGATCGCGATCCTGCGATGGCTGGACCCGCGCCAGCACCCGCTGATGTCACTCGGCGTTCGCTAGCGCGGGCTGCCGACGGCGGCCATGATCGTCTGGAAGCCGGCGTAGTTCCCGGTCAGCTGTGGTGTCCCCAGGTTTTCTGTGCTAACACGCGCAAGTCCGGCCAGATCCCGTCAGCGACCTGATCCTCGGTTTCCGCGGTGGGCTGGTCACACCAGATGTTGAACTGCGAACCGGCGAGGTTGGCGGTCAACGTCCGACCTCCGTCGAACATGGTGGTGTTCCACAGCTCATACATCGGGCTGGGAGCCGGCCGCGGCGTGTCCCTCACGACGTAGTACAGGGTGATGTAGACGGTGCCGTTGATGCTCGCGTGCCAGCTCGCATTTATCACCTTGTTGCCGTGCGCGGCGACGGCATTCGGGTCCAGCGGCGGCAGATGGCCGGGACCGGTGACGGTGCCGATCCAATAGTCGATCACGATTGTGCGGTCCAGGGGGATGGCATGCGCCTCGGCGGTCAGTGCGTCATTCCAGATCCGGGTGGCCTTGCCCCGCTGGCGCAAGAAACTGGCCATGTCGTCGGCGAAGCAGTAGAACGCGTCTTTGGGCGTCGCTCCCGCATTGCAGGTGCGCGCGTAGGCCTGCAGTGGCGGATACTTGGCGTGGTTCGTGATGTACTCGTCGGCCCCGATACTGAAATACGGACCCGGGAACAGTGGCAGGTATTCGGCCACCAGCGACCGCAGCAGTGCGCGGGCGCGGGGATTGGAGATGTCGATGGCGCCCCGGGCGCCAGCCGGGTCGAGTGCGAGGTTCGTGTACGACGGGTTGGCCAGCAGCGCACCGAGGTGGCTGGGCATGTCGATCTTCGGGATCACCGTGATGCGGTAGCGGCCCGCCAGGGCGACCAGGTCGGCGATTCCGGCCTTCGAGTAATGCTCGGCCGCGGTGATACCGGGCGCGGTCGAGCTTTCCAGCCGGAACGGTTCGTTGTCGGTCAGGTGCAAGTGAAGGTTGTTGTACTTCAGGTACGCGAGGCGGGCGGGATGGCCAGGCTGCCCGCCATCGCCGCGACAAGCGCGGCGACGACCAGAAGAAGTCTTCCGCTACGCATCCCGCACGCGCAGCAGGTAGTCGCCGGCGTCGTCGTCCCACTCCATGGCGATCAGATCTCGCGCGCGGGCCGCCTTGGCGAAGGACAGGAAGCTATTGAAGCCGTAACGCTTCTCGCTGAAGGCGGGTAGACGTTTGCGTAGCTGGTCCTTCAGCCCGCTCAACTGGGGCGGTGTGCCCGACGCCTGCAGCTCACGGACGACGTCGACCAGTAGTTGGAAGGCATCGTCGTCGGCAGAGTCGTCCGCAGAGAACGTCACCTCGGGGTCGCCCTGCGCCGCTCCCTGGCGCAACTCCACGACGCGCTGGCTCTCGAGATGGCGAAGCAGTTCACCGAACCCCCGGAACCCCAGGTCGGCTTCGTCGAAGGTCGGATCCTTGCGCAGGATCGCCCGCTTGAGCATCGACGCGCGGACAGGACCGTCGGCGTGGCGCTGCAGACCGGACAGAGTGCGCGCGACGAGCAGGCCGACGTCACGCTCCTCGGCCGCTCCCACCCCCTCGTCGACCGGGGCGTCAGCAACCACGGGGTCGGACCCGCCCGCGTCCACACTGGCGGTAGGTATCGTGACCGGCGGCGTCGGCACCACCGGTGCTATAACGCCTGGCTGGCGGCCGCGGCCTCGGCCTCGCTTCGGTTCCTGGGACGGCTCGACGCCGGGCAGGCGGTCATAGAACAGGAACTCATCGCAGGCGGGCGGCAGCAGGGCGGACGTCGACGACGCAACGCCGATGCCGATGACCCGCTTGTCGAGCTCGCGCAGCTTGTGCACGAGCGGGGTGAAGTCAGAGTCACCCGTGCCGATGGCGAACGTCGTGATGAAGCCTCGCTCGTATGCCAGCTGGATGACATCGACGGCCATCTTGATATCAGCGGCATTCTTCCTCGAGCCCCCGATGCGCTGGGGGATCTCGATGAGTTCGACCTGGGCCAGGGCGAGCAGCCGGCGGTCGGCGTCGAAATACGACCAGTCGGCGTAGGCCCGGCGCACCACCACGCGCCCTCGCTCGGCGAGCGCGTCGGCCACTGGGCCGAAGTCGAAGGGCGACACGCCCAGCCCGTCGCGCGCTCCGATCGCGAGGTTCTCGTAGTCGAGGAACAGGGCGATGCGTTCATCGTCGTTTGCCACTGCAAGCGCTCCCGGGGCTAGTCCGGCCCAGCAGCGTACGGTCCGGCGAACACACGACGGTGGCCTGGGGCGAACAAACGGCCCCGCCTGCTACGTACGGGGCGGGGCCGTTTGGCAGCGTCGCGTCGCTACTACAAAAATCGGCCACCGTCCGGACTCAGGAGGCAGTCCTGCGAAAGATCGATAGAACGGGCTGCGCAGGTTGGTTGGTCTCCAGTACCGCCTGTCGGACGTCCCGTGCCGGACTCCAATCCCGTGCCAGCAGCGGCTACGCCGGCCCCCGCGAGAATAACTCCGCCGACCACCGCTGTGGCCGCCAGAGAACGAATGATGACTCGTCGCATGGTGTCCCCCCAAGTTGAGTTGTCGGTGAACCGTGGCTGCCGAGCGCCACCTGTTGCGGCAGCGCAGTGCCACTGTCCTGGGCCGCCTGCGATCCCATGCCCCCATCGCAGCACGCCCTACCCGCTGTATCGGATGCGGCCGGTCACTGTTACGCGGGAAACGTAACCGCCGGGGCTTGAGGATGAGACAATCGCGAGGGTGCGACCCGATCGGCCGGCTGCTGATGTCGGGAAGAATCCCAGTGGATGCTGGCGGCAGGACAGGGCAGGAACCGCGTTGCGCTCGCTCAACATCCCCACCACCAATCTGCCTGGTGAGCTGACCAGCTTCGTCGGACGGCGCCGCGAGCTGGCCCAGGTCGGCGAGCTGCTCGGCGGCGTGCGGCTATTGACGCTGACTGGCGCGGGTGGCTGCGGCAAGACGCGCCTGGCCTTACAGGTTGCGGCTGGCGCGCTGGACGGCCACCCCGACGGAGTGTGGTGGGTCGAGGTTGCGCGGCTGGAGGACGCCGCGCTGCTGCCCGCCGCCGTGATCGGCGCCATCGGCCTGCGAGAGATGCCTGGTAGCGAGCCCGTCGAAACGCTCGTCGGCTACCTGCACACCCGCCACACGCTGCTCATTCTCGACAACTGCGAACACCTGGTCACCGCTTGTGCGCAGCTCGCCGACATGCTGGTGCGCAGCTGCCCGTCGGTGACAGTCCTGGCAACCAGCCGGGCGCCGCTAGGGGTGCTCGGCGAGACGGCGTGGCGAGTTCCGTCGATGTCGCTGCCGGCCAGAACGCCAAGCGAGCCGATCACGGTGCTGCGCCAGTCCGACGCCGTGTCCCTGTTCCTCGAGCGCGCCACGCAGGTGCGCCCCGATTTCACCATCACCCCGACCAACGCGCCCATCGTCGCGCAGATCTGTCACGACCTCGACGGCATCCCGCTGGCCATCGAGCTGGCCGCCGCGCGGGTACGGATGCTGACCCCCGAGCAGATCGCCCACCGGCTGGGCGACCGCTTCCACCTGCTCACCGGCGGCGCCTGCACTGCGGTGCGGCGTCACCAGACGTTGCAGGCCTCACTCGACTGGAGCCACGATCTGCTCAGCGACGGTGAACGCGCACTGCTGCGGCGGCTGTCGGTCTTCGCGGGGGGCGCGACGCTGGACGCGGCTGAGCAGGTGTGCCCGGGCGACGGCATCGCCCGCGACGACCTGCTCGACCTGGTCACCGGCCTGGTCGACAAGTCCCTGGTCAGCACCGATGCGCGAGGCCCCGAGATGCGCTACGGCTTGCTGGAGACCGTCCGCCAGTACGCCGCAGCGCGCCTGGCCGACGCCGGCGAAGTCGACGTCCTGCGCGAGCGCCACCTGGCCTACCACCTCGCGCTCGTCGAGGCCTCTGAACCGCAGGTGCTCGGCGCCGGACGAGACGACCCCGTTCTCACCACTGCCGCCATCGAGCTACCGAACCTGCGCGCCGCCCTGGATCGGGCGACGGTGACCGATCCCAACGCAGGTCTGCGTCTGGTGGCCGCGCTGACCCTGTTCTGGCTGTTCACCGGCCGATACCGGGAGGGTGATGCCGCCTACGCGCGCGCTCTGGCCGCCGCGGGCGAGGCTCCGACTCCGCTGCGCGGGCGGGTGCTGGCCGGCCGCGCGAACCTCGGCCTGTACGGCGGCGCGTATGAGGCGGCACAAGGTTGGGCGCGGGCCGCGCTGGCGGTCGGCGAGGCCTGCGGCGACCTCTGGACCCAGGGCCGAGCCTTGGACATCCTCGGGCTCGTGGTCTCCATCGGCGACCCGGCTGGTGGACGAGCGCTACTCCAGCGCAGCCTGGAGCGGGCGACGCAAGCCGGCGACGAGTGGTGCCGGACCAGTGCTTCGCAGACCCTGGCGATTGCCTGGCATTACCAGGACGAGTTCGGCACAGCGCGCCCCCTGCTCGATGACGCCTACGCGACCGCAACCCGGCTTGGCTACCAGCGGGGATTCGCGTGGCACTGGTTCTGCCTGGGCTGGGAAGCGATGTATTACGGGCGGCTCACCGAGACTCGCCAGTTGCTCGCGCGTTCCATCGCTGCCAGCGACCAGGTCGGTGACCCGGTCCCGAACGGTCTCGCCAGCGGCTACCTGGTCTACACCCGGCTGGTGTGCGGCGATACCGAGCTCGCGTACTCGCTTGCCGGCACCACGCTCGCGCAGGTGCTGGAGGCAGGCGCGGGCTTTACCTTCGGCATGGCCAACCAGATGCTCGGCAGAACCGAGATGGCCTTGGGCAAGCTTGCCGAGGCACGGGAACACCTGGAGACCGCCGTCGACGCGGAACGCCGCTCGGGATTCGTCTACCTGCTGACCTGGCACCTCAGCGCCCTGGGCACTCTTGAGCGCGTCGACGGGAACCGCGGTGCGGCTCGGGCCTGTGCTGCGGAGGCGCTGGAGGTGGCCCAGCGGCTGGGCAGCGGATGGATGCAAGCCGGCGCCGAGCGTCTGCTCGGCCGGCTGGCCCTGGCCGCGGGAAAGACCGCCGACGCGGAGCGACACATTCACGACGCGCTGGGCCGCCTGGTTGCCAAGGGCTTCGCGATCGACATACCAGAGTGCCTCGATGTGCTCGCCGCCATTGCCGCCGCCCAGGAACGCTTCGAGCAAGCGGCTCGGCTGCTGGGCGCAGCGGCGGCCGGCCGCCATCGGCTCGGCATCGTCCGTCTCCCGCTTGAGCCGGAGTTCTGGACCTCCATCGAGCGAGCCACCATCGAAGCGCTCGGACCCGACAGCTACCACCGCGCCTTCGCCGCCGGCGCCGCGCTGGACACCGGCGAGGCGGTGGCCTACGTCCGCCGGGCCCGGGGTGAACGAAAACGCCCATCCCGCGGTTGGGACAGCCTGACCCCGACCGAGCTCGACGTCGTGCGCCACATCGCTACCGGACTCACCAACCGCCAGGTCGGCGAGCGCATGTTCATCTCTGTCGGGACAGTGAAAGCTCACCTCTCGCACATCTTCGCCAAGCTGGGCACCGCGTCGCGCTCCGAGTTGGCCGTGGCGGCCACCAGGCGCCGACTCGATGCCGCTGAGTAGCGAGCCGCTGCGCCCGACCTCGACGCCGTCGAGGGATATAGGTCCGATGGCTGATGTACGCCCTGCGTTGGCTCGGCACGATCAGAGCCGAGCAGCCCCAGCGGCACCGAAAGGGCGCCCCCGGGACAGACAGAAGGAGCGTGGGACATGGCAACGAACATCACACAAAGTGCCCTTCGAATCGAGAACCCGTCTGACTACGACAGGATTTTTCAGGACGCATTCAATGCCGGTGACCTCGAGGGCCTGGTCAGCCTGTACGAACCTGATGCGATCTTCATTTCAGCGCCCGGGCAGGTGGCTGCCGGCGCCGATTCGCTCCGGGCGGTGTTCGCCGGTTTCCTCGCTACCAAACCAAGCTTCGATCTCAAGATGACCAGCTTTCATCAGGTCGGAGACATCGCACTCGAGTGCTCCGACTGGAAACTCGAAGGCAACGATCCTGATGGCAATCCGGTGGCGCTTGGCGGCCGCTGTTCGGGCATCCTTCGCCGCCAGGGAGACGGGCGCTGGCTTTTCGTGATCGACAATCCCTTCGCCTCAGCGTAGCCACCTGTGTACCGGAACAGAGCGCGGTGGTTCAGACGAGCCGGGATCACCGCCTTTCTTTCCGCTCTTGTGCTGCCCACGTTGATGGCTTGCAGCCACGGAGCGGCCCCAGACGGGAGCGCGGCCGGCGTCACGACGCTCCGCTTCTTCGCCCACGACACGCAGCAGGCGGCTTTGGATCTTGGCGCTGCGGGCCCGGGTCCGGGAGACGAGTTCATCTTCTCGGCTGACTTGTTCGACCATGCAGGCGGGACGAAGCTCGGGAGAGTGGGAGGGCGCTGCACCACAGTCGGTGGAAGCGCCACGACAACTGGCGAGGTCCTCTGCACCGCCATTTTCGTCCTCGATCGTGGACAGGTCACCACTCAAGGATTGCTTGATGGTGCCGCCCTATTTGGCGGTGGTGGCCAGACCCTCACGTACCCCATCACGGGCGGTTCAGGAACCTATCGTAATGCTCACGGCGATGCCACCGTGCAGGCTACAAATCAAACCGACGCCAACTTTGTACTCAACGTAGTGGCTGGCTGAGGATCAGCTTTCTGGTCGTCAGCCCCGAGCACGGCGGCCTTGTTGGCGGCGTGGCTGAACCGTCCGTTCACGAACACCAGCGCAGTCTCACCCCGGATGTCGACGCTGTGCTGATGCGGCTGCACCAGCACCGTGCGCCCCTCGTCGAGTAACCGTTGGACGTGATCTTGGGCCGCGGCCATGTCACCCACGGTGTAGCGGGCGGTGTCCCGGCTGCCCGCCGACACCGACGGCTTCACCACGAAGTCGCCGTCGCCCGCCAGCAGTCGCATCTCATCGTCCGGTGTCATAAACGTGGTCGGTACCACCGGCACACCGGCGATGGCCAGATCGCGCAGATACGTCCCAGGTCGACCGCACCACAGCCAGGTCAAACACACTCCAGTCGACGACGGGGTCGTCCCACGCCATTACGCTCGGCGTCCGCACCAGCTGCCCACAATGCAGCCAGTAGCAGCGGTTCGTCCACGTCCGTACCAACGGCCGCGCGGGCGGTCACGATCGCGATACGCATGCCCTACGGTAATGTGAGGCGATCAGGGTGTTCGCCTCACACCATTGTCGTGGATCTGGCGACTTTCGTAGAGCTCCCAGGCGCGCCGGTGCGCCTCATTGGCGCGGCGTTGCGCGTCCGCATACACCAACTGCTCCTGTTGCGGCGTGGCGTGACCCGCGGCAACCGCCAACTCCGCGGCCAGCAATCGATCATCCTCCGCATCGTGGTGGTGTTCCGCGGCCCCGGAATCCTCGTGATGCCGACGCTGATAGTAAGGATTGTCCGCCGACAAGCCGCCACTGAACCGACCGTAGGCGCCGAGGAACAGCAGAAGCATCCCAGCGACGACGCTGAAGACCACATTCGACAGCCGGAACGCCAACAGATTGAGCTTGGTGTCCAGCACGGCGAGGTTCAGGATGCCGGAGAGCAGGAAGAGCAGCCCTACGACCACCGTGATCGTCGAGGAGATCCGGCCACCGCGTAACGCGGCACCGATGAGAACCGCGCCGACGACCACCGAGATCGTCGACAGTAAGCCGTTCGAAGCGAGCCCCAGCACGACTTTGCCGTGGACGGCGAGAAACGTCAGCCGGTCGACGAAACCCAGGATGCCGAATAAGCACAACCCGGCTCCTAGCACCGCCGCTCCGATACGGTGCACGAGGTCCAGCCGACTCCCAGGCGGGGAGTGTAACATTCATCACATCGTACTCCGATCCTTTACTACTGATAAGTGCGATCCGGAGATCCTCGCCAGGCAAATGGTTGATGGCTGGACCACGACTGCGTGACGATTTGTGTCACGGTGCGTAACTCAATTGAACTGACTGTGGCTTCATGCGGACGTGCCACTTCGATAAGAGCCCCCGTGTGCGCAGCAGAAGTCGGACGCACCCTCGGCACAGCTAGGGCTGTCACGGCCAGCACTGCTCGATCGCGGTCCGTTACAGTCAGGTGTCCCGGGGACTACCGTCGCGCTCGACGTCGAGCAGGTCGTCGTTGGGTTGCGTTGGGTCGTCGTTGGGTTGCGTTGGGTTGCCGTTGTCCGCGGAATTGGCGGCCGCATGAGGGCGGCCCCGGCTGCGCCCGTCCGCCACCGCGCCGTTCGCCGCTGTACCGTCCGCGAGTGCGCCGTTCGTCACCGTGCCGTTCCCCGCCGCGCCGGCCACAACTGCGCCGTTCACCACCGCGCCGGCCGCGACCGCGCCAGCCGCAACCACACCAGCCGCTATTGCGCCGTCCCGGACTGGACCACCGTTGGCGGGTGCCGTCGGTGTGCTGGCCTGTTGCGGCGGGGGGACGGTGACTGGCGGCGCGGGAGCGGGTCCGGATCGCAGAAACAGCGCCCCGAGCGCGCCCACGGCACTGAGTCCAGCTGCGATCAGGAACAGATCATCCAGCCCTCCGACGAATACCTGCAGCTGGGTCTGCTGGTAGGTGGCGTAAGCGCCTACCCAATCCGGGACGGTCGGGCCGCCGAGGTGCGGGGTGACGGTGTCGGCGGGCAGCAGTGCGGCACGCCCGGCCAGCTGCTCGGCCTGTTGGGTGGTAAAGATCGCGGTGAGAACGGCGAGTCCCAATGCGGCCGAAGTCCGTTGCGCGATGTTGTTGAACGCGCTGGCGGCGTTGACTCGGGCTGCGGGGATGGCCGCGATACCTCCGGTCATGATCGGCATCATGGCCAGCCCGAGGCCGACGGCTCGCAGCATCAGCCACCAAATGATCTGTTCCCGGGAGGTGTCGATGGTCAAGTTATGCATCAGGTAGGTGGCGAGGGCCACGATGGCCACGCCAATGGTCGCTGGCCACCGCGGTCCGATGCGGTCATAGATTCGCCCAGCCAGAGGCATCAATACCGCCATCACCAGAGCCTGGGGCAGCAGGGTGAGGCCGGCGTCGAATGCCCCCATTCCCTGAACCTGCTGCAGGAACAGCGGGATGTAGAACAGCACCCCGAACAGCCCGACCATCAACACCGAGATCAACAGCAGCGAGTTGGTGAACGCCCAGTAACGGAATACCCGGACGTCCAGCAACGGGTCGGCGACCTCCAGTTCGATCACCACGAACAACGCCAGGCTCAGCACGCTGAACGTGATCAGGCCCAGGACCCGGTAGGAATACCATCCCCAGGATTCGCCCTCGGACAGCGCGAGCAGCACCGCCAACAGCCCACTCGCCACGGTGAGGAAGCCCAGGAAGTCGAATCGGCGCCCGGATATCCTCGGGAATCGTGGCAACACCAGTGACGCGGCGACCGCGCCCAAGATCCCGACCGGCACGTTGATGTAAAAGATCAGCCGCCAGTTCACATACTCGACCAGATACCCGCCCAGGGTCGGTCCGATCGCCGGGGCGACCACGATCCCGAGCCCGTACAAACCCATCGCGGTACCGATTCTGTGCCGTGGGACGATCCGGTACAGCATTGACAGCGAGACCACCGGCAGGATCCCGCCCGGGATTGCCTGGATGATCCGGAAGACAATCAGACTGTTGAGGTCCCAGCCCAGCCCGCACAGCGCCGACCCGGCGGCGAACCCCAGCAGTGACAGGTTGTACAGCCGTTTGAGCCCTAAGCGGTCCCCCAGCCACGCACTGGCCGGCACCACCACGCCCAGCACCAGCGTGTAGCCCGTGACTACCCACTGCACCTGGTCGGTGGTCGCGCCGAACTCGTTCTGAAGGGTGGGGATCGCCACATTGACGATGCTGGTGTCCAGGACCGACATGAACATCCCGACGATCAGCACCACCAGCGGCAACCCCCAACCCGCCCCGGCACCCGGTGTGCCAACCGCACCACCGGTGGGCCGCGCCGCGCGAGGAAGGCTCACCTCGGGCTTTGCGTCGGCCCTCGTCATCGACTCGGCCGCCCGGTTGGGTAGAACCCCGCCCACCAGGACGTGGAGAAGGTTGATTGCTTCATGCAACTAACATAAGCGGGGCTAAACCGGTCTGCAACCCTTGCACCTCCGGTGGCGCTCGATCGCGCTCCACAGACAATTAGTTGCGCTATACAACTTATCTGCTTATCTTGGTGGCGACGTGCCACCCGGCGCCCTGACCGTCCCGTCCCCCGAGAGGAGCGCACCCGATGCCGACGAGCGGGACGAGCACTGCTGGACCTGGGGCAAGCGGGCTGCACCGCAGGTGGGCCGGCCCGAACTCACCGCGCTACAAGTGGGTCGCGCTCTCGAACACCACACTCGGCGTGCTGATGGCGACGATGAACTCCTCGATCGTGCTCATCTCGCTGCCGGCGATCTTCCGCGGGATCCACATCGATCCGCTCCAGCCGGGCAACATCAGCTACCTGCTGTGGATGATCATGGGCTACATGCTGGTCACCGCGGTGCTGGTGGTCACCCTGGGCCGTCTCGGTGACATGTACGGGCGCTCGAAGATCTACAACGCCGGATTCGCCGTGTTCACCGTGGCCTCGATCCTGCTGGCGGTGGACCCGCTGGACGGCGGCGGCGGCGCGCTGTGGCTGATCATCGTTCGAGTCCTGCAGGGCATCGGTGGCGCCATGCTGATGGCCAACGCCACGGCGATCCTTACCGACGCGTTCTCTGCCGATCGGCGGGGTCTCGCGGTGGGCATCAACGCCGTGGCCGCGATCGGCGGCTCGTTCATCGGCCTGCTCGTCGGCGGCGTGCTCTCCGAGGTCGACTGGCGGCTGGTCTTCTGGGTCAGCGTGCCCTTCGGCGTCATCGGCACGATTTGGGCCTACTTGAGCCTGCACGACACGAACGCCCGTCGAGCCCACAAGATCGACTGGCCGGGCAACATCACCTTCGCCATCGGGCTGATCCTGCTGCTGGTCGGGATCGTCTACGTCATCCAGCCCTACGGCGGACACGCCGAGGGATGGACGAACCCGTTCGTACTCGGCTGCCTGGCTGTCGGCCTGCTGACCCTCGGCGGGTTCTGCATCATCGAGGCCCGGGCCGCCCAGCCGATGTTCAACCTGCAACTGTTCCGCATCCCGGCGTTCGCGTTCGGCAACGTGGCGACCCTGATGAGTTCGCTGAGCCGCGGCGGTCTGCAGTTCATGCTCATCATCTGGTTACAGGGCATCTGGCTGCCACTGCATGGCTATGACTACTCCGAGACACCGTTGTGGTCCGCGATCTACATGGTCCCGCTGACAGTCGGGTTCCTCGGCGCCGCACCAGTGGCCGGTTGGCTGTCCGACCGGTTCGGCGCGCGCACCTTCGCGACGGGCGGCCTGGTGATCGTCGCCCTTACCTTCGGCGCGCTGCTGCTGTTGCCGACCGACTTCATCTACTGGCAGTTCGCGGTGATCCTGTTCGTCAGCGGCATCGGCGCTGGCCTGTTCGCCTCCCCCAACATGACCGGGGTGATGAACAGCCTGCCCCCGGACCAGCGTGGAGCGGGCAGCGGCATGTTGAGCACGCTGCAGAACTCCGGAATGGCGCTGTCGATCGGCGTCTTCTTCTCCACGCTGATCGCCGGCCTCGCCTCCACCATGCCCGCGGCCCTGTTTTCCGGCCTGACCCAGCAGCACATCCCGGCCGCTGAGGCCGCCAACGTCGCGAACCTGCCGCCGGTGGGCACCTTGTTCGCCGCGTTCCTGGGCTACAACCCGATGCAGAAGATCCTCGGCCCGCACGTGCTGGCCCAACTCCCCCCGGGCAACGCCGCTACCGTGGTCGGCAAGCAGTTCTTCCCGCAACTGGTCGCCGACTCCTTCCACCACGGCCTAGTGATCGTGTTCCTGACGGCGATCGCCATCTCCCTGATCGGCGCGATCGCGTCCCTGTTCCGCGGCGCCCGCTACGTCCACGACGAAACCCTCGCACCCCACGTCGCGCGCCGCGTCCCCGTGTCGTCGTGAACTCGACAGGACGTACGTTTCCGGCGACAGAAATGTCGGTACGGTCGAGTTCACGACGGCGGCCTGGCGATTTCCTGGGCGAGTTGGAGGGCGACGTCGCGGCGTTGCTCGGTGGTGGCGTCGATGTCGGGTCCGGTGAAGATGCCGACGTGCAGGGCCATCAGGGCGACCCTTGCACGCAGGTGGCTGGGTAGCGGCGGCCCGGGAATGGTGAGGATGCCGACCAGCCGGTCAAACCGTTTGCGCATCTCCGTGCCCGCGACCAGGTTGCGGATGGCCGCCTGGCCTTCCTGCATGAAGCGGGCGAGTTGTGTGGTCCGACCGCCCAGCAGGTCGCTGTAGCGGCGCAGCACCTCATTGCGGGTCTCCACGCCGGCGGGCTGGGATTGAGCCCAGTCCACCACGTCGTCGACCTGGGCGAGGAAGTCCTCGATCAGGCTGAGCAGGATCTCCTCCTTGGTCTTGAAGTGGTAGTAGACCGCGGCCTTGGTCACCCCCAGCCGCTCGGAGATCTCCCGTAGCGAGGTCTTGTCGTAGCCCTGCTCGGCGAACAACTCCAGAGCCACCGACCGGATCGCCTCCCGGGTATCGGTACGCCGTTCGTCCATCGTGCCCAGCCTTCCCCGAATCCGCCGACCAAACTTACTTGACGACCGGCTAGTAAGTGATAGCGTACTCCCGAGCAGCAACTAGCCGGCCGTAAAGTAAGCGTATCGAGTGACGGAGGATCAGATGACGACGACCACTGCGGGGCCGGCCGCGGCCGCCCTAGCCGTGGACCTGCCGCGGTCCAAGCGGGAGATCTACACGGTGATGAGCGGGCTGTTGCTCGCCATGCTGCTCGCGATGCTGGACAACCTCGTCGTGGGCACCGCGATGCCGACGATCGTCGGCGAGCTGGGCGGTCTGGCCCACCTGTCCTGGGTGGTCACCGCCTACGCGCTGGCCACCGCGGTGTCCACCCCGGTGTGGGCCAAGCTCGGTGACCTCTACGGTCGCAAGAGCGTGTTCATGGCCTCGATCGTGGTGTTCCTGGCCGGGTCCGCGCTGTCCGGGCTGTCGGCGAACATGGGCGAGCTGATCGGGTTCCGCGGGATCCAGGGCTTGGGCGCCGGCGGGCTGATGGTCGGCGCGATGGCGATCATCGCCGACCTCGTGCCGCTGCGCGAGCGGGGGCGCTACCAGGGGCTGATGGCCGCGGTCATGCCGCTGGCATTCATCGGCGGTCCGCTGCTCGGCGGATTCCTCACCGACAACTTCAGCTGGCGGTGGGCCTTCTACATCAACCTGCCGCTGGGCGTTCTCGCCCTGGTCGTGGTGGCGCTGACCATGCACCTGCCGGGCCGGCGCGCCGAGCGGGTCGCCATCGACTGGCGCGGCGCCGGGCTGCTCGCTACCGGGATAGCGGCGCTGACCCTGCTCTGCAGCTGGGGTGGCAGCCAGTACCCGTGGACCTCCGCGCCGATCGTCATGCTCGGCGTGGTCACGGTGGCGGCGCTGGCGGCGTTCGTCGCGGTCGAGCGGCGGGTCGCCGAGCCGATCCTGGCGCTGACCCTGTTCCGCAGCCGCAACTTCACCGCCGCCACGATCCTGACCTTCCTCACCGGCTTCGCCATGTTCGGCGCGGTGACGTTTCTGCCGCAGTTCCAGCAAAACGTCCAAGGCGCTTCGGCCACCAGCAGTGGTTTGCTGCTGCTGCCACTGATGGGCGGCATGCTGGCCACGTCCCTGCTCGGTGGGCAGCTGGTCACCCGCACCGGGCGCTACCGCGGCCTGCTGATCGGCGGATCGGTGGCAATGGCCGCCGGGCTGGGGCTGCTGGCCACCATGACCACGGCCACCGGGCAGTTCACCACCTCGGTGTACATGGTGGTGCTCGGCGTCGGGATGGGTCTGCTCATGCAGACCACCATGCTGGTGGTGCAGAACAGCGTCGCCCAGCGCGATGTCGGCGTCGCCAGCGGCGCCGCCACCCTGTTCCGGACCATCGGCGGCTCGATCGGGGTGTCGCTGCTGGGCACCCTATTCACCCAGCAGGTGCAGTCCGCGCTCCCCGACCGCACCGGCGGCGCCCCAGCCGGCGGTCAAGTCACTCCCAGCATGCTCGAGCAGCTGCCCGCACCCCTGCGGGAGGCCTACCAGACCGCGATCACCAACGGCATCCACCAGGTGTTCCTGTGGGGCGCGGTGATCGCCGTGGTGGCGCTCTTCGCCGCCTGGGCCATCCGGGAGGTCGCGTTGCGCGGCACTGTCACCACCTGACGGGTGGCCTGGGTCCTCAGCTGTTGGCGTGGCGACGCCGATAGAGGGTCCAGGCCACCAGGGTCCGAAGAAGGCGGCAGCGAGCAACGGGGAGATCGCCAGCAGCGTGCCAGGGGCAAATCAGGAAAGCCAGTATCACCCGCACGGTGGCCTCACCGAGCATGCCCAGCCCCCACACCACTGTCATCCGCCGCATCCGGGCACGGAAGCCGGGCGAGCTCGACCACCGCTGGTCGAGCTCGCGCGCGGTGCCGGGCGCGAACTGGCGAGCAAAGACGAAGGTCAACGGCCAGCGAGCGAGCAGGGAGCCCAGGAAGGCCAACCCCAGAGCTCCGGTGATAAGAGAATCCTTGACCAGCAACACATGTGGGTCATGCAAGATCAACGCGCTGGCCAGCCCCAGGGCGATGGAGGCCACCGAGAGCACCCCGATCCACTCCAGCCGCCGGGAGTGCACGGCAGCGGTGATGACCGCCGCCAGCGGGAACACCGAGGCGACCGACAGCGCGTTTACCTCAGACACCCCGTGCGCGGTCAGCACCTGGTAGGCGGCGAACGGAGCGACCACATTGAGCAGCACCGTCGGGAGCGCCACCTTATGCAACACCCCGGCGACTCGGGCCGAGGTGGTTGGTCCGGTGATCGAGCGTGCCACTTGCTGAGCTGTTACCTGCTGTGTTGGGGTCATATCACCACGCTAGGCAGCAGGGGCGTCCCGGGCGTCAACCCGGAGGTGGGGCCGGAAGGTTCCACCCGCGGGTGGACGTCATGGTGGCTCGGCCAGGCCGTGGCGGTAGGCGTAGGCCACCAACTGGGCCCGGTCGCGTTTCCCGGTCTTGGCCAGCAGGTGGTTGATGTGGGTCTTGACGGTGGCTTCGGTCACCACCAGGGCGGCGGCGATCTCGACGTTGGACAGCCCGGTGGCGATCAGGGTGAGGGTCTCGGCTTCCCGCGCGGTCAGCCCGTCGGGTAGATCGGTGCGCTGCACGTGACGACGCCGGCTGGTCATCGTGTCGATCAGGCGCCCCTGCACGGCCGGGTCCAGCAGGGCCTGACCAGCGGTGACGGTTCTCAACGCCGCGGCGATCTCGGCGGCGGTGGCGTCCTTGGTCAGGTAGCCCCGGGCACCGGCGTCCAATGCAGCGAAGATCGACTCGTCGTCGGCGAAGGTGGTCAGCACCACCACCTGCACCTCAGGATGCTCGGCACGGATCCGCCGGGTGGCCGTCACCCCGTCGCAGCGGGGCATCCGCAGATCCATCAGCACCACGTCGGGCTGGTGCTGCGCGACCAGGTCGGCGGCCTGCTCCCCGTCGCCGGCCGAGCCCACCACCTCCACATCGGGGAGCAACCCGAGCAGCACCACCAGCCCGTCGCGGACCACGGTCTGGTCGTCGGCGACCACCACCCGCAGCGGTCGCCCCGGCTGGGCGGTCACGTCGGGACCCGCAGCCCGACGCCAGCCCGCGGGCCCGGTCCACGTGCCCGGCGATGCGGGCCGGGTCGGCGTGCTGGTCGAGCAGCAGGTGCGCGGCTTCGAGTTGCAACATCAGCCCGGACAAGCTGTGCGCCAGCACGTCGTGGATCTCCCGGGCGATGCGGGTGCGCTCGGCCAACGCCGCCGACCGGGCTCGCTCCTCGATCACGACCTGACCCTCGGCGAGCAGTAGTTCTGCCTGTTCGCGAACCCGCTGCTGAGCCGCCCGATTCAGCCCGCCCAACGCGGCCGCGACCAACCCGACCGACATACCCACCACTCCAAGGCCGGACAGCCGGCTGCCGGCCAATCCCGTGAGGGTCAACGCCGCCACCGTGACCAGGGCGACAACGGCCGCGGTCCGCGCTAGGAGGCGCCGGCCGGCGGCGAACACGGCCACGAACGCGAACGCTGACCCCGCACCCGGCGCCCACCCGCCGAGCACTCCACCCACGATCCCCAACACAGCCAGCGTCGCCACTGTCACCCCGGACTTGCTGCGCCTGATCACCAAAGCAACCAGGAACGCCGCCGACGCCACGGCGGTCAGGATCAGTACGGCCAGCCGCGCCCCCAGCAACGTCGACGTGCCGACCACGATGCTGTAATCGATCCCGCCCAGGCCAGCCAGGTAGATCACCCGCCGGGTGATCGAGTCGTTATCCCACAACGCCTGCGCCACCCGCTGAATCAGCAGGTCCGGGCGATCGACGGCTTCCCGGGTCATCGGTGGTAGACACCCACCACCCGATTGTGCGCCAGCGGGATGCTGCCGGGCTGTTCGGGCCGCCGGAGACGGGGCGCGTTGCTTGTGGAACCGGCCGGCGACCGGGAGCACGTGACGGGGCTCGCTCGACCGGCGACCGGTCGGGGAGCTGGGGCAGGTGGTCGTCGGATCTTCTAGCTGTCGAATTCGCCGCTGCGGACTCCGGCGGTGAACGCCAACCATTCCCCATGCGTGAAACCTAGTTCCGGGCGGTTGCGGGAAGTCGAATCGCGTAGGGCTGGCGCGGGCACCGGAAGGCTCGTCAACTCTGACGGGGAGATTTGAAGCGCGTTGCCAGCGCCACGGTCTGTGCCCGGCTGTCCAGCGCACGCTGCCCCGTCTCGATCCGGTGCAGGTGCGAGGCGCTGATTCCAGCCAAAGCGGCGACCACCCGGAGCGACTTACCCCGCGCATGGCGAATCTGCCGGACTCGCCGACCGATCGTATGCGCGTCGTCGTCAACGTCCATCAAAAAGCCATCTCCTCGCCGGAACCCCTCGCCGTGCCCCGGGGGAGTTACCCTGGGGCATAACCTCCGGCGTGGAGGATGACTCAAACGCTACCCCGGCTCCTGGTGGTGAACACTGGCGCTGTGGATCACGACGGCATGATCAAGCTGCTGAGCGCGATCCTGGCCGACACGGTCTGGCTGCCCAGCGCGAGCTGCGTCGGGAGGCATGCGCTTTCGACCCGACACTCGGGAACGGTCGCCAACACCAGCGGCAGGAACAGATCCGGCTAGCGGAGGCCGCTGGCACAGCGTCTTGCTGATGGAGCCGCAAGCGGTCTGGAAGCTGGAGGACACTTTGGTACGACGATTCCGGGGAGCAAGCCAACCGACGGTGCAAGCAGCTGTTTGGGCGCGGGCTGCACGAGGTTCACCCCGAGGTCACTGACCTCGCTTTGCCGAGGTTGGAACCACGGGCACTGACCGAGGCGGGCGGGACGAAGGTCAACCAACCCACTGCACGGTCAGCACATCCACCCGCCGTGATCCTCCAGAATCAGGTACGTCACCAGGCCACCGCGCCCGAACGCGTGCGCACGCACCGCCCCGTCCGGGTTGTCCTTGTGAACGGGATCGCCGCCTGGTGTCGGTGGTGACGCGGTACATCTACAGGCCCAGCCGCTCCCGGATGAGGTCCCTGACATCCTCTACCGGCACGCTGGGGACGTCCTCGCCCCGCCGGAGGCGGTCAACCCTGTCCATCATCCGCTGATAGGCCTCCAGGTCGTGAGTTTCCCATGCGCGACGACGCCACTGCTCCACTAGCGCGTGGACGCCCGCCAGTTCCATCGTCTCGGCGGCAGTGATCAGCGCACACGCTTGTACTCGCGGTCAAACTCGGCGCGGTCCTCGGGGATCGTCAGCGCGTCGCGAATCGCGCGGGGCGAGGCGCCCTGTGGCGGCAACGAGCTGGCCGGGGTAGACGCGCCGAGAGGGGAGGCCATGGGACACCGTAGCGCCCTGTGTCGTGCCCACCAGCCCCGTGCTGAACCAGCCGATCGGCCATCGTGCGGTGGCGGTGACTCTCAGTGCCCTCGGCCGCAGCGACCCACGCCTGTGCCAGCAGCACCTCCGGCTCGCTGTAGGCGTACCCCGGATGCCTTTCGGCTTCCAGCTCGGGCAGGGTCTGTCTGGCGGCAGCCGCGTCGCCTGCCATCGCCAGCGCCTGGGCAAGACTGATCAGGCAACGAAATCCCCAGCCTCCGCTGTCGAGTGGCGCTAGCCCGGCTCGGGCTTCACGGAGCCGACGGATGCAGGTCTGCAACTGGCCGCGAGCTAGCGCCGCGTGTCCCAGCAGCACAACAGTCACGAACTGCCGACTGGGCGCTCCCGAGCGTTCCTCGTGACGATCGAGGGCAATTCTTTCAGCCTCGGACACATAGCCAGCGAGGCGTAGTCCTGTGATGTGTAGCTCGCTCAGGCCCGAACTCATCACGGCGGCGTCAAAAGAGCGAGCCGCCGCGGCATAGCCACGGGCCGAGGTTGGTTGACGCAAGATCCAGAACAGGTTGCCGGTCCGCGCCATGACAAGCTGAGTTTGCTGGGCGGCGGTTCTATCGAGCCCAGTCAGCGAATCCAGCTAAATGTCGGCCCCGCGGGGTCACTATCGCCGGCCACCACCCCCGATCCTTGAACCGCTACCGGAACCGCCAACTCCCGATCGCCCGCCGATGCCCTGCTGCTCCCGGCCGACGACGACTGGGAGGGCTCAGAGATCTGGACCGAACCACCACCTGAAGCCGAGCCCGAACCACCACCAGAACCCGACCTCCGCGACGGCATTCCCCCGTTCTGAGGCGAACCACTACCGGGGTCGGTTGGCGTGCGCGCGAAAGCAGCCACCTCGAACAGGGTGTCTGCGCGAGCAGATCCGGCCCGCTGGCGCTCGAAGTCGAGCAGGTGTCGCTTGCGCTCCAGGCCGCCGCCGTAGCCGGTGAGGTCACCAGTAGCGCCCACGACGCGGTGACACGGCACGATGATGCCGATCGGGTTACGACCGTTGGCCAGGCCGACCGCCCGGGCGGCGCCGGGGCGTCCGATCCGGTCGGCGAGCTGGCCGTAGGACCAGGTTTCCCCGTACGGGATCTCCTGCAGAGCGGACCACACGGTGCGCTGGAACGGGGTCCCAACGAGATTCATCGGTAGGTCGAAAGCGGTACGTTGGCCAGCGAAATACTCCTCCAACTGCCTGATCGCCTCGGCGAACGGCGTGGAATCCGAGTCGCCGAACATCTCCGCCGGCGGACGATGCCGCTGCAGGTCCATGTAAAGGCCGGCGAGGGTGCCGTCAAGGGCAACCAGGGCAAGAGGGCCGACGGGGCTGTCCACCACGGTGTGTACTCGCACGAAATGATCCTTTCAGTTAGGCCGGTAGCCGGTTGATGGCGTGATCGCCGGTCGCCCACAGGTACTGCACGGCGTAAGCCCGCCACGGGCGCCAGGCACTGGCATGAGCTGTCAGTCCAGCGGCGGTCGAGGGAAGGCCCACGTGCTCGGCGGCGCGCCGGATTCCCAGGTCCGTCGGCACGAAAGCGTCCGGATCGCCGAGCGCGCGCATCGCGATCGACTCGATGGTCCAGGGTCCGAAACCTGGCAGAGCGCCGAGTCGCGCGCGGGCCTGTTGCCAGTCACTGCCAGTACTGAGGTCGACGTCGCCGCTGGTCAGCGCACCGACCAGGGCGATGAGCGTGCGACGGCGCGTCTGTGGCAGGGCGAGCGCGGCCGGATCGAGCGAAGCCAGCGCCGCCGTGTCCGGGAACAGGTGGGTCAGGCCGCCGGCCGGGTCGTCCACCGGCTCGCCATACGCGGCCACCAACCGGGCGGCGTGGGTGCAGGCCGCCTTGGTGGAGACCTGCTGCCCGAGCACCGCACGTACCGCGAACTCCGCCGCGTCGACGGTGCGAGGCACCCGGCGGCCAGGATTCTTGTTGACCAGCGGGGCGAGTATCGGGTCGGTGCGCAACTGGTCGTCGACGGCCACCGGGTCGGCATCGAGGTCGAGCAGCCACCGGCACCGGGTGATCGCCGTGGTCAGGTCCCGAAGGTCGGTCAAGGTCAACTGGCAGTCGATGTGATCCGGCAGCGGTCGCAGGGTTGCGACACCATGGCCGTGCGGCAGGCGCAAGGTGCGACGGTAGGCGCCGTCACGCCACTCTTCCACCCCCGGAACAGCCGTCGCCGCGAGGTGCCCGAACAGGTTGTCGGGGCACAGCGGCGCGCGGAACGGCAGCCGCAGCACCAACGATCCCGAGGTGTCCGGCGGGTGCCGGCGCGCGGCACGCGCCCGCAGATCGGTCGGAGCCAAGGCGAAGATCTCGCGCACAGTGTCGTTAAACGCCCGGACACTGCCGAAACCCGCGGCGAACGCGACGTCGCTCATCGGCAGGGAACTCGTCTCGATCAGCAGCCGCGCGGTCTGGGCACGCTGCGCTCGCGCCAACGCCAGCGGGCCGGCCCCCAACTCAGCGAGCACCTGCCGCTGAACCTGCCGGACGCTGTAACCCAGCCGCGCAGCCAGGCCGGGGACACCCTCGCGATCGACCACCCCATCGGCGATCAACCGCATCGCCCTGGCCACCAGGTCGGCTCGCTCGTTCCATTGCGGAGATCCGGGGCTGGCGTCGGGTCGGCACCGCTTGCAGGCGCGGAACCCGGCCAGCTGCGCTGCGGCAGCGCTCGGGTAGAAACGCATGTTGACCGCCTTGGGCGGTACCACCGGGCAGCTCGGCCGGCAATAGATACCGGTGGTGACCACCGCGGTGAGAAACCAGCCGTCGAACCGTGCGTCCTTAGACTGCACCGCCCGCACACATCGCTCCGTGTCCTCATGCACCTCCACAGCATCGCGCGTGGCCACAGGCAGAGCTAGCGAGTTTGCGACACCAGCCCAGGAGGCGACGGTGATGTCGCAAACTCGCTAGATTCATCCATGCGCCTACGAGATGCCGTGGCATCGCTCTACCGCTCGACGCCGGCGAGGCGTGCTCCAATTCGTCGGTAGGAAGCAGGAAGCGATGCCACTTCAGGTGAGGGTCTCGATTGTTCCGTCGCAGCTGCTTGAGCTTGCGCGCGGAGAAGGTGGCGCTGGCCGCGCTCGAAGGTAAACGGCCCTTCGTGACGCTCGGATATACCGTGGACGCAGACGGCAGGATCGTCGGGTTGGCGTCATCATCCTTGATCTCGGCACGCGACGTTGCGATGGACGTACACAATCTCCGACCCGTCCACGATGCTGTTTTGCGCGATGATGACCGGCTCGAAGAAGGTGCGCCCGGAGGGCACGGTCGTGGCGTGTCCGCGCTCGCTACCGATACCCCGCCGGAAGCGAGCGACCTGCTTGCGTCGCTGGTTGATGGCGGGGTTCGGTCGTGTGAGCAGCGTGCGTCGACGGTAGTGAAGGCCTTTGCTATCAGGCCGCGTTCGATCAGAAAGCTCTGGGCGGAGGCTACAGTTGCAGAGCGACGTCCAGAACAGTCACGTCCAGAGCAGCACGCAGCGGAGGGAGATGACTCGTGGAGGACCGCTCGTCCGCGGCCGCACGGGAGCCGCTTGCGAATATCGACACCACGGTGCCGCAACCAGCTCGGTTCTGGGACTACATGCTGGGTGGCAAGGACAACTACCCGATCGACCGCGAGGTCGGCGAGCAGGTTCTGACGACCTTTCCCGATCTGCGTGACTCGGCTCGCGCCGACCGAGGGTTCCTGGTCCGGGCCGTCCGGTACCTCGTCGGAGACGCAGGGATCCGCCAGCTGCTGGACATCGGCACCGGACTGCCCACTGTGAACAACACCCACCAGGTGGCCCAAGCGACGTCGCCGGATTGCCGCATCGTCTACGTCGACAACGACCCGATGGTGCTGGTTCACGCGCGTGCGCTGCTCACCAGCACACCGGAGGGCAGCACCGATTATCTCCATGCCGATGTGCGCGACCCGGAGAGAATCCTGGAAGAAGCTGCCCGGACGCTGGACTTCACCCAGCCCGTTGCGCTCATGCTGCTGGGGTTGATCAACTACATCCTAGATAACGCCGAGGCCCACGCAATCGCCAAGCGGCTCCTGGATGCGTTGCCTTCAGGAAGTTACCTGGCGATGTCTCATCCCACCGCAGAAATCCACACAGAGGCGATAGAAACGTCTGTTCGGCAGTACAACTCAAGCGGCGCCCCCCCGATCAGAACCCGCAGCCGTCAGGAGCTCACCCGCTTCTTCGACGGGCTGGAGCTACTGCCTCCGGGGGTGGTTTCGTGTTCGCTGTGGCGCCCTGGCCCAAGCGAAGTCGGAACCCCCGCCGAAGTAACCCAATACTGTGGGGTCGCCCGAAAACCTTGACCGACCCCGCCTCACGCCTCTTTGAGGGTACTGGTCAAGAACCGGACTGTCTCGGTGGGAGATTTGGCTTGAACACATAACCGGTCCATCACCACCAGGTAATGCTGAACATCCTCACTCTTGTCCAGGTACAAGGCGCTGGTGAGCTGTTCAAGGTAAACAAGATCCGGTAAGTCGGGCTCGGCGAACCGGAGCATCGTGAACGGTCCACCTACTGCCGCGTGTGCACCGGAATAAAACGGCATCACTTGCAGGGTGATATTGGGGAGCTCAGCCATGTCGATCAGGTGCTGCATCTGTTCCTGCATCACCGAACGCCCATCGAGACGCCATAGCGCCGCCTCGTCGACCACCGCCCACAGGCTGGGCGCGCCGGGTTGGAGGAGCACTTTCTGACGTTTCATTCGCAGCGCGAGCCGCCGCTCGATATCTTCGGCGGATGCATGGGGGTGGCCCATCTGAATTACTGCGCGAGCACCCTCTGGGCTCTGCAACAGGCCGGGTACGAGCTGGGGTTCATAAGTGCGGATGACAGAGCTGGCCTGCTCCAAACCGAGGTACATCTCGAACCAGCTCGGCAGGAGGTCGGCGTAGTGGTGCCACCAGCCGGGCACGTTGGCTCTCCGTGCCAACGCGAGGAACGCTCCCCGGTCATTTTCATCGGTGACGCCGTACAGGGTGAGCAGATCTGCCACGTCACGCTCCTTGAAGCTGACCCGTCCGAGCTCCATGCGGCTGATCTTGGCATGAGACGCCCGGATCGCGTGGCCAGCCGCTCCGGTGGTAATCCCGCTTGCTTCACGGAGCTGACGTAGCTGGTTGCCCAACACGATACGCAGCGCGGTCGGCCCATGCGATCGTACCTGAGCGTGACTACCGATCGGATCGTTACCCGACAGAGCCGTCCTCACCGTTCCTCCTACGGGTGAAGCACTACGCATCGTCTCACCATAGACCGCAGCTGTCCCACCCGAAACCCCGGCCCGCCGTCGTACACCTCCAACCAAGGCGGTCATCCCGCCACCTCGTCGAACTCACCGTCCTTCACGGCCCGTACGAACGCGGCCATCTCCGCTCGGGCGTACAACAGGGCGGGACCGCCCGGCCACCGGGAGTTGCGGACGGCGATGGTGCCGCCTGCCAGTTCCGCCAACTCCACACAGTTTCCATTGGGATTACTGTGACTACTCTTAGTCCACCTGACTCCCCGCGGTAGCGTGGCCGGTATACCGTTCGTCACCGGCGGCATCTCCCAACCTCCTTGGGCTCCGGTCGGCCGGCAAGCCTCCCAGAGCGCTCATAACGCCCGAAACGATGCGCCCCGACCCTATTAGATTCCATCAGTTCTTGCATCGGTACACGACGTTTTGGCGCTGGCCTAGAGGTGGCATTCCGGTGAATCACTTACTGTGGCTATACACGTACAGGATGCACCCAAGGAGAACCACGATAGGTGATCGGCGGGGCACATTCGCGTGAGCGTTGTGGAACCGGGAGCGCTACCGCCCGGCAAGTGAGCCAACCGCAAGAGACTCTCGCGTCAAGTCGCCTGATGGCTATTCATCCGCCGATACGGAGCCGCAGCGTAGTTGACTTCGCACAATCGCACGAATCAGTGGCCTGGCTCAGCAAATGCCAGGCCTCCATGAGCGGGTGACGGGGTAGCCCTCGGTACACGGAGCTCGACAGCAGCGCTGATCGGCGTTGTGCTGAACGCTCGGCCGTTTAGCTATCCCTAGTGGGGCTTGTCGTAGTCCCTTGGTCGACTGCCGAACATCTGCTGTTCACCTTCGGGCCGCAGGGTCTCCCCGGTGAGATCTCTGTTTGCGGGATGCATCGGCGTAGTGCCCCTCATCCACGGACTTCTGCGACGTTCTTCGCCGGACCTGCGCAGAAAGTGTCGTGACCGCCTTAATGGTGACCGGGAGTGTCCGCTCCCGGTCACCGACCCACTCACTCCCTGTGTGCAAGACATCAGTGACGACGTGGTTGGCATGCCACTGGTTCGCCAGTCACTGACTGTGCCTGCCCGGACAGCAGTCCGGGCATCCCTGCGTCGCCAAGGGTACCAATGCGAACTAAGAATTTCCTTATAACAGCGCACCACTCGCGCGCTGTTGCCGACCACGGTCGTCCGCCTGGACGCCCTCGCCACCCAGGTAGGGCGGCGCCGCGGAGCCCCAGCCCATGCACCCTGGTTCTCAATCGAAAGGATCCCATCGTGATTCGGTTACCCGTACTGCGGTTGTGTGCTGCTCTCGCTGTGCTCGCCCTGACGGCGTTCGCCAGTGCCGGCGCCGTCGCTAGCACCTCCGCGCCCAACCTGCCACCACTCACCGGGGTGCTGACCGGCAAGTTCCTGGTGATCGGCGACGTCGCGCACCCAGCGCTCCTTGACGTGCACGCCTTGGCGGCTCTGCCGGCGCATACCGAGACTGTGACGTTCAAGGCCGGTAACGGCTCCCAGACTCACACCTATGTCGGCCCGCTTCTGGTCGACGTACTCACCCAGGCGGGCCCGCAGTTCGACCCGACGATCAAGAATGACAAGTTGCGTCACTATGTCAGCGTCAGCGCGACCGATGGCTACCGGGCGCTGGTGGCCTACGGCGAGATCGATCCGGGCTTCGAGAACAAGGAAGTGTTGCTGGCGACCAGCGAGGACGGTCACTCGCTGGCCACCGACGGGCCGCGACTGGTCGTGCCCGGCGACATCAGCGGCGGGCGCTATGTCAGCAACGTCAATCGGGTGTTCCTCGAGAAGCCGCCACTCTGATCAGTTCGGGAACAGGAGGGTTCGCTGCGTCAGTCCGCGTGGACGATGGTGCCTACGTGTTCTCCTTGCAGGGCCTTGCTGATGTTGCCGGATTTGAGCCCGTTGATGATCTGGATCTCTTTCTGGTGCTTCGCGTACGCCATGAGCTGGAGCACCAGCGCGTCGACGGGCAGGGTGTCGAGCTTGCGGGCCAGTAGCGCAGCGGCCCCGATCCGAGGGATGAGCTCGGCTGGGCTGCCGTTGGTTGACGCCGGGTCGCTGGTGAACACACCGTCGACGTCTTTGACGTAGATGAGGCGGGCGGCGCCGTAGGCATCAGCAAGTAGGAAGGCCCCGGTGTCGGTGCGGTGCGGGGGGATTTTGCCCACGTCGGGAGGGAACTCGTAGATCCCGTAGGGTGGGTATCCGTTGGATACCGCGGCCCGGCTGGCGGCCAGGTGCACGGCCAGCTGGTGCGCGATCGTCGCGTGCGACAGGTAGGACACGCCCTGCTCGGCGAGCAACGCCGCGATGAGATGCCCGTTCTGCTCCGCCTCCGCGGAGGTCAACGCGGCGAGCACCCCGGTGGGCAGGCCGAGATCGAGCCCGACGCCCAGCACGTGACGGCCCCGGATGCCGGGACCGGTGAGGATCAGCATCCGATGCTCCGGCAGTGCGGCGCGCAACTCCTCGACGACCGGCACTACCGCGTCGCGGCCCTTGTCCATGATCGACCGGCCACCGAGAACGACCACGTTCAGCCACGGCAGCAGCGGGATCACCGGTCGGTCCAGGGGCCGCACGAGTTCGCGGTCGAGCAAGGTCTGGCGCATCAACGGCGAAGGCACGTCCTTCGCCGCGAAGGAACCCTCGGACTGCGACAGAGTGTTCGTCATAACGTTCTCCAAAATGGCTGGCGGGCGACGGCGGTTCGGTTGCCGGCTCAGCCGGCGGGGCGGCAGCTCTCAGGCTGCCGAGATGATCGTGCCGACGTGCTCGCCGGCCAGCGCGCGCCTGAGCAAACCAGGGCGCAGCCCGTTGATGATCTGAACCGACCGCACGTGCCGGGCGCGGCGCATCAACTCCAACACCGGGCGCTCGATAACCAGATCGGGCAGATCCGCGGCGATCAACTCCTCGACGGTGATCTCCGGAATGAGCGTGGCGCTCCGGTCGGTCTTCGGATTGGCCGTATACAGCCCGTCCTCGTCCTTGACATAAATCATGTTGGCGCAGCCGTAGACCTCTGCCACGAGATAGCATCCGGCATCGGTGCGGTAGGGCGGTATCACTCCCTCATTGGGCACGCGCTGCCACATGTCGTAGGGCGGCATTCCCGAAAAAATCGCCGCACCGCACTCGGCCAGGTACAGCGGCAGCGCGCCGAACGCCGACCCGCCCACCACCGGAACACCGTGGCGGGCCATCAGATATCCCATCATCTGCGCGTTCTGATCGGCGACCGCGGAGCCGACATCGGTCAGCACACCGGTCGGCAGACCGAGCTCGGCCGCGAGTGAATAGAGGTGCCGAGCCCGGGTTCCGGCACCGGTACCGATGAGGATCTGATGGCTCCGCTTGACCGCCACCAGCTCATCCACCAGGGGATACACCGCAGCCCTACCACGGTCAATCAGGCTTTGACCACCGATTTTAATCACGCTCACGTCAGGCAATATGGCGTAATCGGGCGCCATATCACTTGCCCGCATGAGTTCCGGGTCACTCAACGGCCGACTCATCAATAACGATTCCAGCGAAGCTCTACTCGCGACATCTGTTGTCATGTGACCCTCCCCGTATTACCAGGACTTATCATCGACTTTAGACGCGATGACGCGCACTGGGGAGGGGCCGACGACTGAGCGGCAGTACAGACCTGCGGAGATGACCGGGCAGAACGCACCGCTGTGGCGGGGCCACGGCATGGCCTGACCCGCTACACCGGCGTTATCATCCAGAAGAGTGGTCTTCGCGAAGCTGTGGGTTGTGCGGCCGCGCAAACCCCCCACGCGGCGGCCGCACAACCCTACCCCCCCGCGCGGGACATCATCGCATGGAGATCGTTTACGCACAAGCGGAAGTACGCGCCGGTCTAGGACCTATCAGCGGAGCGTACGCCGGTTTCGATCCGCCACTGCGTGCTCGTCGTCGGTACGGTCGGCACCTGCGGACTTCGTTCACAGTGAAGATCTCAATTACGTCGGTAGCCCTGTCTCGACTCCGCGTCTGCGGTTAGGCTGTCACGATGCCTGTGTTCCGGATCGGTGAGGCCGCCCGCCTACTCGGAGTCAGCGATGACACGCTGCGGCGCTGGGCCGACGCCGGCCGATTCGTCTCCACGACCACCGAGTCCGGTCGGCGCGGAGTGGACGGGGCTGAGCTGGCTCGGTTCGCCACCTCGCTCGCCGCGGATACCGAAGAAGCCGTCCCGCATCTGCCCGCGTCTGCCCGCAACCAGTTACCGGGCCTGGTCACCCGGGTCATCCGGGACCAGGTGATGGCCAAGGTGGAGATCCAGGTCGGACCGCACCGGATCGTGTCGCTGATGTCCGCCGAGGCGGTGGACGAGCTCGGGTTGGAGCCCGGCGTACTGGCCGTGGCCTCGGTGAAATCCACCAGCGTCGTCGTCACCCTGCCCCAGCAGCCTCGGGACGCCCTCGCCCGGGCGAGCCTGGCAAAGCAGTCAAAAACCTAGGAGGCAGAACGGATGCGGGTCAAAGGCGCGGTCGGAGTGCTGACCGTGATGCTGGTGGCGTTGACGGGGTGTAGCAGTTCGGGCGGCGGTACCGCCGGCACGTCGACCGGGCCGAAGGGTCCGGTGAAGGTGCTCTATGCCGGCTCGCTGGTCAACCTGATGGAACACAGCCTCGGCCCGAAGTTCGAGCAGGCAAGCGGGGACACCTTCCAGGGTTTCAGCGCCGGATCCAGTGCACTGGCCACGCAGATCAAGGGCAAGGTTCGCCAGGGTGACGTGTTCATCAGCGCCAGCCCTACGGTCAACGCGGACCTGCAAGGGCCGGCCAACGGCAACTGGGTGCCCTGGTATGTGAAGTTCGCCTCGGCGCCGCTGGTGATCGGTTACAACCCGAACTCGAAGTTCGCCGCCGACCTGAAATCCAAGCCGTGGTACCAGGTGATCACCGAGCCCGGCTTCAAGCTGGGCAGCACCGATCCCAAGGTCGACCCCAAGGGCAAGCTCGCGCAGCAGGCACTCACCGACGGCGCGAAGATCTACAGCGATCCTGCCTTGCCGGCCGCCGCCCAGCAGAACATCACCGTACTGCCGGAGACCGAACTGGTCGGTCGGTTGGAGTCCGGCCAACTCGATGCCGGCTTCTTCTACAGCAACGAGGCGGGCGAGCAGAAGATCCAGACCGCCAGCCTCGACCAGGTGCACCTGGCGGCGACCTACACCGTGGCGGTGCTGAACATGGCCCCGGACCCCGCACCGGCCGCGGACTTCGTGCAGTACCTGGTGTCCCCAGCGGGCGAGGAGCTGTTGAAGGAGGACGGCCTGACGGTGCTGCCGCTGGCCCTCTACGGTGATCCGGCCGCGGTGCCGCCGGCGCTGAAGTCAGTCCTGCCGACGACGGCCAGTGCTCCGGCGACTCCCACGACCAGCTCAGCTCCCGGCGGCCGATGACCGCCAGGCCAGCCGGGGGGGCGGCGCTCATGTTCCGCACCCCGCTGCCGTGGCTGGCCGGGCTGCTGACGCTATACCTGCTGGTCCCGATCCTCGCCTACCTGATCCGGGTGGCCGATACCCCGGCCAGCGCACTGGCCACTCCCGGGCTCGGCTCGGCACTGGCCGTGTCGGTGGAGACAGCCAGCATCTCGACAGCGATCATCGCCGTTCTCGGGATCCCGCTGGGCTACCTGCTCTCCCGGGGCCGCGGGCGAAGCTCGACGGTGGTCGGGGTCGCGGTGCAGCTGCCGTTGGCGCTGCCACCGTTGATGAGCGGCATCCTGTTGATCTACCTGGTCGGCCCGTACACGCCGCTCGGGCAGCTCTTCGGCGGCATGCTGACCGACACCCGGGTCGGTATCGTACTGGCCCAGACCTTCGTCGCGGCACCGTTTCTGATCGTGGCCGCCCGCTCGGCGTTCGCCGCGCTGGACCCGGCCCTGGACGACGTGGCGGCCACCCTCGGGCACGGCCGGTGGTCGCGGTTCGCCCGGGTGGCGGCCCCGGCCGCCGCGCCGGGCATCGCCGCCGGTCTGCTGCTGGCCTGGCTGCGGGCCTTCGGCGAGTTCGGCGCCACCGTGGTACTCGCCTACCACCCGTTCTCGGTGCCGGTGTTCACCTACGTGCAGTTCGGCGGCACCGGGATCACCTCGACGCTGACCGCGGTCGGGGCGAGCCTGGGCGCGGCCGCGGTGGTGCTGCTGCTGGCCGCGTACCTCCCCCGGCTGCGCCGGCGGCACCCGGTGCCGGACCCGCTGCCGGCGCCGAGCGCCCCCACCTCGTCGGCCAGCCCGCAGCTGACCTTCGACCTGGCCGGCCGGCTGGGTTCGTTCCAGGTCGAGGTGGCGCACACCACCAGGACCGGTCGGCACCTGGCCATCCTCGGAGCATCGGGATCCGGCAAGAGCCTGACCCTGCGGATGCTGGCCGGGCTGATCCGGCCGACCGGCGGGCAGGTGTGTCTCGACGGTGCCGATGTCACCGCGGTGGCGCCGGAGGACCGCGGGTTCGGCTACGTCCCGCAGGATGCCGCCCTGCTCCCGCACCTACCGGTGTGGCAGCAGGTGATGTTCGGGGTCGGCACCGAGCCCGGACTGGCCGCATTCTGGATCAGACGGCTGGGGCTGACCGGGCTGGAGGCTCGGTTGCCGTCGCAGCTGTCCGGCGGCCAACGGCGCCGGGTCGCGATCGCCCGCGCGCTGGCCCGCAACCCGCGGCTGCTGCTGCTGGACGAGCCGTTCACTGGCCTGGATGCGCCGGTCCGCGACGAGCTGCGCCACGAGCTGCGCCGCCTGCAACGCGACACCGCGATCACCAGCGTCATCGTCACACACGACCCCATCGAGGCGGCGTTGCTCGCCGATGAAGTGCTGATTCTGGAGCTGGGCCAGGTGGAACAGGCGGGCCCGCAACCCGCGGTCTTCGCGCGCCCGGCCAGCCCGACCGCCGCCCGACTGCTCGGCATCCGCAACCTGCACCTCGGCCAGCGGACCGGCGCACGGGAGCTTGTGGCGGGGCAGGTACGGATCGGCTTCGGACCCGACGTCCTGCCGGCGGGCACCGCCCTGGACGCGGAGCTGACCTGGTGCATCCGCCCCGAGCACCTGATATTGGACGACCTGGTCGAGCAGGACTCGGACGGGCACCCCGGTGCCGTCCGCGACGTGGTCTGTCTCGGGGCCGTCTACGAGGTAATGGTGGCCCTGGACGGCGGCCCCGAACTGACCGCGCAGACCCGGGCCGGCGATCATCCGGCACTCGGTGCTCGATGCCGGCTCACCCTCCCGCCCGCCTCGGTGATCGTCTGGCCCGGCCGCAACATCCCGACCCCCTCCGGCGACCAACCGGGCCGGCGCCGCGCCGCGGACTTCACCATGCCGGATCTGTACGACCTGTCCTCCACCCCACCGCCCCCACGGTCCTAGAGTTCATTGTGTGAGCTCTGCCGGCACTGGTCTGACAGAAGGTCTCCGAAGACCCACAACTGCGCCAGGCATCCGGGGCTATCGACGGGTCGTTCGGAAGTCATTGAGACTGCGACGCGACAGGCAGCACCACTGGCAGCGACGCCGACGGGACGAAGACTGTTTGATCGGTGGGGGTGAAAACCGCTCTCAGCGAGTGCTCACCCTTCGATAGCGGAGTAATGCGCAGAGTGAAGCCGCCGGTCGCCGGCACGGGAGGACCCAGCGCGGACGTTCCATCGAAGAACTGGATGGTTCCGACCGCGGCGGCGGGCGCGATGTTCGCCAGGAGAACCACCGGAACGCCTTGGAGTACAGGGGTCGGGAACACCCTGAGCGTGGTGACCGTCGCGTTCTCCCCGAGCGGAGCGCTGACCAGGTAGGTCACTGTGTTCGATGTCGAGGAGCCGAAACTCGTCGAGTCGGCCGGGGTGAACACCGCGTTGAGCGAATGCGTCCCCGCTGGCAACGTCGTCATCATCGACGCGATACCGCCCCAGACCGGCACCGCGGCCCCGATGCTGGTGCTGTCCTGCATAAACTGCACCGAACCAGCCGCCGGTGGACTCACCGTCGCCTCTAGGGTCTCCACCGTGACCGCGGCGATCGCGGAGTGGGCAGCAGGTGTCACATCCAGCGCGGTGATCGTCGCTGCCGGTGGCGCGTCGAAGGTCGAGTTGCCCACCGACGGGGCAGCGTTGGCCACCCCACCCAGCAGCAACGCTGACCCAGCCGCCAAAGCGATCAGAACCCTCAACAACAGTCGAGCCAAAGATCTGCCGTTACGCACGATGTACGTCACTCTCGCTCAAGAATGGCGGCGGGATTCCTGCTCCTGTCGGTGATGCACCACTCTCGCCCCTGAAGGTGAACAGGGCCAGTCCAGCAGCCGACGAGAAGATTACGACAAACCCCACAAGGGACAGCCACCTTCCCTAGCGTTAGATCGACGTCAGCCCGCGCGTGGACGTGACTAACATGCGCCTTGCTGCGTCCCCAATTGCATTCGTCTGGTCACGGTCGGCAACAACCTTCCAGTCCGGTCCGCGATTCGGGCCGTTGCTGGATGGTGATAGATCCTGTGTCAGCGTGTGTACGGGGAAGGTTCAAACCCAACCGTAGCTGTCCCTTGTGGGGTTTATCGCAATCTTCTCGTCGACCACTGGGTCTCTTTTGTTCACCTTCGGGGAGGAGCCTTCCACCAGCCTGAACAAGAAAAAGCACCTGACCGCTGGAATGGCCACGCCACGCAGCCGGCTGGAATCCAGGACGGCCTCACGATCACCCCGACCATCGCTCTCGACCCGAAAGACTAGCCCCTAAGATGCTGGTGCTGCCATATCTCCTGCTGTCGTTCCTGGCGGCGCTAGTCATCGTTCAACGCGTGTTCCGGGAGTTCCCCGTCGTTGTGCGGCTCATCGGGGCCTTCGTGGTCAGCATCACGCTCACCGGCTGGGTGACTTTCGGCGCGGGATGGCTGATCCATGACCTAGGCCGCAGCGACGCGACTTTCTATGGCGCCTTCGTGGCCATGGGAGTCAACTCGGTGATCATCGGTCTGGGCTGGCGCGAGTTCCGGCGTGACGCGTTCCGCGCACCACCGCTCGCGACACTCGGCGTCGGTGCCGCCCTGGCACTGTCGGGCTGGTTGATGCTCCAGCGCCTATCCGGTGACCCGCTCATGGTCTCGCTCAACACGTGGGGCGACACGGCACTCCACATCGGCATCGCGCGGTCATTCTCCGAAGGCGACAACTACCCGCCGGTGCTCCCGATCTTCAGCGGGGAGACGATCCACTACCACTTCGGGTTCGACTTCTACGCCGGCGCGCTGGAGCGCATGGGGCTGCCGATCGAATGGGCGTTCAACCTGCCCGGCGCGCTGGGCTTCACCGCGATCATCGCGCTCGTCTTCGAGCTCGCCTACTACCTCTGGCAGCGCGTTTCCATCGGTATCATGGCCGCGGTCCTGTTCGCCACCAACGGCTCGCTCGCCTTCCTTCGCTACTTTGCCAAATACCCCTCAGTGATCGAGGCGCTGAAGCCCCAAAACTGGTGGAATCACGACAAGTACTTGGCGGGCGCCCCGTACCAGAGTGGCGAGCGGATATCAATCTTCTGGACGCTGAACCCCTACCTCACCCAGACACACCTCATCGTGTCGATGGCCCTCGTCCTTTTCGTCGGTTATGCCCTTCTGCGCCATCTACGCGGACCCGGCGGTATCGCCGGGGATCTCGTCGACGCACAAGCCGACGACAACCGTCGCCAGCCCCTGCCTAAGGAACGCGCGACGGTCCTAGGCGTGCTCTCGGGAACAGCCTTCTGGCTCAACGGCATCGTGTTCGTAGCGTCCATGGTCTTCTTCTGCGTGCTGTACTACCTCTACAGCGGTCACCTGCGCAGGGTGGCTATGCCCAGCGTTGTACTGGTCTTCGCGTCGGTGAGCCTGTTCGTCGCGGGCGCGTTCGAACAGAGCGACGGGATCCGCAAGGTGGCACTACTGCTGTTAATCGGCGGTCTCGTACTGCTGGGACCCGTCCGCGAGTCGCTGCCCTTCTTCATCGCAGCCGGAGTGCTCGCGCTTCCCCAAATCATCTGGCTCAACGGCGGTCTCGGGACAAAAAACTCGCTCACGTTCCACAACGGCTATCTCGTCGAGAACTTCCGTTTCCAGAATCCCGCGTCGTACCTGGACTTCGTTTCCTACTGGTGGCTCAACCTTGGTCTCGCCGGCCCTCTCGTCATCCTCGCAGCCGTCGTAGGGCGCAGAGCGGACCATAAGCTTCTGGTGGCTGTCATGGCAATCTTCGTCTTCGGCAACATCGTGGTTTTAGGCACCGATGTCGGTGGACACGACCACAAGGTCTTCAACCTGTGGAAGGTCCTGATCAACCTTTTCGCCGCCTACTCCCTCGTCTGCACGGCCCGCGCGCTCTGGCGCGGCCTGCCTTTGCGCAGCCGCCGGCGAGGCACCCTCACCGGACGCGGCATCGCCGTCGCGGTGATACCTGCAACCTGCCTCTTCCTGGTGCTCTCCGGGCTCCTCGACTTCATGACGGTCAAGAACGACCCCCGATACGCGGTGTTCGGCGACGCCCAGCCCGCCATCAGTTGGATCGAACATCACACGAGCCGTAACTCAGTGTTCTTGACCGCGTACGGGGACGTCTACACGATTCCCACGCTCGCTGGCCGGCCCGTCTACCTCGGCGGGTTTTCGTACTGGGCCGAAAGCATGGGGTACGACAATGTGTCGAGGGAGCATAGGATCGCGAGCATCTACGACGCACCGGACCAGGCGGCGGTCTGTACGCGCCTGCGCGGCACCGGCATCGCATATATCCAGGTCAGTGACGGAGAGACGCGGGCCGATCGCTTCCCGCAACGCAACCCTCACCTCTTTCCAGGGGGCTTCGTCCGCGTCTACTCAGATGCCCACGTCTCCTACTACGACGTCGGCAAGTCATGCAGGACCAGCACGGTCACGGCGACCAACGGACCCTGAGCAACTGACCGACCAATGACTCTATGAGGAGAGGCCTGTGGAAAAGAGCGAGTACGCTCGCATGGCAGAGCATGAGCAAAATTACTGGTGGCACCTAGGGCGCCTAGAAATTATACAGACCTACGTGAAGCGTGCTCTACGAAATAGGTCTAATTCAATTATATTGAATGTTGGCTGCGGCACGGGCGGCACGATAGGCATGCTTGAAAAATTCGGCAAAGTCGACAATGTTGACGCATCGAATGACGCCGTAGCTTACGTGAAAAAGCTCGGCTATCGGGATATTGTGAAAATTGAGGATATTGATCTACCATTCAAAGACAAAACCTATGATGTAGTTGGCGCATTTGATGTACTCGAACACATAGAAGATCACGAAAGCGCACTTTTCGAGTGGAAGCGAGTTCTGAAAGACGATGGCGCTATTGTCATTACCGTACCGGCGTATCAATGGCTGTGGAGCGAGCACGACGTTTCGTTGCACCACCGGCGACGCTATACGATAAAATCCCTAACGGCTGTCGCTGGCAACGTTGGACTTAGGACGGAGAAGAAATCTTATGCCATCAGTTTTTCATTGCCACTTGTGGTGGGTTTCCGCTTTGCTAGCAAAATCCTGAAAAACAAAGCTCATTCGGAAACTTCATATGTGCCGGTACCCAGAGCGGTCAACAAACTCTTTATCGCCATCCTGAAGGCTGAAGCTAAGATGCACAATAAAATTTCACTGCCAGTAGGAACCTCCGTCATAGCGATAATGCGCAAAAACCACTAATCCAGTGGGGCGAAATACGCTGCCTGCCGTCAGCAAGCGCGCTACGGGGAATGCATCGCCTTGGCGCCGTATGAGACGCCATCGCCCGTCAGCCAGTGGGCCATCCATCAGCGTTCTGGTACACGCCGACACACACTCCAGCGAGTTTCGGTCGAGGGATCAGGACTCGTCCTCGTTTGAGCCGTCCGCAAGATGGTCGGGAGGCTCGAACTTGCGCGCCGTGGGGTCGTCGTACGCCGCTGAAGCGTCCGCGCGGATCGTGGGCAGGGGGAGGTTGAGTTGAACAGCCGGCCGGCTGGGCCCGTCGAATAGCTGAGATCGGACCGAGTATGCCGCGCGCCTCCATTTTCGCGCGACTGGCGGGACGACACTGCGTAAGCCGACTCGCGCAGGGAACTTCGTAGACCAACATGAACAACCATCGAACAGCGATTTACGGCGCACAGGCGCACTCATGAAGCGTTACTTAGGTACGATCAACACTAAAGGAAACGCTCGGGCCGGCGAACCCGCCACTCGTCCCCGTGGAGATGTTCCACCTGCAGCTTTCGTTGCCGGTGACGAACAATCCACGCAGAGCAACCCAAATAATGATGTTGACATTCTCCTTTACTGTTTCAACGTGACGTCCGGAAACCTTGCCCCGGCCAGCACGTCCGGTGCTTCGCAGCCGCCTGCGCTCTCGCCCGTTGTCGATATTGTCATTCCTGTCTACAACGAGGAAATCGACCTTGAGCCGTGCGTGCGACGTCTGCATGCGCACCTAACCGCAGAGGTCCCCTATCCGTTCCAGATCACCGTCGCCGACAACGCGAGCACCGACACCACTCTTGAGGTCGCCAAGGGACTGGCCGCGGAGTTCCCATCGGTACGGGTCGTACATATGCCAGAGAAAGGCAAGGGCCGTGCGCTGCGCGCCGTCTGGTCGGCGTCGGACGCAGCTGTCCTGGCCTACATGGACGTCGACCTGTCCACCGACCTCGCGGCCGTGCTGCCACTGATCGCGCCGCTGGTCTCAGGACACTCCGACCTCGCCATCGGAACCCGGCTACACCGAGGGTCGCGCGTCATCCGCGGCGCGAAGCGCGAGTTCATCTCCCGCAGCTACAATTTGATGGTCCGGCACACCCTGTCCACCCGCTTCTCCGATGCAACCTGCGGATTTAAAGCCATCCGGCGCGAGGTTGCTGTGCATCTTCTGCCGCTGATCGAGGATAACGCGTGGTTCTTCGATACAGAGCTGCTCGTCCTCGCGGAGCGCGGCGGGCTGCGGATCCACGAGGTCCCCGTCGACTGGATCGACGACCCGGACAGCAGCGTGCACATCGTCAACACCGCGATGGCCGACCTCCGCGGGATTTCCCGGCTGGTCCGCGCGTTCGCCACCGGTAAACTGCCGGTACACGACCTGCACGCCCAGCTCGGCCGGACCTCGCTCGAGCCGGCCACAGCGGGCGTACCAGCAGGACTGACTCGCCAGCTAGTGCGGTTCGGAGTCGTCGGGCTGCTCAGCACCGTGGCGTACCTGATCTTGTTCCTGCTCCTTCGCAACCCTTTGGGGGCGCAGAGCGCCAACGCTCTGACCCTGCTGAGCACCACGATCGCGAACACGGCGCTCAACCGGCGATTCACCTTCGAGGTTGTCGGTCCGCGGCGTAGGACCCGCCACCAGCTTCAAGGCCTGATCGTCTTCGGGCTCGCCCTGGGCCTGACCAGCGGCACGCTGGCCGTGGCGCATTCCCTGCACAGCGCACCACCGGCCGCGCTCGAGCCTGCGCTGATCGTCACTGCTAGCGCTGCCACCACCTTACTGCGGTTCCTCCTGTTGCGCCGCTGGGTGTTTCGCAAGGCCTGACTAAACATAGGCGTTCAGCTACCGCCGGATAGCCAGAGCCGTCGTCGTTGGGTTATTAGAAGGTCCACTCACCGACAGAATACCGCCACATCAGCCACACTTGAAGAGCCGTACCGGAAAGCACGAACGGGATGAACGCCCGGGGTGAGCGAGTAAGCCCTGCACCAACGACGAAGAGCGGATACAGGACGAGCAGGTATCGCGGAAAGCTGATCAACCATGATGACGACAGGGTGAGGATGAAAGCCGTCCAGCCATAAAGTACGTCCGGCAGTCGCAGTCGCCGCACCGCAAGGACTAGGAGTGGCAACGCCACGAGGACCCCCGCGACGCGACCCACGTATATGAACGTGAATGTGAAGTCATTGCCGCCCGCTAACAGCGATTCGATTGCTACCTGCACCGGTTGCCACGGGGGGGCGGCCTGGTTGGACCAATGCGTCCGCTGCACCTCGATGAAATACAGCGGGTCGCCGTGAACAATCTGGTTGCTCGCAAGATAGGTCAGGAGACCGGCCGCGGCGAGGGAGACCCACGCCAGCCCGCGGACTCGATCGCTCACGCTTGTTTTCCTGGCGAGCACCTCCAGAAGGAGCGCCGGAGCCAGGGCGATGCCCGTCACCCGGGTGCCTGTCGCGAGTGCGCCGGCCACTCCGGCCCCCGCCCAACGGCCAGTCCGCGCGGCGTAGACGGAGGCAAGCACGGCGAACAGGGCTAGAGCCTCCGTGAACGGTGCAGCGAGGAAGTACGCAGTAGGAAAGGAGAACAGCAGGAACACCGCACGCCACGCCGCTGCCTCCTCGGCGTCCAGGGCGACTAATCTGAAGAGAAAGTAGCCGGCTCCCACGCTCGCGGCGAACGACACGACGAGCCCCGACAGCACTAGGTTTTGCACAACGAGGGAGACGATGTGCACGGCGAGCGGGAAAAGCGGGAAGAAGACGATATAGAGCGGATCGTCAGTGTTGGGCGGAGGCGATGACCGGACGTAGCCCACCTCGGCGAGCCGGAGCAGATGCGGCGCATCCCACCGGTTCCACATATCAATCGCGTTCGTCCAGACCGGCTGATCATGGAGGGCGAGCGAAACCAAACCTATGGCCTCGAGCCCGATGCGGATACCTGCGCAGAGCAGAACGAGACGCCCGAGCAGACTCCACGTGGATGGCAGCCGCGCACACTGTGCTGAACGTTGATCGCCCAGATCGCCATGCCGAATCTCGCCCGTTTCCAGGGGTGCCACCCTTCCGTCTCCTGCAGATCGACAAGAACATCAGACTAACCGAAATATGTATCGAATACGGGATGCGAGAGCGCAATCAGGGCGATTTAGCGTCGATGGTGACGCATCTTAGGCTCGCGTGGACCGGGTGAGCTCGCGACCCACGATCTCGCCCGAACCGGTCCCCGCAACCTCATGCCCGGACTGGCGCTGACCGACACATGCGGGACTCTGCAAGACGGATGTGAACGTTTATTGAACGGCGTTCGACCGCGCTGAGTCGCTCTCATGAAGAGCCCGCTTGTCCCCGGTCTTGACCTCCCGACAACTCGACAGCGCCGACCCGTCCGCAGACCGGGAAACGTCGGTGGTGCCGAGCTTGTGGAGGATATGACTTTAGAGGTAAACGGGCGGATTCTGATTTCGGCCAGAGTCGTTTCAGGCACCGCTATAGATGTCCGTGATCTGCTGGTCACCGTCCCCATCGGGACCACGAAAGCCCGGGCGTTGGTGAACAGCAGACCAACGACGGACGTCAACTCGTCGCGAGTCGCGTAGCGGGCTTGTGGGAGGGAAGACCGGCACGATCAGATGAGCGTCTTACTCATGTATGTCGGGCGCAGGCCTCGGTTCGATGCCTCTTAGCTGCGGTGCAGCGAGGCCTGCTCCGTCGCCGGGAGGTTGCGAATGGCCACGGCTGCTGGGCCGCGTACCGGGGCGAAACGAACGGTGACCGTTCTGCTCGCTGTCATCACAGGGTGGCTGGCGTCCATCGGACTCGGCACCGCGAGCGGGCTCGCCGACCCTCCAACGCCCTCTCCAATGACTCCGGTGATGACGGAATCGTTTGAATCGGGTTCCGGCCTGCCCGTGGGTTGGAAGTTCGTCGAGTGGACGCCGGGGAACTCGACAGCCACGATCGTCAGCGGTGCGGCGGCCGACGGCACGCACTTCCTGCAGATCGTCTCCCGCAAGTCCAACCACGCTCGGGTGATGGTGCCGGTGCGGGTAACCCCGAACACGAGTTATCAGTTTCATGCGATGGTCAAGGCAAGCGGCGCGAACGCGAATATGGCGGCTGTGCTCGGGGTGTACGACCAGTACACCGTCACCGATTCGGTACGCACCGACACTCAATGGCGGCCGCTGGACCTCTACATCAAGGTCGGTCCGCAGACCACCATCGACCTGACCATGGGGCTCGGCCACTTCGGTCAGCTCAACGTTGGTACGGCGGATTTCGACGCGGTGACCGTGACCAAGGTCAGTGGTATCCCGAGAAACGCCACGGTAGCCGATTTCGCGACCGCCGCGGCGGCGCCGGCGAAACCGACGACCGCGGCTGGGAGCACCTCCACGCAGGGCCTGAGCAAGGCCATCTGGGTGTTTGTGGGCATCCTGATTATGGCTGGCATAGGCGGTGCCGCGTACCTCATTCTGCGCGGTGACACGGAGTCCACGCCCGAGGCCGAGAGGGAGCCCAGATCCGACGCCGGGTCCGACCAGGCGGGCGCCATCGAGCCTCACGGCAACTCCCACGCCGGCGTAGACCGGGACCGGGGGATCAATTCGGAACCTGATCGATCATCGAACCGTGCCGACTGAGCCGGGGGATTCCGCCTGATCTCGGCCTGCACCTGACCTTGCCGCATGACCTCCTACTCGCGACGCGTTCCAGCTTCGACGGCGTGCCCTGAACTGTGCTGCAGTGGCGGGCTTCGTCACCCACCATGCTGATGATGTTCCGATGGACGTACAACGCCCGCTACGACGCACCGCCACCGGAGGTATGGCAGTCGAACAACCGCCACTACCTCGGGTTGCTGTTCCGCTGCATCACGGTCTCTGTGGAGGACGGAGGCCGGCACCGGCCAGCCGGTAGACTGTCCACTCCGCGTTCCCGTAGGCGACCGGCAGGCGCGCGAGCGCGGTCCGGTCGATCGTCCAGGACTTGTCCTCATTGGCCCCGACGGCGAGATAATCGGGATGAAAACTGCGCAGTACCGGGTCATCGATACGCCCTGCGAGTGCCGCGCGGACCGCGGCCTCCCGCTGGTCGTAAGGCAAGTTGAAGTTGAAAAGCCAGCCCTGATAACCCAGGACGATCGACCGGCCGCCCAGTGTCGCGATCGGCTGGGTGGGCCGCGCGGCGCCGATGAACACGGCGTCCGGCCGGGTGTTGCTGCGGACCCAACTGGCGAGCGCCACGTCGGAGCTGTCGGCGAACTGGTAGCGCATCTGGAATTCGTGGATGACGGACAGCAGGCCCGGTATTGCCACGACGAGCCCGGCCGCCAGCAGTAACGCAAGGTTCCAGCGGCTGGCCCGGTACACCTGGACGGCGAGGAAACCGGCGAACAGGCCGGCCATAAGGTAAACGTAGTAGATCAGCTTGAGATTGTCGTACTCGAACGGCTGGAACGCGTACACCTGGGTGACGATGAGGATCGCCAAAAAAGGCAGGTACCACACGAGATAGTGTCGCCATTCCCGGCGGAGCAGCAAGAACGGCAAGACCACGAAGAAGATGCCCATCAGCCCGAAGTTGGTCCACCAGAAGCCCCAGATCGACTCGCCCGGGCTCTGCATCCAGCCGAGTCGCAACCGCCCCCCGGTGCCGCCGCCGTTGGCCAACTGTTGCCACGCCAGCTGCGGCGCGGCCAGTGCGAGGGCGATACAGGCCGACGCCAGATGACCCCACGGCGGCCGACGCAGACGCAAGGCGGCCTCCACGGTGAGGGCGCCGAGCACGGCCCCACACACGAGAAACGAATGCGGATGGGCCGTCGGCAGCAGACCGACCAGTACGCCGCCGACGAGCAGGTACCGCCGGTCGCCGGTGTGCCGGGCCGTGTGGAGCAGGATCAGCACTGCGAGCGCGACACCGAGACCGAACAGCATGGAGCGCTGCGGCAGCAGGGCATTCGCGACGAGGTTGGTGACGTTGCCGTTCTCGTTGCTGAGCACGGTGTAGTCACGCGGGAGGTCGGAGAGGAATGCCAGTAGGCTCCGGCCGCTGTGCTGCCAGTCGTCGTAGGCGAGGTGCAGCCCGGCGGCCGAACCGACCGCCAGAAATAGCACGAGGCCGGTGACGGCGGCTCCGATATGGCCGAACAGCCGCAGGCTGAACGACAGCAGGAGCTGGCAGATGGCCAGCGCGAGCAGGACGCCGGGCAGGAAAAGGCTGAGGTGCAGGCTCCAACCGTCGCGGAGATACAGGGCCGACAGGAGGTCGACGAGATACGGGTAGGTCAGGTGCGCCCCGCTCGCGACCGGCAGGTCCATCGGCATCCGGTCGAACACGGCTAGGTGGCTGATGATGGCCGCGTGCAGCCCGAAGTCGGCCCAGGTGGACCCGGCGGAGTACACCCCCGTCGAATCCGTCTCGAGGCTGTGCGTCCAGAACAGTGGTCCGAGCAGCGCTGCGGTCGCCAGGCTGGTGACGCCCCAGACGATCCAGCCGGTCCGCCCGCCCTCGAGCGGGCGCCATTGCAGCCGACGTCGGTTCCACAACACGACGCAGGCGCCGGCGGCCAGGCCGATCGTGAGCGGGACCGCGAAGTGATACGGCAGCACGAGCGCGGTGAGGAATGCCAGCCAGGTCCAGCCGAAGAGGCCGATCACCACGGTGAGCGCCGCGGCCTCGAACGGATAGAGCGGCAGCTTGAGCCACCAGACTACGGCCGCGCCGAGCAGCAGGGCGGAGACGAAGAGGATCAGCGCCATGAATCCAGCCAGATGCGGGCGGACAGACCGCCGTCACTGAGTGGAAGCCCGTAGGAGATCGGGGCGAAGAACAGAAACCCAGCCAGCGCGACCGCGAGGATGCCCCAGTAGAGGGCCGCCGAACGCTGCGAAGGGAACCGCCACAACGCGTCGCCGTCGGTCATCCAGCCCGCCCGTAGCCCCAGCCCGATGCTGACCGCGGCGATGCTGAAAAGGAAAGCGAAGAAGTAGTGGTAGAGGAACATCGGCCGCACGATGGTGGCGAACGGCACGAAATTGGCGGCCCACGCGACGCCGAGCAGGGCCATCACTCCGCGATACCGTTCGAATAGCTCCGGACGGCGCATCCAGCCTACGGCGACCACGACCGCGCCCACCAGTAAGCCCCACCAGACGACCGGGTTGCCCTGAAGGTAGATGTACTCCTTCGGGCCGGTCCAGTAGTACACCGGGCGTTTCAGGAACGGCCAGCTCAGCCAGCTGGAGCTGTACGGGTGGTGGCTGTTGTCGAGGGACAGTTCGTAGCTGTGCATCGCCTTGTTGAGCTCGATGAACTTGTCAATGAAGGACATCCGCGCAGCAGGGTCGTAGTGGGCATTGCCGACCAGCGTGGATTGGAATTGCTGGGACATGAACGCGTCGCCCGGGCCGCTGTGCGGGAGCAGCTGGAAATGGATGGCGAAGACACTGACGTAGACCACGGCCGGGACGAGGATCAAGACGGCCGCCTGGGGCAGCGCGAGCCGCCAGCTGATCCGACCGCGCACTGTCTGGGCGAACCACACAAGCCCGATCAGGCCGAGCGCCGACACGCCAGTCAGTTTTGTGCTGACAGCCATGCCGGCCAGGACAGCGCTGCAGGTCAGCAGGATCCAGTGCGCCCGTCCGGTGCGGTGCCGGGACGCGAGGTAGCAGGTGAGGGCGCCGATGCCGAACAGCAGCAGCATGCTGTCGACGAGGATGAGCCGGGACTCGACCAGGATCGCGTTGTCCAGCAGCAGCAGCGCCGCCCCGAACGTCGCTACCTTCCGGCTGGCGGTCAGCTCGCGGAGCAGCAGGTAGAACACCGCGACGAGCGCCGTACCCGCCAGCGCGGGCAGCACGCGCAGGGCCACTGCGGGGTCGGTGGACTGCGCCGTGGCAGTGACTCCGAACAGCTTCGCCCAGCCGGCCAGCAGCAGCTTGCCCAGCGGCGGGTGGAGGTCGAAGAAGTATGAGCCGTTCAAATAGCCCAGCGCATACTGCCGGAAGTACACCTCGTCGAAGACGATCGCGCGCGGGTGAGTGATCGCCGCCAGGCGGGTGGCCGCCGCGAGAAAGGTGAGCCAGACGAGCTCCGGGGGCACATTCAGCCGGCGCCAGGCCGCCCGGACGCCCTGCGGAGCATCCGCCTTCGAGGGTGGTTTACCGACGGCCTTCACCTTCTGACCGGCAGCGCCTACGCGCGTGGTCGAGCGGTCGAGGAGCCGGGATCGGACCGAACCTGCCACGCGACACTCCATTCCGTGCGGCTCGGGAGGCGGGCCTGCGTAGGCCACCTCGCACAAGGAACTCTGCAAGATGGACCTGAACAACAAGGAAACAGCGATTTACGGCGCACAGGCACGGCAATGAAGTACGGTTTAGGCACGATCAACGCTAAAGAAAACTCCGGCACCGTTAAGATCACGACTCGGCGTTTCACCTGCAACTTTTCAAGCCGGTGACGAACAACCCACGCAGAGCGACGGATAGTGGCATTGACATTATCCTTTACTGTTCGATCGTGACCTCCGGAAACCTTGCTCCGGCCAGCACGTCCAGTGCTTCGCAGCCACCTGCGCTCTCGCCTGTTGTCGATATTGTCATTCCGGTGTACAACGAGGAAATCGACCTTGAGCCGTGCGTGCGACGTCTGCATGCGCACCTGACCGCAGGAGTCCCCTATCCGTTCCAGATCACCGTCGCCGACAACGCGAGCACCGACACCACTCTTGAGGTCGCCAAGCGGCTGGCCGCGGAGTTCTCGTCGGTACGGGTGGTGCATATGCCGGAGAAGGGCCGTGGACGCGCGCTGCGTGCGGTCTGGTCGGCGTCGGACGCAGCTGTCCTGGCCTACATGGACGTCGACCTGTCGACCGACCTCGCGGCGCTGCTGCCACTGATCGCGCCGCTGGTCTCGGGGCACTCCGACCTCGCCATCGGAACCCGGCTGCACCGAGGGTCGCGCGTCATCCGCGGCGCGAAGCGGGAGTTCATCTCCCGCAGCTACAACCTGATGCTCCGGCACACCCTGTCCACCCGCTTCTCCGACGCGCAGTGCGGGTTCAAAGCCATCCGGCGCGAGGTCGCGACGCACTTGCTGCCGCTCGTCGAGGACAACGCGTGGTTCTTCGACACCGAACTCCTCGTCCTCGCCGAGCGCAGCGGGCTGCGCATCCACGAGGTTCCGGTCGACTGGATCGACGATCCGGACAGTCGCGTGCACATCGTCAACACCGCGAAGGCGGACATGCGCGGGATCGTCCGGCTGGCCCGCGCGCTCGCCGCCGGCAAACTGCCCGTGCACGATCTGCGTGCCCAACTGGGCCGGGCCCCCCTGGAACCGGCGACGCCGGGCGTGCCGGCCGGGCTGACCCGTCAGTTGGTGCGCTTCGGCGTCGTCGGGGTGTTCAGCACCCTGGCCTACCTGCTCCTCTTCGTGCTGCTGCACCACCCACTGGGCGCGCAGGGCGCCAACGTGGCGGCCCTGCTGAGCACCGCGATCGCGAACACGGCACTGAACCGACGGTTCACCTTCGGGGTCGTGGGACGGCAGCGGGCGACGCGCCAGCAGCTTCAGGGCCTGATCGTCTTCGGGCTCGCCCTGGGCCTGACCAGTGGCACGCTGGCCGTGGCCCATTCCCTGCACAGCGCGCCGCCGCCCTCGGTGGAGCTCGCGTTGCTCGTCGCTGCCAACGCCGTCGCCACGTTGCTGCGGTTCTTGCTGCTGCGCCGCTGGGTGTTCCGCACAGTCTGAACGGATGGCAGGGCGAGCTACCCCGCGTCTATCAGTGTGTCGCAGTAGCGCCCAGTCGCAGGCACTCCGGTGCCTTGCCAAACGCGGGCGCCAGGTCCTTGTTACTGGTCAGCCCCTGAATCTGGGTGGCGTCCGGGCCGAGATCGGGGACAGCGAGGCTGTTGGCCTTCTGGACGAAGTTCGGGTCTTTCGCATCCAACGCCGCAAGCTTCGCGCGCTGGTTTCCGACCGTTGCGGCTGCGGTGGTGAAAAATCCGACCGCGGTGTCCTGAACCTTTTGGCCGTCGGTGATACCCGGCTGGCCGAGCTGGGTGAGTTTATGTGCCGTATCGGAAAACGCCTGCTGGGTGACATCAGCGAACTTGAGCAGCCCGTCCTTCTGAGCCTGCGGGTTCGGCGGCGACTTCGGGATCGCGGACTCTCCAGCGATCACATTACCGAGGCCCCCGCAAAATGAGCCCACCCAGGCCACCGGGTCAGCACCCTGCGGGACGGCCGGCTTCGCTTTGATGTCGGCAGAACCGCATCCACCCAGCGCCAGGCCGAGCGCCAACAGGCCAACAACACCGACACGGTGACGTGCTAAGGACACGACTACTCCTTGATCTTGGTTGGCCCCCTCGCGGCCATGGTAAGCGACTCCGGTGGTGAAGTATTACTACGGGGCGGCGCGCATGCAATTAGCGATCCGTTGTGAGTTTTATCGCAATCCCCTGGTCGACTGCCGGCATTGATCCGTTCATCTTCGGGGCTCAGCGTTGCCCCCTGATGCCGGCACTTGCTTTTTTCGGCCCGCCTCCAGGCGCGCTTCCTACAACCTCGCGGAGCACAGATGCGCAAGGGCCTCGCCCTGTTCGTAGCAGTCGCGGTGGCCGCCGGCATCGTCATCCTGTGGCAGCCGGCCACCGCCACCGCCACCACCGCCGTCCCGCCTCGCCGTCATCCCACCGCCCGGGTGTGTCCGGACAACGGCAAGCGTCTGGTCTGCTTTGCGATCCGCCAGACCGACACCGTGGTGCCCAACCTCGCTACCAACGCGCTACCCAACGGGTTCGGGCCGGCCGATCTGCGCAGCGCCTATGGCCTCACCACCACCGGCAGCGCCGCGATGACCGTCGCGATCATCGACGCCTTCGACGACCCGCACGCCGAAGCCGACCTCGCCAACTACCGGTCCACCTACGCCCTGCCCGCGTGCACCACCGCCAACGGCTGCTTCCGCAAGGTCAACCAGAGCGGGCAGGCCAGCCCGCTGCCGCGGACGGACACCGGCTGGGCCGGCGAGATATCCCTGGACGTCGACATGGTGTCCGCGATCTGCCCGAACTGCCACATCCTGCTGCTCGAAGCCAACAACCCCACCACCACCAGTCTCGGCACGGCGGTCAACACTGCGGTGAACCTGGGCGCGAAGTTCGTCTCCAACAGCTACGGCGGCCCGGAGGACGGCTCGGAGAACAGCGACGACAGCCTCTACTTCAACCACCCCGGCGTGGTGATCACCGCAAGCACCGGCGACAACGGATTCGGGGTCTCCTACCCCGCCTCCGGCAAGGGTGTCACCGCGGTCGGCGGCACCTCCCTGACCCGCGACACCAGCACCCGCGGCTGGTCGGAGACCGTGTGGAACGGCGCCGGCTCGGGATGCTCGGGGTCGGTGGCCAAACCCGCCTTCCAGGTCGGGCTCAACACCGGTTGCGGCAAGCGCGCCGAGGCCGACGTCGCCGCGGTGGCCGACCCGCAGACCGGCGTCGCGGTTTACCAGACCTTCGGCGCTAGCGGCTGGGCCGTATTCGGCGGCACCAGCGCGGCCAGCCCGATCATCGCCGCGGTGTATGCACTGGCCGGCAATCCCGGCGCCACCGACTCCCCCAACAGCTACCCCTACGCCCACACCACTGCCCTCAACGACGTGACCAGCGGCAACAACGGCAACTGCGGCGCACCACTGTGCACCGCCGGCCTGGGCTACGACGGCCCCACCGGGCTCGGCACCCCGCAAGGCACCTCCGCCTTCTCGCTGCACGCCGCATCCAGCACGACGCTCACCTCGTCGACCAACCCGTCACTACCCGGCCAGGCGGTGACATTCACGGCAACGGTGACCTCCCCGGCGGGCACTCCGACCGGCACGGTGACCTTCACCAGCGACGGCAACGCACTGGGCACCGTCGGGCTCGCCGCTGGCCAGGCCACGCTGACCACCCCCACGGTGCCGGTCGGCGCCCACACGATCGCAGCGAGCTATACCCCCGACGCTAACGTCGCGGCGAGCAGCACCACCGTGGCGTTCACGGTCGACGGGCTCACCTACGCCACGTTGGACACCAGTAACATCAGCAGGAATCTGCCCGTGGCCGCCTTGTTGAGGATCTACCAGTGCGACTCCACCCTTCCGCCTAACACCTTCGAGCCGTTGTTGCCGCAATTCGGATCGGGGACCCGGAAGTATTTCCTGGAGAGCATCCTCCACGTGCCTGGTGGCGACAGATCGACCTACACCACAGAGTTCCCCTGCGTCAAGCAAACGGACTCGAACAACAATCCACTGCTGGAGAACACGGGTAACCTGCTCACCAATGATCGGCAGATCGAGCCGTATTCCATCTTGTCGTGGATCGCGCAGACCAGCAAGAACGTGTCGGACGTCCACGGCGAGACTGTGCTCGGAAACGTTGACGGCATCGACTCGCTCGCGGTGAACTCCTCGGCGGTCGGAAACCAACCAGCCGTCAACGCTGTTCCCAGCTAGTGCGGAACAGAACCCGGCCGTCCCAGGTTCGTGGCGTAGCGTCTTATCGGCAGTGTTACATCGCCCGGCACGGCCCGAGGTTAACGCTGGGAGGGGACGCCGGTTGAGGATTCGGCAACGGCTGGGCGAACCCAGTCTCCTGGTGCCAGATCGAAAATGTAGCCAACTCCGCGGACCGTCCGAATGCGAGTCGGTGTGTCCGCATCACTCTCGATCTTCGTACGAATCCGGCGGATGTGCACTTCCAGGTAATTCCGGGCGTCCTCTCGATCCGGGCCCCATGCGTTGTCCAGCAACGCGCGCCGAGTGACGACCCGACCGGCGTTGTCCATCAGCTGCCGCAGAATCACGAACTCCTTGTGCGCCAGGTGAACCGGTGTTCCTCGGACCACGAGCCGGTGCCCGTCGAGTTGCAGCTCCACGTCACCGATTCTCAGGATCCGCAGCCGGCCGAGAGTCTGGGGATCGACCGACAGGTAACGGTCGCGCTCCGCCATGTTCGCCTGCCCCCAGCTCTCGATAGCCGACATCAGCCACACCGCCTGGAGACAGAGCTCTTGGTTGCAGGCTCTCGCGGGCTGGAGAAGATCTTTTTCGTGCCGTCAAGTTCATCGTCGGATATCCGAGGTCTCATCCACGTGAAACAACTGAACCGAGCAGCAGCCATGTCGTCTCCGGCAACTATAACTTTCATAAAGGGAATACTGCTTTCCGAAAATGAACAGAAGGAGTCCAGCAGTCAGCACGAACGTTGCAGTAAACCCCACAGGGGACGGCTACCTGGTCGCTGGGTTGGGCATGAGATCGGTCAAGAACGCCTTCTCGGGCGTTTCAGCCACACAACCAGCCCCAGACCTGATGCAAGAAGGATCACACCACCGAGGAACATCGCCGCGATCGGAGCTCCGGTGCTTGCCAGGCTGCCGGTTGAAGCCACCGGCTGCGTCCCGCCTAGGTCGGACGACGTGGTCGTACCCGCACCGTCGCTCGTACTCGGCGTCGTCGGTGTGGGCGTAGAGCTGTCTGACGGTGTTGGCGATGGAGAATCCGATGGTGTCGGCGACGGAGAATCTGAGGGCGTCGGTGTCGCTGTCGGAGACCCCGACGGTGTGGGTGTTGGTGACTGAGACGGCGACGGTGACTGGGACGGCGACGGTGACTGGGACGGTCTAGGCGGGCTGGTGTAGGTCGTCGCGTCGGGGAAGGTCTCCGCGCCAGTGAAGGTGCCGAAGCTTTGCGAGGTGAAGTCGTCGACGCAGTGAGCAGTGAAGTCGTACTCACCAGCCGTGAGGGGCTTGCCCCGGCCGTCGGCGGCGGTCTGCAGGCTGACCCCGAAGGGGATAGTGAAGGAGTCAGTCTGGGAATAATCGGTGCTTTCCGAGGTGGTGATGTTGTACGGGTTGCCCGGCGGGAACGGGGAATCGGCCGGGCCGACGACGTCTAAGAAGACGGCATTGCCGCCGGGGCAGGGGCCGGTGGTGAGCGCGTTACCGACGGTGAGATTGGTACCGTTGGGTGGGTCGAAGAAGAGGCTGCCCAGAGTCCCCGCGGGCGGCGCGGCGATGGCCACCCCACCTGGGAGCCATGCTCCCGCAGCCGCGACGACGACCGCCAGGGTCCCCAGCACGAGCCGACGGACAAATTTACAACGCACGATTTAGCTCACTTCCTTTTCAGGAAAGAATGACGAATTGAGAGACCACCGCTTCGCCTCTCGGCGCTCGGGCGTGCACGGGAGTCGTGCAGGACGTGGTTGTGGTCGCTCGATGCGATCGGCGTGTCGCCGCCACGAGGTGAGTTGCGCGACGGCTGCGACTGCAGCCATGGCGAGGGAACACGGCCGTGGGCAGGGCGGCGACGCGTATAGTCGGTTCATGGGATTCCCTTGCCAGCCGTGAGCGGGAACCGGTGAGAAACGCACCGATCCCCGCTCACGGGTAGTTCTCAGATGACGGTCAGAGGCGCTGTCCGCCGTAGATGAACTGACTGGATTGCTGCCCTGGATGGGGATCACCCAGGGGCAGCAACCGCTCTAGAACGTGAAGTTCACAGTGTTCGACGTTGACGGCTTAAACTTCGCCGGGTTGGTCGGGGTGAACACCGCGGTCACTGAGTGGTGGCCGGCTGGAAGGAACGCGAAGGGCCCGACGGCGACGCCGCCGAACACCCGTACGGGGTGACCGAGGTTGTGGGTCCCGTCCATGAACTGCACGGTTCCAGCTGGGTCATCAGGTCCCACGTTCGCGATGGGGATCGCGAAACCACCCAGCCCGAAGGGCAGCGGAACCTGGATCACCGACAGCGTGGTGGTCGTGGCCTTCGCCCCAGGCACGGGCGTCGGCGTTGGCGTCGCGGTCGGCGTCGCGGTCGGCGTCGCGGTCGGCGTGGCCGTCGGCGTCGCGGTCGGCGTGGCCGTCGGCGTCGCGGTCGGCGTGGCCGTCGGCGTCGCGGTCGGCGTGGCCGTCGGCGTCGCGGTCGGCGTGGCCGTCGGCGTGGCCGTCGGCGTTGGCGTCGCCCCGGTGTTGTAGGTCATCGGGTCGGTGAAGAACTCCGCGCCAGTAAAGGTGCCGAATTCTTGCCCGCCGAAGCCGGCGATGCAGTGGGCAGTGAAGTCGTACTCACCAGCCGTGAGGGGCTTGCCCCGGCCGTTGGCGGCGGTCTGCAGGCTGGCCCCGAAGGGGATAGTGAAGGGGTCGGTTTGGGAGTAATCGGTGCTTTCCGTGGTGGTGATGTTGTACGGGTTGCCGGGCGGGAATGGCGAATCGGCCGGGCCGACGACGTCCAAGAAGACGCTATCGCCACCGGTGCTGCAGCCGGCGCTGGTGAGCGCGTTACCGACGGTGAGGTTGGTACCGGTGGGTGGGTCGAAGGTCAGGGTGCCCAGGGTGCCCGCCGGCGGCGCGGCGTTGGCCACCCCGCCCAAGAGCAATGCTCCCCCCGCAGCCACAGCGACCGCGAGCACACTCGGCACAAACCGAGTCAAGAATCTGTTCTTATGCACGATTAACTCTTCCTTGAGAGAGAAAAATGTCTCGAGACGACGGGGCCGGACTACTCCCCCGGACCCACGGTGTCGGCGCCATTGCTCGTGTCAGACTGGATCAAGGTGCTGCCACAGTCGGTACGAGTGGCGAATCCGAGCTTGGTGATGGTCCCGGTGTCGAGACAGACCGCAGACCCCGGTCCGACGAACACGGTCTTGCTATTCGGGCCGTTAGCGACCAGCACGTTGGGAAGAACGTTGAACACCGGGCGAGTCCCCGTCGCAGACGAGTTCAGGGTGAGCGTGTTGATGCCCCCGATGTTTCCGAGCACAGTCTCGCCGTGGACGTCCGTCACGTTCTTGCTGGTCTGCGCGATCCACGACGAGGCCGAGTACGGCTCGATCTGCGTGGTGGTTGTGAGCTTGTTACCGGTGTTCTCCAGCAACGGATTCGCCGGGTTCGTCGGGTCCTTGTCGCTGACGCAGGGATGGAGTGTGGTGTAGTCCGCCGAGTCGGTGAAGCCCAGGATGTTCTGCAGGAAGAACTTCCGGGTCCCCGAGTTGAACTGCGGCAGCAACGGCGTGAAGCCAGTCGTGACGGTGCAGTTGTAGATCTGCTGGAGCTGGGCCACGGTCAGGTTCCTGGGGATGTTGCTGGTGTCCAACGTGGCGTAGGCGACCGCGTCAGTCGCGAACGGGATGTAGGTCAGGTGATCTCCGACGTGGGCGGTGTGATTGTCGGTGGACGAGCGGGCGAACTGCAGGCAGTGGTTGCCCGCGACCCGGTCGGCGGCCAATGCCTGGATGCCCGCATCGGAGCCCGACGGCCGGGGGATGTTCGTGCACGGAGCCGTGCTCTTGGTGGAGATCGTCTGCCCCGGTGCGGTAGCAGCGTCGTAGGACCCGATTTCCTTGGTCCCAGTGCCCGCGGGGATCTTGACGTCGTTCGACAGAGCATTCATCACGCCCTGTGTGGTGTCGGAGCCGGTCCCGGCGAGATCCCGGAAAGTGGGAGTACCACTAGGGTCGGCCATGGCCGATCCCACCGCCAGTGACAGGGTCGCCAGGCATGCGCCCGCAACCAAGAGGAAATTCCTCTTTCGCATATGCTGATATCCTTTTCAAAGCAGGGATGCGCGGACTTGTCGTCCGGGCACTGAGTCAGTGACAGGCACACCACGTGGTCACTGACGTCTTGTCCGCAGAAAGTCGGTCGAGCCGGTGATCGGGAGCGGACACTCCTGGTCACTGCTCGATTCGCCTCACCCCCCTCCGCATACGAGGCCGCATGACGGCGCCCACGCGGCTCGCCGAGCGGCCGGCTTCGTACACGTCAGTGGCGAATGGGCGCGTACCTAGCTCGCAGATTCGGTTGTTAGCGCAGCGGCGCACCGGCACGCGCTCCGAGCGCGCAACCGGCACCACGGGAAACCGATCAAGCGCCATCTCGCCTCGCTCTCACATTGACTTGACGGGGATGACTCTTCCCCCCGCAAGTGAACGGAAGCGAGCAATCAGAGGACGAAGGGATTGCTACCAACCCCACAAGGGACAGCTACCTATGGTGACATGTTATCGTTGTCACAACTCATACGAATATGCTTCAAATCCCATCACTGAGCGCTCAGACGTCTGCGATCATCTATTTAACAATCCGCTTCAAATGGGTCGCCGCGTAACAATGCAGCGATCACTACCCGCAGGTCACCGTATAGAGTGGCGCGTTGCGCGAGCACGATGATGCTGCGCTGCGCGGCGCCCAGTGACAGGGTCGCCAGGCGTGCGCCGGCGACCAAAAACCAGCTTCTGTTTCGCATGTGTGCTGGTATCCTCAGCAACGCAGTGCTACAACGGACCTGTCGTCCGGGCGCTGAGTCAGTGACAGGCACACCACGTGGTCACTGACGTCTTGTCCGCAGAAAGTCAATCGAGCAGTGACCGGGAGCGGACACTCCCGGTCACTGCTCGATTGGCGTCGCCTCCCTTCGCAGAAGACGGCGCACCGCGGCGCCGAGCCGGAGGATGACCGGCGATTGCAGAAGCGGTGACGATGTCGCCGCCAGCGCGCCGCTGATCAGGATCGTCAGAAGCAGCGCTCCCACCGCAGGTGCGGGCAACGCCGGCGTGCGCCGCGCCTTGGCGACCGGCTGGGCCAGGTTGGGTGCCGAAGGGACCTGACTACCGGGGCCCGAGGGTGGAGGACCCGCGCCCGGCGCACCAGGTCCGCCGCCAGAGCTCGTCGTGGTTCCAGCCGGGCCGGGTGCTGGGTTGGGGCCGCCGGTCGAGCCGATGGGTCCACCTGGAACGTCTCCAGGGAGGGTGAGCTGCTGCGCCGGTGGGCCACCATTGGTCTTCCCCGCCTGCGTCTCGATGGTTGCCGCGGCGGCGACAGCCTGGGCCTTGAGCGCGGCGGGCAACGGCGCCATACCTGGCGGGAGCTGGCCAGGTTCAATACCCGGCTGCTGGCCCGGGCCGGCCGCGTAGCGCACGAACGCCGCGTAGTCCTTGCCGGCCGCCGCGTCCAGGGTGGACGGTGCCGTAACCGCATAGCTCAGCGCGGCCAGCGGGTAGGCCACCGGGTCGGGGGCGACGGGATTGGATCCCAGCACGGCGGGGACCGCGCTCGGTTTCATGGCCGCTTCACCCACCAGAAGGCTCTGGGTGGTTGGGGCGACGAACTGCCCCGCCGCGTTGAGCAACTGCGCGGTCGGCAGGCCATACCGGACGGCCGTCGCCGTGTCCACCACTGCGAGCAGCGCCCGCTGCCCAAAATTCTGCCGGTCGACCTTCTTCGGGGTCACTTTCTTGGTGAGGGTGTCCACCGCGTTCTTTTGCGCCAGGCTGTCGCCGCGACTGGCCGCGCGGCCTGCTTCGTGCATGTCATTGGTGAACGGGTGGACATCCGCTGTGCAGATCCCGTACTTAACGCCGGTGAGACCGTCCGTGAGATCGCTGCAACTCTGGTCGTTCCGGGGGAACGTGGACGTCGGCAGCGCGAGGTCCTTGTTGAGGGGGTTGACCACCATTCCGAACTTGTCGGGAGTGCCAGCGAGGAACGCGCGCGCGTCGGGGTCGGCAATGACCCAGCTCCACAGCAGCGACGTGACATCCGCGCCGCCGAGCTGGACCAGCGCGTCCGGCGGCGTGTTGCTATTCGCGAACCCGTTGTATTCGGGGTTGAGCGCGAGAAACTCAGGGTCCACGGTCAGGCCGAGGGGACTGTCCTTGCGGTAGTCCGGCGCGCCGTTCACCGCACCCCGGTAGGACTGGGTGAGCAACTTGGCGACCAGCCGCGGCGTGAGCTTCATAGACGTGAACGGCGCGCCGTCGAGCTTGAGGTTCTCCGGCGTCGATCCTGGAACCGGTTGGTGCTCGATGTTGAAGCCGATGGCCAATCCGGAAAGCCCGACCGGTGCGTAGACCAGCGGCTGGTCTGGCAGCGCCTGATCCGGCGGGACCGGGTTGGTCACCAGTGCCAGGCCGGGCGAGCCGCCGCTGAGCACCAGGTTGCGGGCCACGTCGTCGGGCAGCTGATTGTAGCTGTACAGCGCCCCGCCGCCGGTGCACAACACGGGCTGCCAACTGCTGATCGCGTCGACCACGAGCTCGTGACCGATAATCCGGCGCTCCGGCGACCCGATCGGGCAGGCCTTACCCACCGGCAGGAAATCCAGCGGGAAAGCAATCCGCTTGTCCCAGTTGGTCTGGCTCAGCGGCGACGAGACCAGCTGGTCTGAGTCGCTGCCATTGCCGGTGCGAGTTGAACCGTCCACCTCGGTAGTTCCCCGCGGCACGATCACCAACCAACAGGACCGGCCTTTGGTGACACCGCCCGCAGTGACCGGATCACCGCAGCCCAGCCCGGCAGCCTGGAGCACGGTCTCGATCTCGAAGTTCGCTTGTCCCGTGCCATCGGCATGGGTGCGGGCCAGCGGGACCTCGTTGGTGACCTGAGCGTCGAAGAAGTCATTTTGGTCACTGTCGCCTGGCCCGGTCGGTTGAGGATGCCCCACCGGCCAGAACGGCACGAAGGCGGCGCCCACCGGCTTGGTGAGGGTCTCCTTCGGGTCGACCACGGTGGTGGTGACCTGCCGGCTCGGCACCCAGGCGCCATGGATTGGCGGGTTCGTGTTCGCCGCGCCGAACTGGCACTGGGAGCGGTCAGGGCCCGCCGGGTCGTCGCCCCAGCATTGCATGATCTGGAGGAAGTTGGCCCCGAACGCACCGGTAGCCGGCGTCGTTGGCGCACCGCCCTTCCAGGTGACGGTAACCGCCTGGTTGATGAGGTTCTTGGTCTGGCTTACGGTCACCTGGAGGTTCTTGAACTCTCCCATCCCAGACTTGGTCATTGCCGAGTCTGGTGTCGCTCCGTCCGCGGATGCCGGCGCCGCGCCGGGCAGCACACTGATCATGGCGGCGCTCAACATCATCGCCAGCAGCGTTGCCACCATGCGCCGCCCGCTCCTACCCCCGCGAAACCCGCCGGCGCCGCCCGAGCTTTGCCTCAGGTCGAGCTCAGAAGCATCCGGCGCGCCACCGACACAGCATGAAACCAATCCACGACTGTGGGGGCTCCCGCATTCCGACTTCACGGGCATGACGCTGGTCCCCGATGGTAAACAGGAAAGGTCCAGCGCCCGACCAAGGGATTGCAACAATGCCTACAACGGACAGCCCTTTAATGAGTTCCTCAGTTGCAGTTTTTTCCTCTAGTTAATTCGGCGTATGCGGAGTTTCAGTCGAAATTACGCCGCATCAGAGGACGCACTGGTGGCGTGGTGATCAGCCAGCGCACGCCAGGGCCAGGTCCCTTGGGATGGAGCCAGGCTGCCCGCGGGTCAAAGACGGTCCTGCCGCCCCGGCCGGGACGTCGACGGACCGCTCCAGCCCGATCTTGGGAACGCCTCAGATCGCTACCACTCGTTGGCGTCCGGCGCTGCTGTCTCCCACTCACTAGTTGTGTCGGCGCCATCGCTCACGGGCGTCTCCCCGGGCGTCGCAGCCAGACAACCAGCACCAGACCCGCAGCGAGGAGGATCACACCGCCGAGAAACATGGCCGCGATCGGCGCACCGGTGCTGGCCAGGGCGCCGGTCGATGCGACGGGCTGCGTCCCACCACCTGTGTCAGGCGGTGTGGTCGTACCCCCGAAGTCATTCATGGTCGTCGTCGGGGTGGTGGTCGTGCTGTCCGGCGTAGGACTGGGGGTCGGCGAGTCCGTCGGAGCCGGGGAGTCCGTTGGAGTCGGCGACGGCGACGCACCCGGGGACGGAGACGGTGTCGGCGACGCACCCGGGGTTGGGGTTGGGGTAGGCGACGGAGACGGTGTCGGTGACGAGGACGACGTCGCGCCGGGTAGGCCGGTGTAGTGCGTCGGAGTGTCGAAGTTCAGGCCGCCGACGAAGGTGCCGAAGGTATTGAAACCGAGACGATCGAGGCAGGTCGTGGTGAAGTCGTACTCACCAGTGGGAACCGTCGTCTTGCCACGTTCGGCCACGGCGTCCTGGAAAGTCGCCCTCCACTGCTGAGTAAACGGACCAGCGCTGGAGAACTGGGTGTCGGTGATGGTGACGGCCGTGTACGGATTACTGGCTGGGAACACCTGCT
>DATAWX010000168.1:0-30755 GCA_036266995.1 Pseudonocardiaceae bacterium | reverse complement strand
CGTCTGCGGCATGCGCGTGAATTAGGTTGTGGTATGTAGTGCAACGCCCGTATTGCAGCCGGGCTACATACTTCTAGCAGTGAAGCGGGGCCTAATTCCAAGTCGCGGCTGGCGCCCTTCATGCTTATTGACGAGACGGCGCACGATATCGACACTAACGCCATGATGACGCGCGATCTCCGGAGGCTCCCCCTCGGAGTGATGCTGTTCGCGAACCTCTCGCTGCTTGCGTGGACTCAATTTTCCACAATAAGGGCTTCCGCTGAGACATTCGGCTCGTAACTCGGGGACGTGGGAGACTGATATGCGCAGGCCCTATGGTGATAGCGGCTTTGGTTTTATGCCCTTTCTTGTCGAAGTACTCGTCTAGGCCGGTGTGGCCAAGATGCTTAGCGCCGTTGTGGACTATGGGCTGAATCTCCTCAAGCCAATAGCGCGATTGCCTGATCGGTATAAGTGGCCACCGGCGTTGAAATATGTACGATCGTGGCAGCTCGCGTTGCGTTTGGGATGTGCGCGACCGCAGACGTCCCGCCTTCCGTGCTGTGGTGGCCAGGGTGGCCGGTGCCCTCGATCCGCCGGTCTATCGGAACTGGACCGCTACCCGCAGCGACGGTCACTACACGACGGTGTGACTTTGGACCGGCAGCGTAGGGCCGTCGCTGGTATCGCGAGCATGCGCTCGATCACTACCGTGGATGTATGGGTGACTTCGTGGCTTGGGCGTCGGAGCTGGCGAGCAAGAAGCTAGGAGGGGTGCTGCCGCGTCGGTGGGCGCATGTGCAGGGAGTGGCCAGGCGTGCGCGAGTGGTCACACCCCTATTTTCGGTGGGCGACTGCGAGTTACTGGTTGGCGCGGCGTTGCTGCATGACATTGGGTACGCGCCCGAACTGATCAACACCGGCTTTCACCCGCTCGATGGAGCCCGGTACCTGCGGGGCGTTGGTGGACCTGATCGGTTGGCGAATCTAGTTGCGCATCATTCGTGCGCGACGTTGGAGGCGGAGCTGCGGGGATTGTCCGACGAGCTGGCCGAGTTCGAGGACGAGAGGACCGCACTTCGCGACGCGCTGTGGTGGGCTGACATGACAACCACCCCAGATGGTAGCGAGACGACAGCGGTCGAACGGGTGGCGGAGATCCAGACACGCTACGGGCCGGATGATCTCGTGTCGTGCTTCATTCGTCGGGCATGGGACGATCTCAATGCAGCGGTGGAACGTACGCAGCATCGGCTCGAAACCGCTGGCATCTCTCAGGCATAGAACGGCTCGGTGCGGTGCTCGAATCCGTGTTTAATCCGGAGCCGTATGGATGGGTGAACGTTGAGGTCAGCCAGTCCGGCTGGTTCCACCCATAGGACTTCTTTACTCTCGCTGCTTGTACGTGGCTCACCCTCAACGGGTCGGGCACGAAAGCAGAGGGAGAATTCTTGTCGTACCTCACCGTTTGAGAATGCAATGACGTGAGCGGGGTCTGAGTAAACGCCGATCAGTCCCGTGACGTCGACAGTGATCCCGGTTTCTTCTCTGACCTCGCGCACGACAGTCTGAGCAATGGTTTCACCGACTTCTTGGGCTCCTCCTGGGACGGCATAGAGGTCGTTGTCGGTGCGTCGGATCATCAGCAGCCGACTGTCCGCGTCCTGAATGAAGGCGGTGACGGCGACAACGATGCTGTTTGCCGTAGGTGCGTCTGGAGCATGGTAGTAGTCGCGACGTGCCATGGTGTGACCTACCACCTGGCCGGGACAGCGGTGTTCCAGACGTTCTCGAAGCTTTCTGAGTAGGTCTCGAACAGGTCGCCACCGGAGAGCCGGCGCAGGTGTAGCAGTGGGGCGTGTGCTGCCATGAAGCCGTAGACGTGCGTGTTGACCAGCATCTCCTCGTCGAAGCGGTAGATGCTGTTGTACAGGGTGGTTCCGTGGCACCGGATCTCGATCCCCGCGGTGGAGTCCAGCGGGCGGTAGAAGGCGAGGGCGTTGCGCACCTTGGCGGCTATCGTTCCTTTACCGATGCCCTCTTCCACGCTTCGACGGTTTACCTCTGGGCTGGCTGGATCACCCAACAGTAGACGGATCTTCGTTCCATCTTCGGCCTTCTGTCGCAGTCGCTTGATGAGAGTGGGGTCATCGGTTAGGAACATTCCCGCGTACAGCAGTATTTCGACGTGTTCCTCGGCTTGGTCCAGCAAACGGGTCCACAACTCGGTGGGTACGGAGTGGCGATGCGGGTAGACCTGCACGATCTCAGAGCCACCGATCTCAGCTCTTCGCTCGGGAGTGATCGCGTCCGGCCAGAGGTAGTTCTCGGTCTCGCGGACCATGGCTGCGATGGCGCGGCGGTGCTTGGGGTAGGGCAGGCGTCCTTTCGAGATCCAGCGCTCCACGGTCTTCGGATCGACCCTGGTAACCCTCGCCACCTGGTCGAGGTCCAGCCCGTGGCGCAGGAGTGCATCGCGTAGGCGCTCGTTCGGCATGACACCCCGTGTCTGTCTGGGACGAGTAGGGACGTCGAAGCGTACACGGGACGTCTACAGATGTCCCGCTGTGTGGTGCTCCCGTCCTTCCTGCTTGCCGAATATGGATGACGTCAAGCAGTCCGCCACACCGGGCGGCCAGGGACAGGAGGACAGCACAGATGGCAGTTCCACGCGGTACACGGTTCGAGGTCGAGCACGACCAGGTCTTCTCCGAGGGCGCGGCGATCGTCGGCCCCGTGAGTGCAGACATGGAGTACGTCTCCAACGAGGACAAGGCACGGGGTAAGCAGCCAAAACAGCGGATCGATGAGCAATCCGGGCTGTTGCAGTGGAAAGTCACTGTTTCCGATCCGTCAGCCGAGAAGGATCGGGAGAAGTCGATCAGCTTGACGATGCTGGCCAGGGTGCAGCCCGTGCCACCAGAAACCGCGATCGCGGGTTTCGATTTTCGGCCGGTGTACTTCGAAGGTCTGACTATCGAGCCGCGGGTGATGGGCGAGAAGTTCAAGTACTTGGGCTGGGTGTTCCGGGCGACTGGGATGCGCGCACCGAATGGAGCCACTAAAGGCCACGGCAAACCGCTACTGGCTCCACCTGTAGCCGACAAGTCCGCCGCGTGACGGCGGGATTTGGGGCTATGCGCGACATCGTACAGGTGCACATTACATCCTCTCTCCCAATTAGGGTTCAGTCGCTGCCCTTTGCGGATCGGATCGAGGTGCGCTTCGGCATGGCGTTCCCGGCTGCGTTGATCGTTGACCGGGACGCCCTGGATTCCCTCATCGGTGAACTCGTAACTGGTCGAGACGCGCTGCACGCGTCCAACGAAGCCGAGACAGACGCGGGAGGTCGGGCGTGATGACCAGAGACGGCGCCATTGACCCGGAACCGCCGCGGACGTTGGTGGACGCTCAGGTGGCGTTGGCGCTCATTCGGCCGCGTCGAGAGGCGCCGCTGGGGGAGTGGCTTGCGTATTACCAACGATCGGCGGGGTGGTATGCGGAGGTCGCCGAGATTGACCGAGGTCACCATCACGAAGCGTTACATATGGCGGAGCAGGAGCGAGAGCATGCGAAAGAAATGGCGGCGCAGATCCAAGCTGGTATGAGCGTGAGAGGTGAGGACTGTGGGAAAGATCATGGCTCCGGGGCGGCCGCGGACGTTGATGCAGGCTCATGACGAACTGGTGAGTATCCGGCCAAGTCGGGATGCATCGTTGACAGTATGGCTTGAGTATTACCAGGACTCGGTGTCGTTGTATGAGCTGATCGCTGAGGTCGATCCGGGTCACGAGTGTGAGGCTTTGTATTGGGCGCAGCGGGAGCGATACCGCGCGGAGCAGATGGCGGCCCGGATCAGAGCGGACCGGCGACGTAAGTGACAACGATGAGGGACGTACCGTGAGAAATAGGAAGGGAGGTGGATGGTAATGGAGGAAAGGGGGCGTTGGCGTGCGCTAGTCGAGCGAGCGCAGCGGTTATGGCCAGGCTCGCGACGGGTCAGTCACGCGCAGCGAGGTCGCTCGACATGGCAGACATGCGGACGGTGCCAGAGCAGGTCCTACTTGCGGATCGGTGGTGATCGGCTGTGCAGTGGCTGCCGCAGCCTGCAATAAACACCCACGAGGAAGTGCAGAAGAATTTTAACGCACCTGGGGTGGTGCGGTAATGCCGCACGCCCTCATCAATTGTAAGACCGACGTACGCGCAGAAGCGGAATCTCTGGCTACCAACCTGATCCGCTTCTGCGCTGTCCACCCGAGTCAGGAGTGAACAGTAGTGAGGATACGCAGACCCACCGGGCCAGGCGCAAGCCCCCTCCCCGGTAGGAATGAAAACCGCACCAAACAAACGCACATCGCGATCGCCATGATAGTCGGGGGTGATCGGTGATGGACGCCTACCTGATCGCCCTGGTGCTTAGCGGTGGCGCCGTCCTGGGTGTGGTGGTGTGGGTGCTTGCCAAACTCGGCAAGGCGCTGATCAAGATCGCCGAAGCACTAGCCGCAGCAGCAGTCGTGCTCTTCACCGTATGGCTGGTGATCAAGGCCCTGGGGTGGGCGCTGCGTCAGGTGCTCACCCACTGGAGGACCAGCTTGACCGTGCTAGCCATCGCGGCGTGGTGGTACTGGTGGGGTGGGGCCTCACTTGCCCTCACCGTCGGTGTGGTCGCCGGGATGCTCACCGCATGGCGGCTGATCAACTTGGCGTCCTTTGATGCATGGGTGGGCCGGCACCTGCGGGCCTGGTGGCTGCGCTGGACGGTGTACACCCCGAAGTTGCCCCAGTGGCTGCACGCCTGCGGGCTGAGCATCAAGCCTGACGCTGTGCCCATGGTGGTGACGGTGAGTCCGCTTGGGCGCAGCATCCGTCGCGGTCGCAGCCAGGTGCAGGCGCGGCTGCCCCAGGTGCTCGGTGTGCGGTCTGGCGCGTCGTGGGACGAGGTCCGCATACGGTTGGTGCCCGGGCAGAAACCGGAAGATTTCGACGAGGCCGCGCGGGCGTTGGCCTCGGCCCGGGCAGTGACCCGCTGCCAGGTCCGCGAACTGACCCCGAATGTGGTCTCGATCGATTTCCAGCGCCGCAACCTGCTCACCGATCCTGTGGCCTGCCGGGACCTTGCCACGCTGGCCGATGTTGCGGGCACATCGGTGGATTTGCGGCGGGTGTTCTCCGGGCGTACCGAGTACGGGCAGGACTGGCATGTCCCCCTTGCCGGGGGTCACACCCTGGTGGCGGGCTCGACCGGGGCGGGCAAGAACTCGGCGATGTGGTGCCCACTGGTGTCCATCGCCCCGGCCATCCGCGATGGCCTCGTGCGGGTCTCGGGGATCGACCCCAAAGGCATGGAACTGGCCTACGGACGGCGGATCTTTCACCGCTACGCCGTCACCGGAACCGACGCTCTGACCGTACTTGATGACCTCGTGGCGGCGATGCACGCTCGGAAAGCCGAATTCGCCGGGAAGGTGCGGTCGGTGCCGATCAGCCCCAAGCACCCGTTGGAGCTGCTGGAGTTCGACGAGATCGGGGCGTTGACGAAGTACATCTATCGCAAGACCCGTGACGCGATCACCGAACGGGTGGCGTTGTTGACCACGCAGGGTCGGGCGTTGGGGTTCACCGTCCGCGGCTATGTCCAGGAACCCACCAAAGACACCGTGCCGGTCCGGGACCTGTTCCCCCGTCGGATCTGCCTGCGCGTCTCGGCTAAATCACACGTGGGGATGGTGCTCGGGGATCAGGCCTATGAGCGCGGCGCCTGGGCCAACCGGATCACTGAAGCCGAGCCGGGCGTCGGCTACGTCTTCGGCGAAGGCATCCGCGAACCCCTGCGCGTCCGCGCCGGCTGGGTCCCCGACCAGACGATCAAGCAACTCGAAACATTCATCACTGGCCCGATCACCCACGACACAGCGGTGCTGGCCTTCCCCACCACACCCACCGACCCCACCGGGTCCACTCACGGAGGTGCCGCATGACGACCATGGTGGAGCTGCTCGCTGGGATCGGGGCTCACCTGGCCGCGTTCGAGCTGCCAGCGGTCGCCTCGGTGCACATCGCGGCTGGCATGCCGGTGCCGCCGGTGACCGTGCAACTGCGCCGCCACGAACCCAGCGCGGTCGCCCGCGGGCTGGTGGCCTGGGCCGACACCCTCACCCAGGTCACCGTCGAAGCCTGGCGGGTCCCCGAGGGTGACTCGACGCATCTGTCGGTGGCCGGACTGTTGCCCAGCGGCACCGCGGTCCGTATCTACGGCGGGTTGTCGGCCAGTACCGGCGGGCTGGGCGCTGACCTGGCACCCGATGCCACCACAACCATCCCGCTCGCGGCGCTGCGCCACGCAGCCAGCATCGAGGAGGCGACGGCCTGATGGCCACCACCACTCCGATTAACACGGTGCGGATGACCCGGGCGCAGCGAACCGCCCTACCGCTCAGTGCCGACGTCGCCCAGGCCCTGGCTGAACAACACGGTGTCTGCATCCGGCCACTGGCCATGCGCCGCATCGACACCACCACCGGACGCATCGACATCGTCCCCGTCCCCTGCGGATCCACCCGGCAAGACCAATGCCCGCCTTGCGCAGAGAAGGCCCGCCGGCTGCGGATGACCCAGTGCCGCGAGGGCTGGCACCTCGACGCGGAACCGATCATCGACCGAGCCAAGCCCACTGAGGAACACAAGGAATTGATGGCCACCCGAGCTGATCTCCTCGCCGTCTACACCGAATGCCGCGCCGTCGGCGACGAGGTCACCTGTGAGCAAATCGCCGAGTCAGTCGCCGAACTCGACGTTGAACTTCGCGCGGCCGGGGTGCGCGGTCGGCTCACCCCGCTCGATCCAGCACCCAAGCCGGTCAAGCGATCGACCCGACGCCGCCAAGACGCTCCGGATCTGCCCCGTCGGCCGGTCGAGAGACGGACGGTGGGACGGGTGTTCGCCGGGCGCTACCGGCCCTCGACCTTCCTGACTCTCACCCTCGATTCCTACGGGCGCGTAGATAACGAGGGGGCGGCGGTCGATCCGGAGCGCTATGACTACCGGCGGGCGGCACGGGACGCGATTCACTTTCCGGCGTTGGTGGATCGGTTTTGGCAGAACACCCGCCGTTGCGTGGGGTGGGATGTGCAGTACTTCGGCACCGTCGAACCCCAAAAACGTGGCGCCCCGCACTTCCACGCCGCCATCCGCGGGGCCATTCCCCGTGCCGAGTTGCGGGCCATCACCGCCGCGACTTACCACCAAGTGTGGTGGCCAGCCCATGACCAGCTGATCTACGACGGAGAGCGACTGCCGGTGTGGGATATCCGTGCGAAAGCCTTTGTCGTCCCCGACACTGGGGCGCCGTTACCGACCTGGGACCAAGCTTGTGCGGAACTGACCGAACCCGCCCACGTCGTCCACTTCGGCACCCAAGTGCACGTCAAGGGCATCCTCGGGGGCACCGAGGAAGCTGGTCGCCACGTTGGCTACCTCACAAAATATTTGGCCAAAAGCATCGGTCAAGCCGCTGGACTCGGTGAGCACGCCACCGACACCCAACGTGACCACGCCCGGCGGCTGCATGCCGAACTACAGGTCACCCCGTGCTCACCACGGTGCGCGGTGTGGCTGCTCTACGGAATCCAACCCCACGGCGCCCGACACGCCATGACCCCCGGACGGTGCAAGGGCAAGGCCCACAAGCCCGAGCACCTGGGCATTTCCGGGCGACGGGTCCTGGTGTCGCGAAAGTGGTCGAATAAGACGCTGGATGATCACCGGGCCGAGCGCGGCGCGTTTGTTCGGCAACTTCTCGAAACTGCCGGTATCCAGCCTGCGTATGGCCCCGAGGACGGACCATACCGATGGGAACGCCCCGCACCCGCCGACCCCGACGTGCCACCACGGCCCGTGCTGGTGCTGCAGGCCGTCGCCGAACGACAGCGGTGGAAAGCCGAATATGCCGCCGCGCAACTGGCTGTCGGTGAACCACCCGGCGACCATTCGGCAACTAGCGATCAAGCAGCCTGAGGGAGGGGGACTGTGCAGAAGTACCTCACCGTGCCGGAGACCGCCGTTTACCTGAACACCTCCGAGCGGTTTGTGCGGCGGCTGCTCGCAGAGCGGCGAATCGCTTTTCACCACGTTGGCCGACATGTGCGCTTCGCATTATCCGACCTCGATGAGTGGCTGCTCGCCAGCCGTGTCGAGCCGATCACTACGACGACGGTGCGGCGGCACCTCGGTCAGGTGGCGTGATGGCGAACAAGAAGGGACACCGCCGGTTCGGCAACGTCCGCAAGCTGGCCTCGGGTCGGTTCCAGGCTCGGTATCTCGGACCGGATGGTCTGATGCGCACAGCGCCAGAGACGTTCGGTTCGAAGCGTGACGCAGAGCAATGGTTGACGCTCACCGAATCGGAGATATTGCGCGGGGACTGGTCAGACCCGCTCAAGGGCAAGGAGCTGTTTCGTGCGTTCGGAGCGCGTTGGATCACCGAGCACCGGGTGGGGGAGCGGACCCGAGAGGAGTACCTGAGCTTGTGGCGGCATCACATCGAGCCGTACCTCGGTCAGGTCGAGCTAGCTGAGTTGTCGACAGACACAATCCGGGGCTGGCGCGCTGCGTTGTTGCGCGACGGGCGGTCTGAGGACCGGACGGTCAAGGCGTATCGGTTGGTGAGGGCGGTCCTTAACACGGCGGTGGACGATGGACGGATCAAACGCAACCCGTGCCGGATCAAGGGTGCAGGGGAGTATCGGGCCGACGAGCGACCGACTGCGAGCGTCCGGCAGGTCTACGCGCTCGCCGAGCGGATGCCCGAGCGGTTCCGAGTCCTGGTGCTGGCTGCGGCGTTCACCGGACTGCGGTGGGGCGAGCTGATCGCATTGCGGCGCTATGACGTCGACCTCGCAGGCCGCGTGCTGCACGTGCGACGGCGCCTGGCACAGCTGAATGGGGGCGCCATTCAGTCGGGTCCGCCGAAGTCGGCGGCTGGCGTTCGGAGTGTCTCGCTGCCGGTCGTCCTTGTCGATGAGCTGCGCCGGCATATCGAGCAGTTCGCAGGTCCAGGGCCTGAGGGTCTGGTGTTCCGGGGGGAGAAGGGCGCGGTGCTCCGCCGCGGGAACTTCGGCCGCCGCACGAAGTGGCCAGCGATGGTCGTGGCAGCCGGACTCCCCGTCGGGTTCCACTTCCACGACCTCAGACACACGGGTAACCACCTGGCAGCGGGTTCGGGCGCGACTACGCGGGAGCTGATGCACCGTATGGGTCACGGCTCGATGCGTGCCGCGTTGATCTACCAGCACGCCACCAACGCCCGTGACCGCAGCATCGCAGACGCGATGAGCGCGCTGGTCGAATCCGGCCGGACAGAGGCCCCAAAGAGCAGCGACGACGGTGCGAACCAGGCCGGTGAGGAGGGCGACGACGGCCCGGCAGGGGCGATGGTCCCGGTGGCCTAATGGCACGTTAATGGCACGGACAGACACGGCGGCCCTTCCCATGATCGGGATGGGCCGCCGTTTTCACTGGTGGAGGAAGTGGAGCGGGCGACCGGGATCGAACCGGCATGGCCAGCTTGGAAGGCTGGGGCTCTACCATTGAGCTACGCCCGCATGCTCCGCGGTAACGGAGCGGCCCAAGCGTACCTGGCGCAGCCTTCGTGTGTGACGCGAGCGGTGGCCGAGGCAGGATCCGGATGGTCGCGTAGGCTGCGCTCTGCACCACTCGGTGCACCGGGGTGTGGCGCAGCTTGGTAGCGCACTCGCTTTGGGAGCGAGGGGCCGTGGGTTCGAATCCCGCCACCCCGACCAGGTCAGAACGGGTGCGCACGACCGTGCATCCGAAAAGACGGGCCGGGCCCCGTCGCGACGCCCCCGTACCGGTTTCCCAGCCGACCGCGCAACTGCTCGAGGCGTTGTCGACGTCGCAGTGCGCAGCGACATCCGCGGTGTCGCGCAGGCTCGCTGACCGCTGGGACCTGGGCCGAGCAGCCGCACCGGCTTTGGGGTGACCCGATGCGGCGCCCGCAGCGGGCAGATCGGAACGCTCGCCTAGACTTGGATTCCACCTGCGGCCCGGCGCTGGCTGTGCCGGCGCGTTCCCATCTTTCCCCAAGGAGTATTTCGTGAAGAGCACCGTCGAACAACTCAGCCCGACGCGGGTGAAAATCAACGTCGAGGTGCCGTTCGACGAGCTCAAACCGGACTTCGACCGCGCTTACCGGAAGATCGCCCAGCAGGTCAACATCCCGGGATTCCGACCGGGCAAGGCGCCCGCTCGGATCTTGGAGCAGCGGCTGGGTCGCGATGTGGTGCTCGAGGAGGTGGTCAGCGGGGTGGTGTCGACGAAATATGCCGAGATTGTCCGAGCTGGCGAGGTTCACCCTCTGGGCCGCCCGGAGATCGAGGTCACGGAGATCGAGGACGGGGACCACGTCGCGTTCACCGCCGAGGTCGACGTCCGACCGACGATCGAGATGCCAGCGTTCAACGAGCTTGCGGTGGCCGTCGACGACGTCGAGGTGACCGACTCGGAGGTCGACGAGCAGCTCGACGGGCTGCGTTCCCGCTTCGGCACCCTGACCACGGTCGAGCGTCCCGTGCAGCAGGGCGATTTCGTCTCACTCGACCTCTCGGCGACCGTCGACGGCGCGGAGGTCGCGGACTTGGCGACCACCGACCTTTCCTACGAGATTGGCTCCGGCCAGCTCATGGAGGGCATTGACGACGCTTTGGTCGGCGCCTCGCAGGGCGACGAGCGGATGGTCACCGCCGTTCTGGCCGCCGGAGAGTTTGCCGGGCGTCAGGCGGAGGTGACGGCGAAGATCCAAGCGGTGAAAGAGCGCGAGTTGCCCGCGTCCGACGACGAGTTCGCCCAGCTCGCCAGCGAATTCGACACCATCGACGAGCTGCGCGCCGATCTGCGCACGCGGCTTGAGCGGGTCAAAGCGATGCAGCAGGGCGCCCAAGCCAGAGACCAGGTGCTCAAGACCCTGCTTGACACCACCGAGGTCCCCTTGCCGGCCGCGATCGTCGACTCTGAGTACGAGTCGCGTAAGCACGACGCCCTGCACGCCTTCGACCACGATGAGCAGCGTCTCGGCCGCTGGCTGGAACAACAGGGCCATACCGCCGAAGAGTTCGACACCGACCTGCGCAGCGCGGCGCGGGAAACAGTCAAGGCTCAGCTCCTGCTCGACGCGATCGCCGATACTGAAGATCTCTCGGTCAGTGACAGCGAGCTCAGTGAGCGCATCATGTACCAGGCGCAGCGCCAAGGCATCAGCCCCAACGACTACGCCCTGCAGCTTCAGGAAGCCGGCGAGTTGGGCACTGTCTACGCCGATGTCCGCCGCGGCAAGGCACTGGCGGCTGTGCTGAGCCAGGCCGCCGTCACCGACGCCAGCGGAAACTCTGTCGACATCGACGCTCTGATGGACTCGGCGACCCCGGGCCACGCCCTGGCCGGCCGGTGATCCAGGCTGCCAATGACGTAACGCTCTGAGCGAACTGTGGGCGCGCCAGGGAGTAGTCGGTGGTTTCCTTCGTTAGGGTCGGAAGTGTCCACCGCGTCGGAGTTCGGATAGATCTCCAGCCGGACTCCTCGCCCACCCGCAGGTGGCCCTTGATGACAGAAGGCAGGCACACGTGACCTCCGACCACATCGCTTCGGCCGTGCCGCTGCCGGGCGCTCCCACGATGCGGGCCGCCACGGCTGGCCTCAATCTGACGGACTCGGTGTATGAGCGGCTACTACGCGAGCGCATCATCGTGCTTGGATCCCAGGTTGAGGAGAACATCGCCAACCAGATCTGTGCCCAGCTCTTGCTGCTGTCGGCAGAGGATCCTGACCAGGACATCCGGCTCTACATCAACTCGCCGGGCGGCTCGGTGACCGCGGGGATGGCCATCTACGACACGATGCACCTGATCGAACCCGATGTGGCGACCTACGCGATGGGCTTGGCCGCCTCGATGGGGCAGTTCTTGTTGTCTGCGGGCGCGCGCGGCAAGCGATATGCCCTGCCGCATGCACGGATCCTCATGCACCAGCCGTCAGCCGGCGTGTCCGGCACTGCGGCGGATATCGCGATCCAGGCCGATATGTTGATCAAGCACAAGCGTGAGATGGCAGAGCTCATCGCCGAGCAGACCGGCCAGACGGTAGAACGGATCATCACCGACTCAGACCGGGACCGCTGGTTCACTGCGGAAGAGGCCCGCGAGTACGGCTTCGTCGACTACGTCCTGACCCGTGCGAACTCGCTGCCCGACGCGAGCCACTGAGCTTCGAGGAGCCCCGATGAATCACCTGCCCGGAGGCGCTATGCCCCACGACCGCATGCCCCATGATCACTTGGCCCTCGAACGTATGCCGCAGTCGCGGTACGTCCTGCCCTCGTTCATCGAGCGCACCAGCTACGGGGTCAAGGAATCCAACCCCTATAACAAGCTGTTCGAAGAGCGCATCATCTTCCTTGGCGAACAGATCAACAACACTTCCGCCAATGACACCATGGCGCAGTTGCTGGTGCTGGAGTCCGCAGATCCGGACCGCGACATCTGGATGTACATCAACTCCCCGGGTGGGTCGTTCACCGCGATGACGGCTATCTACGACACGATGCAGTTCATCCGGCCGGAAATCCAAACGGTCTGCCTCGGCCAGGCAGCTTCGGCTGCCGCGGTGCTGCTCGCCGCAGGTACCCCAGGTAAGCGACTGGCCGTTCCCAACGCCCAGATCCTCATCCACCAACCGGCAACCGAGGGCGTTTTCGGACAAGTCTCCGATTTGGAGATCCAGGCCGCCGAGATCCAGCGGATGCGCCGCCTGCTGGAGGCCACCTTGGCCCACCACACCGGTCAGACCGAGGAACGGATCCGCGCCGACATTGATCGCGACAAGATCTTGACCTCCGCCGAGGCGAAGGAGTACGGGATCATTGACGACATCACCCAGATCCGCAAGCTCTCCGCAGTCAAACCCTGACGCTGTGTAGGACGACACGCCGGGGGAGCAGCGCAGCAGCGTCCGCTGGCCAATGTCAGGAAAGCTGGTCCTCCCGCACGGCGGGGTCGGACGGGTAACGTCGAGCACACACGCAGCCAGGCGCGCTGCACATCACGCGCCGGGAAGGACGAGAGGCCAGCGCCCATGGCACGGATCGGTGACGGCGGCGACCTGTTGAAGTGTTCCTTCTGCGGGAAGAGTCAGAAGCAGGTCAAGAAGCTTATCGCTGGACCCGGCGTGTATATCTGCGACGAGTGCATCGATCTGTGTAATGAGATCATCGAGGAGGAACTGGTTGACGCGGGCGACGTCAAGCTTGACGAGCTGCCCAAGCCCAGTGAGATCCACGACTTCCTCAAGGCGTACGTCATCGGCCAGGACGATGCCAAGCGCACGTTGTCAGTTGCTGTTTACAACCATTACAAGCGTATTCAGGCTGGCGAGAAGGGCCGCGACGACGAGATCGAGCTGGCCAAGTCGAACATCCTGATGCTCGGCCCTACCGGGTGCGGAAAGACTTACCTGGCTCAGACCTTGGCGAAGCTGCTCAATGTGCCTTTCGCCATCGCTGACGCGACCGCGCTCACCGAAGCCGGTTACGTCGGTGAGGACGTGGAAAACATCCTCCTGAAGCTCATCCAGGCTGCGGACTACGACGTCAAGCGAGCCGAGACCGGCATCATCTACATCGATGAGGTCGACAAGATCGCTCGTAAGTCGGAGAACCCTTCAATCACGAGGGACGTATCCGGTGAGGGTGTCCAGCAGGCCTTGCTGAAGATCCTGGAGGGCACCACCGCCAGCGTTCCCCCGCAGGGCGGCCGCAAGCACCCACACCAGGAGTTCATCCAGATCGATACGACGAACGTGCTGTTCATCGTGGCCGGTGCGTTCGCCGGTCTGGATAAGATCATTGATGACCGAATCGGCAAGCGGGGACTCGGCTTCGGCGCGGAGCTCCGGTCAAAGGCTGATATCGACTCTTCCGATGTATTCGCTCATGTCATGCCGGAAGATCTGATCAAGTTCGGGCTGATCCCGGAATTCATCGGTCGGCTTCCGGTGATCGCCAGCGTGACGAATCTGGACAAGTGCTCGCTGGTGCAGATCCTCACTGATCCACGCAATGCCCTGTCGAAGCAGTACTGCAAGCTCTTCGAGATGGACGGCGTGGAACTGGAGTTCACTGGCACGGCGTTCGAGGCGATCGCCGATCAGGCCATCCTTCGGGGCACTGGCGCCCGCGGGCTGCGCGCCATCATGGAGGAGGTGCTACAGCCGGTGATGTATGACATCCCCAGCCGCACCGACGTGGCGAAGGTGGTCATCACTGAGCAGACCGTGCGAGAAAACGTGAACCCGACAATCGTGACGCGGCAACCCACTCGACGCGAACGTCGCGAGAAGTCGGCCTGAGCACCCGTAGGGTCTCTTCGAGACGTATAACTGGCGATGACTCAACAGTCGCTTCATCACCCGGACGCCGCGCTGAGCGACCTCCGGGTGGTCGAGGCTGAGCTGGATCGCCGTTGGCCGGAAAGCCGGATCGAGCCGTCGCTGACCCGGATCGCGGCGCTGGTTGACCTACTCGGATCGCCGCAGCGCGGTTACCCGGTGCTGCACATCGCCGGCACGAATGGCAAGACATCAGTCGCCAGAATGTTGGATGCGCTGTTATCCGGCATGGGCCTACGGGTAGGTCGCTACACTAGTCCCCACCTGCAGCGGGCCACCGAGCGGATCAGCTTGGATGGGACGCCGATCAGCCCGGAGCGCTTCGTCGAGGCCTATCACGATATCGAACCTTACGTCGCGCTGGTCGACGCCGGATCGCCGGTTCCGATGAGCAAGTTCGAGGTGCTGACCGGGATGGCCTTCGCGACCTTCGCTGACACGCCGGTGGACGCCGCCGTCGTAGAGGTCGGTCTCGGCGGAAGCTGGGATGCCACCAACGTCGCTGACGCCGTGGTGGCGGCGATCACTCCGGTTGCCGTGGATCACGTCAACTATCTGGGTAGCGACATCGCGGGTATCGCCGCGGAGAAAGCCGGGATCATCAAGCCCGGGTCGGTGGCGGTGCTCGCGCAGCAGTCGCCCGAGGTGGCTCGGGTGATGGCGGCCCGGAGCGTCGAGGTTGACGCGACGGTGGCACGAGAGGGCATGGAGTTCGGTGTGCTGCAGCGCGACATCGCCGTCGGCGGTCAGCAACTGAAGCTGCAGGGTCTCGGTGGGGTGTACGACCAGGTATTTCTTCCCTTGCTCGGCGCGCACCAGTCCCGCAACGCTGCGCTCGCGCTGGCCGCCGCCGAGGTGTTCTTCGGCGCGGGCGCCAACCGGTCGCTGGACATCGACGCGGTGCGCGACGCCCTCGCCACGGTGACCGGCCCGGGACGGCTTGAGCGGGTCCGCACAGCACCCTCGGTATTTCTCGACGGCGCGCACAACCCGCACGGGGCGCGAGCTCTGGCGGCCGCGCTGCACGAGGATTTCAGCTTCAGCAGGCTGGTCGCTGTCGTCGGGGTGATGCGCGACAAGGACGCCCGCGGCATCCTCGCGGAACTCGAGCCGGTGATCGACGAGGTCGTGGTCACCGTCAGTAGCTCGTCTCGTGCGATGGACGTCGACGACCTCGCCGAGGCGGTGCGGGACGTCTTCGGCGAATCCCGGCTGCGGGTGCAAGCCCGGTTGCCGGACGCGATCGAGGCGGCCATCGCCTCGGCCAGCGGAGTCGATCCGGATCCCGACCGCATCTCGGGCGCTGGCGTGGTGATCACCGGCTCGGTGGCGATGGTCGGTGAGGCACGTACCCTGTTTGGCCGAGAACCGCAGTGAGCGATCCGCCGGTCCAGACGGATTCGCTGCGTGGATTGCGCGGCATCTTCGCGGGAACCCTGGTGATGGAGGCGATCGTCGTCGGGCTGGCCCTCCTCGTCGTCGACCGGATCGGCGGCGGCTTGGCTGCACCGGCCGGCTGGTATACCGGCGGCCTAGCGCTGGCGATGGTCATCGCAGCCTTCGTGCAGCGCCGCCCATGGGGGTTGGGGTTAGCCCTGGCGTTGCAGGTCGCGATGGTCGTCGGCTGGTTCGCCCACCCCGCTTTGGGTGCTCTCGGATTGCTGTTCTTGCTGGTCTGGGGCTTCCTGCTGTACGTGCGCCGGGCAGTGACACGGCCACAGCGACTACCCGCCGGCGGCGGAGAGGACCAGAAATAACTCGATCATCTACGCCGAGGTATCCGCGATCTACGTCCTTCCCCACCGTCGAGATCATTGCGCCGGTGGCGGGTCGCTACGCTCCTGGCGTCCGATATCCGTTGTCACCCTGAGGAGAACGAGCTGCCGTGAGTGAGCGCACCCTGGTCCTGGTCAAGCCCGATGGCGTCGGACGGGGCCTGGTCGGCGAGGTTATCACCAGGATCGAACGCAAGGGTCTGACGCTGGCCGCGTTGGAGATGCGCATGGTCTCGCACGACCTGGCCGCACAGCACTACGCCGAGCACGCGGACAAGCCGTTCTTCGGCTCGCTGCTGGAGTTCATCACCTGTGCCCCGGTGGTGGCCGCGGTGGTCGAGGGGGAACGAGCGGTGGCGGCCTTCCGGCAGCTGGCCGGGGGCACCGATCCGGTGGACAAAGCCGCCCCAGGCTCGATCCGCGGTGATCTCGCGCTGGAGACCCAATCAAACCTGGTGCATGGGTCGGACTCGGTCGATTCCGCCAAGCGTGAGATCGCCTTGTGGTTCCCGGAGCTGTAGCGCACTGGTGTCGCGGTGCCGGTCAGCGGTTGCAAAAGTCGATTTGACTTGTCGGTGGCGTCGGAGGGCCTGATCGCCAGGTTGGTAGCGGTTTGCGGGGCCGCAGGGCCGGGTTGGCGGTACTTGAAGGGCGCCCAACTACGCTGAGCGCTATGGCAGGTACATCGGTATTCCCGCAGCTCGAGTTGTTGCTGCCCCGGGTCTCCAAGCCGGTGCAGTACGTCGGAGGCGAGCTTAATTCCACGGTGAAGGATTGGGACACCACCACGGTGCGCTGGGCGTTGATGTATCCCGATGCCTATGAGGTCGGGCTGCCCAACCAGGGGATCATGATCCTCTACGAGGTGCTCAACGAGCAGCCCGACGTGCTCGCCGAGCGGACCTACGCGGTCTGGCCCGATCTTGAGGCGCTGATGCGCGAGCACGGAGTCCCGCAGTTCACGGTGGACTCACATCGGCCGGTGGGGGATTTCGATGTGTTCGGGGTCTCCTTCGCCACCGAGCTCGGCTACACCAACCTGCTCACCGCGCTGGACCTCGCCGGAATCCCCCTGCACGCGACCCAACGGACCGACGATCATCCCGTCGTCATCGCCGGGGGACACGCTGCGTTCAACCCGGAGCCGATCGCCGACTTCATCGACGCCGCCGTTGTGGGCGACGGCGAGGAAGCGGTGTTGGAGATCACCGCGATCGTGCGGGACTGGAAGGCGGCCGGGCGTCCCGGTGGCCGGCGGGAACTGCTCGGCAGGCTGTCCACGGTCGACGGCGTGTACCTGCCGAGCTGTTATGACGTCAGCTACCTTCCCGACGGTCGGATCGCCGAGGTTGTCCGAAACACCGAACGCGCTACGCAGCGGGTGGCCAAGCGCACCACGATGGACCTCGACGAGTGGCCCTACCCGAAGCAGCCGCTGGTGCCGATCGCGGAGAGCGTGCACGAGCGGATGAGCGTGGAGATCTTCCGCGGCTGTACCCGCGGGTGCCGGTTCTGCCAGGCTGGAATGATCACCCGCCCGGTGCGGGAACGGTCGATCCAAGGCATCGGTGAGATGGTCGAGCGTGGCCTGGCGGCCAGCGGGTTCGATGAGGTCGGCCTGCTGTCGCTGTCCAGTGCGGACCATTCGGAGATCCGGGAGATCACCAAGGGCCTGGCCGACCAGTACGAAGGCACTGGAACCGGCCTGAGCCTGCCGTCGACCCGGGTGGACGCCTTCAACATCGACCTTGCCAACGAGATCTCCCGCAACGGTCGCCGCTCCGGCTTGACGTTCGCTCCCGAGGGTGGCTCCGAACGGATCCGCCGAGTGATCAACAAGATGGTGTCGGAGGAGGACCTCATCCGCACCGTCTCCACCGCGTTTGGCGCGGGCTGGCGACAGGTGAAGCTATATTTCATGTGCGGTCTGCCCACCGAGACCGACGATGACGTGCTGGAGATCGCCCACATGGCGCATCGGGTGATCCGGGCCGGCCGGGAAGCCAGCGGCAGCAAGGACATCCGGTGCACGATCTCAATCGGCGCCTTCGTGCCCAAACCGCACACCCCGTTTCAATGGGCCGCTCAGGAGCATCCCGACATCGTCGACCAGCGGTTGAGCAAGCTCCGCTCGGAGATCAACAGTGACCGCAAGATCGGCCGTAACGTCGGCATGCGGTATCACGACGGCAAACCGGCGCTGATCGAAGGCCTGCTGTCCCGGGGCGATCGGCGGGTCGGGCGGGTGATCGAACGGGTGTGGCGCGACGGCGGCCGGTTCGACGGCTGGAGCGAACACTTCCGGTACGACCGGTGGGTCGCGGCGTGCGCGGCAGAGCTGGCACCGCTGGGCGTGTCACTGGAGTGGTTCACTACCCGCGAGCGGGGTTTCGGGGAGGTCCTACCCTGGGATCACCTGGACTCCGGCTTGGACCGAGACTGGCTCTGGGACGACTGGCAGGACGCACTGGCCGGTCGTGAGCAGGATGACTGCCGGTGGACTCCTTGCTTCGATTGTGGGGTCTGCCCGTCGCTGGGCACCGATATCCAGGTCGGGCCCACTGGACGGCAGCTGCTACCGCTGCATCCGGTCGGCGCGAACAACGGGCGCTGAGTCGCGTCCGGCCGCCGCGGGCTGCGCAGTCACCGCGGCCAGCGCGTCGACGAGGCCGTGGCCATAGAACGCGTCACCGGCCTGGCCGGGACACGCGGCGGCCCGGTCATCGCGGTCAACGTTGCCCGACGGGCAGGGCAGCGGTTCGGCCTGGTTGCGCAGCAGGGTAGCCAGCTCCTCCGGACCGGCCTCCGGTCGCACGGAGGCGAGCAGCGCCGCCACCCCGGCGACGTGCGGCGCTGCCATAGACGTGCCGCACAGGTAGCCGTACCCGCCAGGGACGGTGGACAGCACACACCCGCTGGAACTCACGCCCGACGGTTGCGCCCAGTCTCCTCCGGGGGCCGTCACCGCGACCACACCCGAGCCGTATGAGCTGTACTCCGACTTGACGCGCTGGGCGCCGATGGCGGACACCGCGACCACGCCGGGCAACTCCGCGGGCAACACGTTGCAGTGTTGATCCACCGGGCGGGGCCGTGGGTCGGGCGCGTTGTCCGGGCTGCGCAGGTCTTGGTGGGGGTTGGCCAGATCCATCCGTTCGTTGCCGGCGGCGGCAATGCTCAGGACGCCATGGGCGGTTGCGTACTGGACCGCGCGCCGGACGGCTTCGTAGGCCACCGCCTGCCCTGACACGTCGGAACAGGTCAGCAGCCACGGGTCCAGCGAGTAGCTGTTGTTGGCAATGCGCATCTGCTGCTGCGCCGCCCACATGAAGCCGCACACGGCGTACTCCGGGTAGATGAAGCCGTCGTCGTCGACGACCTTCACCGAGGCCAACCGGACCCCGGGGGCCACTCCGGTGATGCCGCGCCCGTCGTCGGCCGCCGCGATCGTCCCGGCTACGTGCGTGCCATGGGGTGAGGTGCTTGGACTCCACGCGGCGCGCGCCTGGTCGGGTCTGCCCGACAGGCAGCCCGCTGATCGGGTGGGGTCGACTGCGGCGACCAGGTCGGGATGCGTCGCGTCCACCCCAGAGTCCAACACTCCAACGAGCACGTCCGGGCTGCCCCGGTTGATCGCTCTGGCCTTCGGAGCGTGGATCAGCTTCATGTCCCACTGTTCCGCCGACCGGTCGACACCCAGCGCTTGCGAGGCGCCGGGGAACCGGGCCGCGGTGGGCGGGACTGGTGGGCTGGCCAGCTCTGCCCGCTGCGGGGAAGCGAGCGCCTCGGCCTGCGCGCTGTACGCACGATCGGTGCCGAATCGAGCTCTGAAGTTCGGCTCGGCGGAGGTGGCGACTCCCACCCCGATCTGCGGGTAGTAGGCCGTGCTGGTGCCGCAGGCTGCCTGGACGGCTCGGGCCGCCTGCGGTGCGGGTGTCTCGGCGTCGAACAACACCACGTAGCGCAGCAGGCGGCCGGTCGAGGCACAGTCCGACACTGCGGATGCCATGCCGGTGACCACCGGGGACGGCGGACCAGCCAAGGCGACCACGGCTGCCAGGACCGCGACGACCCGCAGGAGACGGTGAAACACCCGCACCCTCCGGGTGGACGGGGCGTAGGCCCGCGGAAAGGTCGCCGTGACCCTAGTGAGGCGCCTCCGAGCGACTCTCAAGGGGGTCGTGAGTGGCGTCGAGTGCTAGAACACTCTTACGCACTCACGAGAGGTTTTGATGAGTCCTAACCCGTCCGCCGCACCGGTCTGCCGGGTGCGGCTGTGCTACGCCAAGCGTGGAAAGCTGCGGTTCACCTCGCACCGTGACGTCGCCAGAGCCTTCGAGCGGGCGATGCGGCGGGCCGGTCTGCCGATGGCCTACTCGCAGGGTTACCACCCGCATCCGAAGGTGTCCTGGGTGGGCGCGGCGCCCACCGGTGCCGCTAGTGAGGCGGAGTACGTCGAGATCGCACTCGTTGAGCACCTCGATCCCGAGACGGTGCGCGTGCAGCTCGACGCGGCCCTGCCCGATGGGCTCGCCGTGCTCGAGGGGGTGCTGGCGGGGCCCGGCGCACTCGCCGAACGAATCGATGCCAGCGCCTGGCGTATCGAGGTCCGCGGGGTGGACGGAGCGCAACTACGGAGGGCAGCCGGCCTCCTGCTGGCCGCGCCGGAAGCACTCGTCGAACGCGTGTACAAGGACGGCCTGCGGTCGATCGACGCGCGAGCGGCAATTGTCTCCTTGGAAGTCGAGGATGTTTCAACGGTGCTGCCTGAACCCGATCACCTTGTCCGGTGTGGGATACTGATGGCGGTCGTGCGACAGGCCAGCCCTGCGGTACGACCCGACGATGTGCTGAGCGCGCTCGGCGCCGTCGGCGGACTTCCGTCGTCGGCGCTCGTGAAAGCGATCCGGACTGCGCAAGGCCGGCTTGACGACGACGGGGGTCTCGTCGATCCGCTCGCTGCGGACCGGGCATCCGCTCGGATGGCTGTGGCCGGGAATGCTTTGACGCAGTCCGACGGTGGGTCGCATCAGCTCGACGTCGCGGGACACACTGGTTGACCGCTCCGGACCGCGGAGCTGCCGGTGCAAGACAGGATTGCCGTCGCCGATCTCGGCGGCGGATGACGGCGCAGAGCCCCTGTGCGGTCGCGTTCCCACGTGTGGGACGCGCCCGGGGGCTGGAGGAGTTGAATGGCGAACACGACAACGCCCGCCGGAGGCATCGGCGGGCGGACAGACGCATCCGCGACCGCCCCATCCGATCGCGCTGATTTCGCAGGCTCGCTGCCGAGCAGGTTGCGCGTGCATGCCTTGGCCAAGATTCTTTCGGTCAGCAGCAAGGAGGTCATCGGCGCGCTGGCTGAGCTTGGCATCGCGGTGAGCAGCGCGCAGTCCAGCATCGACCGCGAGACAGCGATGCGGGCACTTGCGGTGCTGCTGCCGGATCCCGAACCAGATCCAACGGAGCTCGACGAGGTGGCGCGGCAGAGCGCGCCGGAGACACCGTTGCTGCCGATGTTGACTTCGCCGGAGCCGCCCAGCTCGCCGGCACAGCCGGCGGTCTTCACTTCGCCTGCGCCGGCGGCGGTGTTCAACGCGGCTGTGCCGGTGTTCCTGTCGCCAGCCCCGCACCAGGCTGCGGCCGCCGACCCTGGCCAGCTCGACGACGAGAACGACAACGAGGACGAACCGGGCCCGGACGAGACGGACGGCGATAGTGCCAGCCGGCGCCGCCGCAGGCGCGGCCGCCGTGGCCGAGGTCGCGGCAGATCCGGTGGCGACGCCGAGGATGGCTCAGCCGAGCAGGGCGACGGGAGCGTACGGGACGAACCCAACGAACAAGACTCATCGGACGGGCCGGCTGAGGATGCGATGGCCGAGGATCCCGGCGAGAGCGTGGCGCGGCGTCGTCGTCGCCGCCGTCGCCGCCGGGATGGCGGTGAAGAGGACCCCGTCGTCAGCGAGGATGATCCACCGGACACCGTCGTTCATGTCCGGGACAGCAAGAGCAACCCGCTGGTTGAAGACGAGGTCCAGTCCATCCGGGGCTCGACCCGTCTGGAGGCCAAGCGGCAGCGCCGGCGCGACGGCCGGGAGGCTGGCAGGCGCCGGGTAGCGATCCTGTCCGAGTCGGAGTTCCTCGCCCGGCGCGAGGCCGTCGAACGCACCATGGTGGTGCGTGAGCGCCCCGAGCGCACTCAGATCGCGGTGCTTGAGGACGACATCCTGGTGGAGCACTTCGTCACCACGTCGGGCTCGGGGTCGCTGGTCGGCAACGTCTATCTCGGCAGGGTGCAGAACGTGCTGCCGTCGATGGAGGCCGCCTTCGTCGACATCGGCCGGGGCCGCAACGCGGTGCTCTACGCCGGCGAGGTGGACTGGGACGCCGCCGGGCTCGAGGGCAAGGCCCGGCGCATCGAGCAGGCGCTGTCCAGCGGCGACAGCGTTCTCGTGCAGGTCACGAAGGACCCGGTGGGTCACAAGGGCGCCCGGCTGACCACCCAGATCAGCCTGCCCGGCCGGTTCCTGGTGTACGTGCCTGGGGGCCGGGCCACCGGGATCAGCCGCAAGCTGCCGGACACCGAGCGCAAGCGCCTCAAGGAGGTGCTCAAGCGGATCGTCCCCGAGGATGCCGGCGTGATCATCCGGACTGCCTCCGAAGGAGTCAGCGAGGAGGAACTAGCCCGCGACGTCCGCCGGTTGCAGGCTCAGTGGGAGGTTATCCAGAACAAGTCGGGCGCGTCGGCCGATAATGCCCGCAGCAAGGTCCCCGGGCCGGAGTTGCTCTATGAGGAGCCGGACCTGCTGGTGAAGGTGGTTCGGGACCTGTTCACCGAGGACTTCCGTGAGCTGGTTGTCCAGGGCGACGTCGCCTGGGACACCGTTGAGGGTTACGTCCGGCACGTGGCCCCGGAGCTGATGCCCAGGGTACGCAGGTACACCGGTGTGGCCGATGTGTTCGCCGACTTCCGGATCGACGAACAGATCACCAAGGCGCTGGACCGGAAGGTGTGGTTGCCCTCCGGCGGGTACCTGGTCATCGATCGCACCGAGGCGATGTCCGTGATCGACGTCAACACCGGCAAGTTCACCGGCTCGGGCGGCAACCTTGAGGAGACCGTGACCCGCAACAACCTCGAAGCCGCCGAAGAGATAATCAGGCAGCTGCGGCTGCGGGACATCGGCGGGATCATCGTGATCGACTTCATCGACATGGTGCTCGAGTCGAACCGGGACCTGGTGCTGCGCCGGCTGACCGAATGCCTGGGTCGGGACCGGACCCGCCACCAGGTCGCCGAGGTGACCTCGCTCGGACTGGTCCAGATGACCCGTAAAAAGGTGGGCACCGGGCTGCTGGAGGCGTACTCCAGCACCTGCGAGCACTGCAAGGGCCGCGGAGTCCTGGTATCCGCGGAGCCGGTGAACGTACGAAGCCAGCCGGCTCCCGCTGTGATGACTTCTGGGGCGCCATCGGGGGCCAGAGACTCTGGCAACGGCAACGGCCGTCGGGTCAAGTCCCGCGGACGCGGGACTGGAGCTGTCCCCGCGGCATCGGAACAGACGATTGCCGACGCACTGCCCGTGGCGGAGGCCGCGGCGGCCCCGGCGGAGGGCTCGCGCTCGACGCCAGTGCCGGACAGCGCCGCACCGGCTGGCCCCGTCACGGCAGACCACGTCGTCGCCGACCAGATCACTGGAGACCACATCGCCGCAGACCACATCGCCGCAGACCCCATTGGCGCAGACCGTGTGGCCGCGGATGAAGCGGGCGGCGCACCGGCGACCGACGCGCCGAAGGTTCCTGCGCAGCCGGCAAACCGCACCATGACGCGGCGCCGACGGGCTGCTTCGCGGCCTGCCGGACCGCCCACCACCGAGCCGGCGGAGGGTGCGGAGTCGGCAACCCAGTCCTACGCGGTACCGAACGCGAGGTGAGGGCCCCGGTTTGACCGCGCCGGACGGCGGGCCGTACGCTCGTCGGCGCGGCCCGCCACGCTCAGCGGGCCGAAGATCTGTCCGCTGCGCAGGCAGTGTCACCGCCACGGTGCAGCCAGTTCATGTCACGGTCAGTCCAAGCAGGTTCGAACAGCCAGGAGTACCACCCGATGTACGCGATCGTGAAGACCGGCGGCAAGCAGTACAAGGTGGCCGTCGGGGACGTCGTCGAGGTGGAAAAACTTGACGACGACCTTGGCGCCGAGGTCAGTCTGTCCGCCGTGCTGCTCGTCAACGGTTCCAGCGTGACCACCGACCCGGCTGCACTTGGCGCCGCCTCGGTCCGCGGAAAGGTTGTCGCGCAGGTCAAGGGACCCAAGATCCGGATCCACAAGTTCAAGAACAAGACCGGGTACCACAAACGTCAAGGTCACCGGCAGCAGCTGACCCGCGTCGAGATCACCGGCATCTCGTAGGGACCTTTGCAATCCCGGTTCGCCGAACCGGGGGATCGGCGTTTGATCGTTGGTTCGCAGTTGTCTGTGAAATAATGACTTTGAGAAACTCCTGACGAGGGTGTGAGCACCGATGGCACACAAGAAAGGCGCGTCCAGCTCCCGCAACGGCCGCGACTCCAACGCTCAGCGGCTCGGGGTGAAGCGGTACGGCGGCCAACTGGTCAACGCGGGCGAGATCCTCATTCGCCAGCGCGGCACCAAGTTCCATCCGGGTGTGGCGGTCGGCCGCGGTAGCGACGACACCTTGTTTGCCCTCGAAGCCGGAGCGGTGCAGTTCGGCACCAAGCGAGGCCGCAAGACCGTCAACATCATCCCGGCGCAGCCCTGATCCCGGGCCCACCGAAAACACCCCGACGAGGGGCGGCCCGGCAGTGACCGGCCCGCCCCTCGTCGGTGTTTATGACCTTGGTCAATGATCTGTTGCACTACCGATTGATGCTTGAGGAGAGGTCAGAGGTGTCCCGCTTCGTGGATCGAGTGGTGATTCACGTCGCCGCGGGCGATGGCGGTCACGGCTGCGCGTCGGTGCACCGGGAGAAGTACACGCCACTGGGTGGCCCCGACGGTGGCAACGGTGGCCGCGGCGGCGACGTGGTCATGGTGGTGGACCCAGGAGTGCACACCCTGCTCGACTTCCACTACCGGTCCCAGGCGCGAGCCTCCAGCGGGAAGCCGGGCCAGGGCAGCCATCGCAACGGCGCGGTGGGCGAGGACCTCGAGCTGCGTGTGCCGGACGGCACCGTGGTACTCACTCCCGACGGCGAGGTGCTGGCTGACCTGGTCGGCGCCGGAACCCGCTTTGTTGCCGTGGCGGGCGGGCACGGCGGCCTGGGCAACGCGGCGCTGGCTTCCAAAGCTCGCAAGGCGCCGGGCTTCGCCCTGCTCGGCGAGGAGGGTGACGCGCGCGATCTGGTACTTGAACTCAAGTCGGTGGCCGATATCGGTCTCGTCGGATTCCCTTCAGCGGGCAAGTCCTCCCTGGTTTCGGTGCTCTCAGCGGCACGCCCCAAGATCGCCGACTATCCATTCACCACGCTGGTGCCCAACCTCGGTGTGGTCACCGCGGGTGAGACGGTGTTCACCGTCGCCGACGTCCCCGGTCTGATCCCCGGCGCGAGCCAGGGCAAGGGACTCGGGCTGGAGTTCCTGCGGCACATCGAACGGTGCGCCGTGCTGGTGCACGTGGTGGACTGCGCGACCGTCGAGCCCGGCCGCGATCCACTGTCCGACGTGGATGCGCTGGAACACGAGCTCGCCGCCTACACCCCGTCGCTGGGTGGTGAACTGGCGTCTCGTCCCCGGCTGGTGGTACTCAACAAGATCGATGTCCCGGACGCCCGAGAGCTGGCCGAGATGGTGCGCCTCGAGCTTCAGGAGCGCGGACTGCCGGTGCATGGCGTGTCCACAGTGAGCACCGAGGGTCTGCGGGAACTGCGGTTCGCCCTCGGCGCGGCGGTGCGCCAGCACCGTGAGTCGTTGCCCCGCGCCGAAGCGACCCGGGTGGTGCTGCGGCCTACGGCGGTCGACGAACAGGGTTTCGAGGTCACGGCCGACCCTGAGCGCCCCGAGGGTTTCATCGTCCGGGGCGGGCGCCCGGAGCGGTGGATCCGGCAGACCAACTTCGACAACGCCGAAGCAGTCGGCTACCTCGCCGACCGGCTGGCCCGACTCGGCGTCGAGGACGCTTTGGCTGGCGCCGGCGCTCGCGCTGGGTGCCCGGTCACGATCGGCCACGTCACCTTCGACTGGGAACCCGCCACCCCGGCCGGAGGAGGCGCGATCCGGCTGGGCGGGCGGGGTACGGACTGGCGGTTGGCTAGTGATGAGCGCATCGGCGCAGGCCAACGCAAGGCCGACCGGCGGGTGCGCCGCCAGCCGGCCGCCGGCGGCGATGAGGTCCCGCAGGAGTGACCTCGACCCGGCAGGCCGTGGCGCAGGCGCGGCACCTGGTGGTCAAGGTCGGCTCGTCTTCGCTCACCACAGCGGCTGGTGGGCTGGATCGGGCCAGGCTGGACACCCTGGTGGACGCGCTGGCCGTTCGTGTCGCGGCCGGCACCCACCTGGTCCTGGTGTCCTCCGGCGCGATCGCGGCCGGGTTGGCTCCGCTGGGGCTGCGCCGCCGGCCCCGCGATCTGGCCACTCAGCAGGCCGCGGCCAGCGTCGGGCAGCTGGCACTCGGCTACGCCTACGCCCAATCCTGGGCCCGGCACGGTCGCACCGTTGGCCAGGTGCTGCTGACCTCTGACGATATGGTGCGCCGCGCGCATTACCGCAATGCGCAGCGCACGTTCGCCCGGCTGCGCGGCCTCGGAGTGTTACCGGTGGTCAACGAGAATGACACTGTGGTAACCGACGAGATCCGCTTCGGAGACAACGACCGGCTCGCTGCCCTGGTCGCGCACCTGGTAGGTGCGGACGGGTTGGTGTTGCTCTCCGACGTCGGCGGGCTCTATGACAGTGACCCGCGGCTCGGCGCCGCGCAGCTGGTTGCAGAGGTGACGGGACCGGCTGATCTGCATGGCGTGCGGGTTGGCACCGGTGGTGCGCTGGGTACCGGGGGAATGGCCTCCAAACTCGGTGCCGCGACGCTGGCCTCGCAGTCCGGGGTGCCGGTGCTGCTCGCCGCCGCGACACAGGTCGACCGCGCCTTGGGTGCGGCCGACGTAGGAACCGCGTTCGCGCCCACCGGGGCGCGGTTGTCGGCCCGCCGGTTCTGGCTGCGCCACGCCGCGGGTGCGGCCGGCCGGCTACGGCTCGACGATGGGGCGGTCAGCGCGGTGGTGCACCGTCGGCGTTCACTGCTTGCCGCCGGTATCACCGGAGTAGAAGGTGATTTCGAGGCCGGCGATGTAGTCGAGCTGATCGACGGGCGAGGCGTCGTGGTCGCGCGGGGGATGGTCGGGTTCGACGCGGCGGAGCTGCCCGAATTGATCGGCCGCTCGACCCGTGATCTGCCAGCCGAACTGCGCCGCGAAGTCGTGCACGCCGACGACCTGGTGCCGCTGTAAGCAGCAGGGTCGTGAGTGCGTAACAGTGTTCGAACACTGTTACGCACTCACGAGCACTAGGCTCAGGAGCCGTGCAGCTGCGAATGGATCCCGAGGCCCCTGCTGAGTCCGGCGCCGAGATTGTCGCCGCGTGCGCGCAGCGGGCGCAGCGCGCCGCTCCGATTCTGGCAACCGCGTCCGACCAGACCATCGATGCCGCGCTGGACGCCATAGCGCGGCGGCTGACCCACTCCGCCCCTGAGGTGCTTGCCGCCAACGCCGCCGACATCGCCGCAGCTGAGCGGTCCGGGATGACCCAGGCGCTGATCGACCGGCTGCGTCTGGGCGAGGCGAGGCTAGCGGAGATGGCCGGCCAGCTGGTCCTCCTTTCACGGGTGCCGTTCCCGGCCCGGGACCAGGTGCTCGAAGATCGCCCCGATGGGTTGCGGTTGATCGAGCGCCGTCGCCCGGTCGGAGTGGTGGGTGCCACCTTCGAGGCCCGACCCAACGTCACCGTCGACGTCGCCTCGCAGCTGCTGAAGTCCCGCAACGCCGGGGTGCTGCGCACCGGGTCGGCGGCACTTCGCTGCGCGCTGGCGTTGTGTGAGCACGTCATCGCGCCCGCGCTGACCGACGCCGGGTTGGACCCGGATGCCATGCAGCTAGTGCCCGACCCACGCCGGGAGACCGCCGTCGCCCTCGTGCAGCAGCCCGAGCTGATCCCGCTGGTGATTGTGCGGGGCAGCGGCGAGACCACCCGGACGTTGGCCGCCGAGGGAGCCCGTCATGGGGTTCGGGTGCTGGCCCACGCCGACGGTGGCGGTGTGCTGTACGTCGACGCGGCGGCTGACCCCGCGTTAGCCGTCGAGCTGTTGGTGACCGGGCTGGACCGGCTGGGCGTCTGCAACCGGGTCAACCTCCTGCTGATCGCCGACAGCGTCCCGGATCGGTTGGAAGCTGCTCTGTTCGAGGCCGCCCGACAGAGCGGGATCGCACTGTCCCTGCCGCCGCACGACCACCCGCTGGGCCACGAGTGGGCGTTGGATGCCGGGCGGGAGGCGACGTTGACCGTGAGCCGGGCGACTGGTCCCGGACACGCTGCCCACGTCGCGAACCAGGAGACCTCCGGACTGGCCGCCACGATCGTCACCGACGACGAGGCGGCCGCGAAGGAGTTCCTGGACAGCTACGTCGGCACCGGGGCGTTCTGGAACGCCAGCACCCGGCTGCTCGACGGGTTCAAGCTAAGGCGGGTCCCGGAGACCGGGATCAACGTCGATCGGGTGCCTGGACCGCGCGGGCCGGTCACCTTCGCTGACCTGTACCTGCGCCAGTTCGTGATCATCCCGGCGCACCGGTCTTGCGGATAAGACCGAGGTAACCGGCGATGGCCAACGTCGCCAGCGTCCACACCAAGGCTTGCAGAACCCAGGCGGTCGCGGTGAACGCTTCGCCGGCTGGACTGGATGTGTCGAAATCGCAGCGATTGCCGATACGTGCCGGGGTGAGCGGCACGCTTCGGTCGATACCGACTCCGATCTGCTCGACCAGGGAGCACGGCGACCGGGGATTGAGCGTTTGGCTGGTGTGCGCGGCGACGTACCGGCCCGGGCCCAGGGAGGTGTGTCCGGCGGCGATACCCAGACCCGCCGCGACCACGAGCACCAGCACGACGGCGACGACAGCGCGACCGCTTCGGTAGCCGTACCCGGCGAGTGCTCCCCAGAGCCAGTGCGCGCCCTTGCTTAGTGGGCCGCCGACGTCGCCGCGGCGGTAAAGGTCCCGCTGCTGGGCGATCAGGACTTCCCGCGCGGCGGATTCGTGGCCATTGGCTCTCAGCGCGGCAGCGAGCTGATGGTAGGGCTGGGGTCGGTAGCCCCGGCTGTGGTGGATGATCAGGTGCAGCCACTCATGCCAGTCGACCGCGTGAAGCGACGTATAGGCAAGCCCGGATAGCGTGATCTGGTGCGCCGGTACCGCGCAGCGTGACGTCTTGGGCGCACCGTCCGAGCAGATTACCTGGGCGGGCAGGAACAGGTGCTTGGCTGCGGCATCCTCCAGGTCAAGGACAGGGCCGGCCGGATTGGTCAGTTTCGCGTGGCTGAGGTTGAGTTGACCGCTGATGTGGGCGTCGGCGAGTCGCACGGCGCCGTCCTGGCTGTGTCCGGTGGCGATGAATCCCTCAGCGAACATGTCGCTGTCGACCCGGAGGTGATCGCCGATGAGAGCGGGTCCCGCGCGGTTGGTCAGTTCCGCGCGGTCGAGGTTGAGCTGGCCGGTGATGTGGGCGTCGGGCAGGCGCACCGCGCCGTCTTCGCCGTGCCCGGTGGCGGTGAACCCATCGAGGTACACGCCGCCGTCGACGTCGAGGTGATCGCCGATGAGGGCGGGGCCGGCCGGGTTGACCAGAGCCGCGCCATCGAGGTTGAGTTGGCCGCTGATATGAGCGCCGGGCAGTCGCACCGCTCCTCGGGTGTAGTGCCCGGTCGCGGTGAAGCCCTCGGCGAGCACGAGGCCGCCGTCGACATGAAGCCCGTCGCCGATCAGGGCAGGCCCGTCCTGGTTGGCCAGTTCGGCGCCGTTGAGGTTCAGCTGTCCGATGATGTGGGCACCCGGCAGCCGGACCGCGCCGAGCTCGCCATGCCCAGTGACGACGAAACCCCCGCCGAACACGTCGCCGTCGACGCGCAGCCCATCACCGATGAGGGCGGGGCCGGTCTCATTGGTCAGCCGTGCGCCGTTGAAGTTGAGCTGGCCTTTGACGTGGGCGCCCAACAGTCGTACGGCGCCGTAGTCGCCCTGTCCGGTGGCCAGGAACCCGTCGCCGAGCAGCACATCGCCATCGACTTGGAGGCCGTCGCAGTCCAGCGGGCCCAAGTGCGAGCCCGCCAGGGTCAACCACGGTAAGCGGGCACTGACCAGCAGCACAGCGTGCTCGAAGAAGCAGTCTCGCAGCTCAATGCCCACAACGGCCGGAACATGGGTGAGATCTAGCGTTCCTGTGATCCGCGCCCCATGGACCCGCACACCTAGCGGATCAAGGCGCTCACCACTACGGCCCAGCACCAGCTCCCGCACCAGCTCGGCGCGGATGGTGTGCCG
>DATAWX010000167.1:0-19223 GCA_036266995.1 Pseudonocardiaceae bacterium | reverse complement strand
CCTCCACAGAGGACGGCACCGGCTCGGACACCAGCCCATGATCACAACAACACCCGCAAGATCAAGCCGACACACCGGCCGAACGACCTACCGGCCACATCAAGCCTGACACCGACCTCGGGGGCGGCTGAATAGCTACGGTCGATCAGCGTGGCGTTGGTCTGCACCGCGTGCCGCACCGGATGCGACTCACCAGAGCCGAACCGGGCCAGCAATGCCCGAAAATGCGGCACCCCAGTGGCCAGTGGCTCCCCGCCATGCCACAGCACCCGCACCGGATGCGCTCGCGACCATTCCCGTACCGTGGCGGCCACCACGTCCGCCACCGACAGCGACATCCGCTGAGAAACGGCCCGATCGGGCAAATAACAGTAAGAACAGTTTAAATTGCACAAGGTCGTAGGTTGCATCAGCACTAACGGTGCCGTCGCCGCTAACCGAACCGTCGATGTCGTACCGATTGGATCTCACCTAACCAGGAATGTCGTGGACTGCTGGTGGGCGTCAGTTGTGCAGTAGAATAGCGACAAGAGGGCCATATTTGAAACCCCCGGATCGAGTGGCCACTACCTAACAGAATCCCGGTATTACTTAATCCTATCGAGCCAATCACGTTTCACCGAAAGTAATTAAGCATGGCCAAGCAACCCGAATCGGGGCTCCTGCGCTCCTACATCCAGCGGACTACTGAAGCCCTGCCCGCCGGGTAGCCACCGTGATCGCGCCGCTCGCGCACCACTTACTGAGGGTCAGTAGCGGGCTTCTTCGCCGTTGCGCGGCGGGCGGCTCGCTTTCGGCGTACCTCGTCGGCGTCCAGTGCGTTGGCCTGCCCTACGAGGTCCTCCAGGTCCTCCAGCGGAAGGGTGCCCGATCGGGCATAGATCACGAACCCTTCTTTCATGATCACCAGGGTGGGAAGGGACATGACGCGGAACATGGCGGCAAGCTGGCTATGTGTTTGGGCGTCGACCTTGCCGAACACCGCGTCGGGGTGGCGCTGGGATGCTTGTTCGAAAACAGGTTCGAACATGCGGCACAGTCGACACCGCGGTCCCCAGAAATCGACCAGCACCAACTTGGCACCGCCCACGACGTCGGAAAAGCTTTCCTTCGTCAGCTCAATCGTCGCCATCTTCCCCTCCGCTGGAAGCGTCCCGGCGGCATGTGGGCGATTGTCTCAGCCCCATCGGGCTGGGCGCCACCCCGCGGCTCTGACCGCGTTTTCAGGTGCAGTCTTTCAACCGGTCGTTGGTACCGGAGTCCATCCGAGATACGGCTGGAGGGGTGGCCCCGGTTGGGCCACCCCTCCAGGGCTGGCGGCCTAGCACGCGATCACGTGATCGCACGACGGCACTGCACGACCGGAGGAGTAGTCGGCTGCCCCAGTGCCGCCTGAACATCACCGCCGGCCATTGCGGTGGCGTCCCTTAACCAACACCACCGCAGGTGATCACCAGCTGAGCTCAGCTGCCGTTGGTTCAGCAGTTGCCGCCGTTAGCGCTGCCGCCCGCGCCGCCGGTGGCGCCACCGGCGGTGGCGGTGCCAGTGCCCAGGACGCCGAGGCCGCTGAGAATGTTGATTCCGAGGCCGCCCTGGGCGTTGCCGCCCGCGCCGCCGGTGCCACCGTCGCCGGCCTCGCACTCGCCGCCCATGCTGAACATGGACATCACGGTGCGCGCGGGGAGAAGCTCCACGTCCTGCCCGGCGATGTCGGCAAAACTCAATGCGTCAGACATAAAATCCTCCTGATGAGAGGCCCCCAGCGGGGCCGGAACAGAAACACCTCACCGACACATTGCCGATTCGGCTAAAACCACCATGGCGAGGAAACGGTCGTCTGGCAACATGCATTCGCCACTTAAAATGTGCATCCGCCACTTAGCTGTGATATCGATTTTTCGACTACTTAATCAGCGGCGAGCAGTTTCGTGGTTGCTACAACTTCAGTACCTATGGCCCGACGGGGCACCGGCGTTGCTTAGCTGTCGTCGGCTCGACTCGATTGCTGGTGGGAAGCAATGTTGGTGGGTGAGCGTAGGTGACGGACGCCGGCGCGGTGCGGCGCGTTCAGCGGTTGTGGCGAACCCGTCTTCTTCCGCCGCTGAGACCGCACACGCGCCATTGCTAAGAAGCCTGTGCGGTTATTACGTGGGAGCACTGGCTACGGCTACCTAGTATCCGGTGAATCTGGTTACACAGCGGTAAATGCCGTAACGCAGTGTCGCTCGGTGGCTCGGCTCACTTTCCCGCGAACCGGGCGCCGCGCGACCACCTAATCGCTGTGGACCTGCCGTACTCAGTAGTGGCACCTCACCATGTCACGGGCAGCTCGGTCAGGCCGCCGAAGATCAGGTTGGTCCTGGTTCGCAGCTCCTCGACCGGCACTGCTGGCCGCAGCGTCGGGAACCGTGCGGGCAGCATCTCGAACAGCGCCTGCAGCTCGATGCGGGCCAGCGGCGCACCGGGGCAGAAGTGCGCCCCGTGGCCGAAGGTCAGGTGCGGGTTGTCCGTGCGGGTGATGTCGAACCGCTCCGGGTTGGTGAACACCTCACGGTCACAGTTGGCGCCCCTGGCGTTGAGCAGCACCAGGTCGCCGGTGCCGATCGTGACCCCGCCGATGTCAATGTCGGCGTGGGCATACCGGGTCGGCCCCACCGGCACCGGGCGAGACGTGTTCGGAAGCGGTGTGGGCATGCGCAGGATCTCCTCCACCGCCCTGCCCACCAGGCCCGGGTCGGCGGCCAGGGCGACGCGGTGCCCGGCGTCGGCACACAGCAGCAGTACCCCCCGGTCGATGACGTTCACCGTGGTGATGTGGCCGGCGAACAGCAGTCCGGCCGCCGCACTGGCGATCCCCTCCTCGGGGAACGTCTCGGTCTGCTGTGCCAGGATCAGATCCGAGATCACGTCCACGCCGGGAGTTGTGCGCTTGCGCTCGACCAGCGCGGTCATGTAGGTGAACAGTCCTTGCATCCCGGCTCTCGATGTGGCCTGGTCGGTCATGTCGGCCATCTGGTCGGAGTAGGCGCGAAATTCCTCCCGGTCCTCATACGGCACTCCGAGCAGCTCACAGATCACCAGCACCGGCAGCGGGAACGAGACCCGCTCATGGAAATCCACCGGTGGGACCTGCTTGCCGAGCTCGTCAAGTAGCCCCGATGTCAGCTCGGTTACCCGGGGGCGCAACGCCTGCATCCGACGCGCTGAAAACGATCGGCTCAACACCCGCCGAAACCGGGCGTGTTCAGCTCGCTCGTTCTCCGGGTCACTTCCGCTGGGCTGGCCGATGAAACCGGACTCAGAGTACCGGGCGGCCTGCTGTGGCTGCGGGTGCGAACGCCCCAATCGCGGGTCGGTCAGCAGCTCCTTGATCTCCCGGTAACCGTCGACCTGCCAGGCCGGGTCTCCAGCCGGCGTCCGCACCCGCCGCACCGGCCCCGTCGTCTGTTCAGCTGCCCTATCGGCCGCCATGGCGACCTCCTCACTTCCGTTCACCCCAGCGCAGCGGCTTACCGGGGACAGTAACCGGCCCGGGCCGGTGTCCCCATGGGTAACGGTCGGAGACCGCGCACAGCGCACGCGGGCGTGAATCAGGGATGAACGCGGCCAGACGAACGAGTCAGCGACGGCCGGCGAGCAGGTCCTGCGACGGTCGGATGGAACCGGATCCACTCCGTGCCTGCATGGGTGCTCAGGCCGCTTGACCCGGGCTGGCCGGGGAGTCCGGCAGTTGCTGGGGATTCGGCTGGTTATCTCCCACGCCGGCGCCGGTATCGTGCCACCACCGGTAGAGGCAGCACGGGCACTGGAGGAACACCAGCCGGGCCTCATTGGCCAATAGATACCGCCAGTGCAGGTCGGAGGAGGATCCGACCGCACAGGTCGAGCATCCGTCGTCGCAGCAGCAGCGGGGACAGGGCAGCCACGCGCGGCGGCCCAGGTCGGCATCAGCATCCAGCATCGAGAACACCGTCCTCGCATAGCAGGTCGTAAACGGAGCGCTGCTCGGTGTTCAAACCCGAGTACAGCATCGAATGCGCCTCGACTTCTGCGGCGAGTACGGCGGCAGGGTCCCAGTCCGGCGTCGCGTCCAGGACTGCGGTCATCCTGCGGATCTCATGTGCGGTGAGATCAAAGATGAACGGCACCAGATCGGTGCCGTCGCCCGGTTGCGGGCGGGGAGTCGCGGCTTCCATGCCCATATATACCCCGAGGATCGGGGCGATTGGAACTGGTCGTGACCAGGCTTACATGCGGCTGTGACCAGGGCCACCATCGGCAAGATCGCTGGTCACAGGCTCACAGGCTCACAGGCTCACGGGCTCACGGGCTCACGGGCTCACGGGCACACCTCACGTCAGGGAGCGGGGACGATGCGCATCAGTGCGATGCACGCGGCGTCCGCGGCATCGCTGCCACCGATGAATGCTCGCTCGTGCCCTCCTCAGTGTCTGCCCTTCACGAAGGGACGTTTGTCCGAGCCGTCTACGTTATTCCTGTCCCGCACGAAATCGCGCATTGCTTCATCGAATTCCGGAACACCACCACGATTGCAGTCGACGATGATCCCCATGCTCTGGGCCATAGGCCACACGGGCAGGTCTGGATTGAATACAACATTTCTGTTGCGAGCTGCCTGCACTAGCAGTACAAAGCCGTCGTAATCGTCATCTTCGATCGTCTGCAGAGCTCGCAGAACAGCAGATTTGTCGATCTTCTTACGCATCACCAGCCACCACCCTCAATCCGTATATTTCATCGTCGAGCAACGTTGTCGGTAGGACTGTTGATGTTACAGGGCCACCGTGCGCCCGGTCGGCTACTCCGCTCTCCCGGCTGCGACGGGGTGGTCTGGCTGGCAGCGCGGGCAGTAGTAGGTGTTCCTGGCGTAGACGTCGACTCCCTGCACACAGCGGATCACTCGCTCCCCGCAGCGGCGGCACGGCCTCCCTCCCCGCTCGTACACCCAGTGCTGCTTGCCGCGGGTCAGCTCCCCGGTGGTGGACTGCTCTGGGCGGTCGGTGTTCGACAACAGAAGCCGCCGAGCCAGGGCCACCACGGCGTCGGCGTCGATGTCGTCGACCGGGACCCAGGGCGGTACCCCCAACAGGAAGCACATCTCCGTCTTATACAGGTTGCCGATCCCCGCCATGATCCGCTGATCGAGCAGGGTGAGACCGAGTTCGGCGGTGGGTTGTTCGCGCAGTCGTTGCGCCGCGATGGCGGCGTCGTTGTCGTCCCAATCGGGGTCGAGCAAGTCGGGACCCAGGTGCCCCACGAGCCGGTGTTCGTCGCGGGTGGCCAGCAGTGCCATATCGTGTAGCAGGAATCCCACTGCCACCCGGTCCTGCGTGGTCAACACCGCGCGGGCTTGGTGGCCTGGCCGCCGCCAGCGTTGTCCGGGTTGGTAGAGGTGCCAGCTGCCGTCCATCCGGAAGTGCGTGTGCAGGCTTCGTCCGTCATCGAAACGGGTGAACAGGTGCTTGCCGACACTGTGTACGCCCAGCACGGTGCGACCCGACAGGTCATGCTCGGCGAGCCGTGGATGGCGCAGTTCTCCCCGGTTGAGGCGCTGGCCGCCCAGCGCGGCCGTCATCCGCTTGGCTGCCAGGTACACGGTGTCGCCTTCGGGCATCAGGCAGCGCTCGGGGCCCGGTGCAGGGACAGGACGCCGTCGGCCGGCCCGATCTGAGACCAACTGCCGGAGTCCATGGTCCAGGTGCGCCCGTCGAAGGTGACCCGGTCGACGCCGAGGCGCGACGCGTGGGCGACGAGCCAGCTGCTGATCGACCAGCCGCGGGTCACGGAGTGCGCTCCGCTGAGGGTGGCAGTGCCCAGTTCGGCGACCGCGGTGGCAACCAGGTCGGCGCTTGACGGGCTGATAGTCAGGCCGCGGCAGGACAGCGCGCCGGGCGCCTCCCCCGTCAGCGCGGCTGCAGCGGCGCGGGCCCGCGGTTCCCACTGCGCGTAGGCAGCCGGCGCAGCCGAGCGCTGGACGAGCTGAGCGGCTTCGGTGACGGTGAGATCAGACCAACCCGCTTGGGCGCGAAGCCGCTGGTAGAAGGCAGTGGATGCATGGACCGGGTCAAGGACCTGCGCCCGGGTTCCCCAGCCTTGGCTGGGGCGTTGCTGGAACAGACCCGCCGAGTCCCGGTCGCCCACCGGCAGGTTGTGCAGGCCAGACTCCTGCATCGCTGTCGCCAGCGCGATGGTGACGGCGTGATCGGGTAGGCCCAGCTGGATGCCGATCGCGGCGATGGTCGCCGCGTTGTCGGCCTGCTCGCCGGACAAGGGGAACGTCACGCGAGCACCAGAGACCGGGTCCGCGACTGCCGTGACGGTGCAGCCCGGCGTTGCGCCCAGGTTCCTCATGAAAGGCCACGCGACCACCGACGCGACCACCAACACCCCGACCACAGCCAGCGCGATCAGGCCGTTCCGGGCGTTGCACACTGGCTGTCTCCCTTCCGAGCCAGTGTATGAGCCGGCGTTCGGCGACTTCGAGACAGATTCCAGGGCTAATACCCGCACCCGGGTGACTCCCGCCCCTGTTCACCGAGCGGGAGTCACCACCACGACGTGAGACCTAGCAGTTGCCCCGGTTGTCGTGGCTCCAGTTGTCCCAGTTGCGGTGGCCCCGGTCGTCCCAGTTGTCGTGGCCCCGGTTACTCCAGCCCTCGTCGTGCCAGCGCCTGTCGCCATGGCCGTATCCCTCGCGGCCAAGGCTGAAGATTTCCGTGATCCTCATATCCCCACCTCATTCTTCGTCCGAGAACTTTTCTTCTCGAAGACATCACCGCGGTTGCCGTTGATCGGTCCGCCAGCACGTCTACCAGTAGGCTACGCTTCGTACCCTATTTGAGTAGGCTACGTGTCGTACTCTATTTGGGTTGATTCATGGGCGGATCAGGGGAGTGATCACGTCGTCGACGATCTCGATCAGCACCTGGTCGGGGATCGGCGGGCGGTGCGCCAGAAAATACTGGCGGAGCAGGTCGGGGCCAACGCTGGCAATTCGGGCGGTGAGCGCGGCGGCACGGACCTCGCCCCGCGCCGCGCCTCGCCGCAGCACATCGAGGAACAGGCTGACATTGGGGTCGATGAAACGTATCCGGATGACCTCCATGAGGTCGGGGTTGCGCAGGGTCTCGACCATCAGACCGCGGAGCGCCTCCCCGGACAGGCCGTTGAGCAGGGTGGCGACTGCGCGCAGGCACGCCAGCAGGTCCTCGCGCACTCTGCCGGTGTCGGGTGGCTCACCGAGACTGGGCAGGGTGTGGTGGACTGCATCGACGACCAGTTCAGCGCGACTGGACCAGCGCCGATACAGCGATGCCTTGCTCGCCCCGGCCCGGTAGGCCACGCGTTCAATCGTCAACTCGACGTACCCGACCGCGGTCAGCTCCTCCAGGGTGGCTTCGAAGATCGCCGCGTGGAGCGTCGCGCCGCGGCGTCGACGCCTCTTACGGGGATCGACCTCGGTATTCACGGACTGGGAGGCCCTATCGACGTTGCTCACCGTCCACACCTCTTCCGTGCTGGGTGTTCTATGTCGAAGCGAAAACCACTAGAGTACGCGTCGTTTCGATGGCACAGTGATGGTGTGACTCGCCCCGCTGTGACACAGTCCGCGGTGCGCCCCAACGGGGCAGCCGGGCCGCCGGCCGGGGGCGTGCCCGAAGTCCGCGGCGCGGCCCAGGGCGCCGCAGGCTGGGGGTTGCCACTGGCGGTGCTGATCGCCGGGATGTTCATGTCGATCCTGGATACCACCATCGTCAACGTGGCTATCCCCACGATCCAGAACGAGTTCGGGTAAGTACCGACGACGTGCAGTGGGTCGTCACCGGCTACACGCTGGCGCTGGGTGTGGTGGTGCCGGTTACGGCGTGGCTGGGGGATCGGTTCGGGCTCAAACGGGTGTACAACCTCGCGCTGCTGGCGTTCGCCGCCGGGTCCGCTCTGTGTGGACTGGCCTGGGACCTCAACAGCTTGGTGGCCTTCCGGATCTTCCAGGCGATCCCGGGCGGGATCCTGCCGGTGATCACGTTGTCGATCCTGTACCGGATCGTGCCGCGGGACCGGCTCGGCGCCGCGATGGGCCTCTACGGTCTGGGCATCGTCTGCGCCCCGGCCATCGGGCCCACCCTCGGCGGGTACCTGGTCGAATACGTGAGTTGGCGGCTGATCTTCTACATCAATGTGCCCATCGGAATCCTGGGGGCGGTGGCCGCGGCGGTGGTGTTGCCGCGATTCCCCAGGATCGCCGGGCGCCGATTCGACGTGGCGGGCTTCGTCACCGTGGCGGGTGGCCTGTTCGCGCTGCTGCTGGCGATGTCCGAGGGGGAGTCCTGGGGGTGGGGCTCCTACCGGGTTCTGATGCTGATCACCTACAGCGCGTTGAGCCTGGCGCTGTTCGTGGTGATCGAACTGCAGGTCGCCGACCCGTTACTGGATATCCGGATATTCCGCTACTGGCCATTCACCAACTCGCTGTTGTTGATCTCGGTGCTCTCGGTCGTGCTGCTGGGCGTGCTGTTCTACATCCCGCAGTTCTTGCAGGTGGCCCAGGGGTGGGGGGCTTTTGAGAGTGGTCTGACCCTGCTGCCGCAGGCGCTGGCGATGGCGGTGCTGATGCCGATCGCCGGGCGGGTCTATGACCGAATCGGGCCCCGCTGGCCAGCGGCGATCGGCCTGACGATCACAGCTGCTGACCTCTACCTGCTGCACACGATCACTCTTGACACCCCCCGCGAGCACGTCATGTGGATACTGGTGGGTCTCGGCGCCGGCCTGGGGATGGCCATGATGCCGATCATGACCGGGGGTATCGCGGTCATCCCGATGAGCCAGGTCAACGCCGCTAGTGCGTTCAACAACGTGACGCAGCGAGTCTCCGGAGCGCTCGGGCTGGCCGTGCTCACCGCGATCCTGACCACACAACGGGCACAGCAGATGGCCGGCCGCGCCGCGCTGCTGCCCGCTGATACCCCCACCCCACACCTCGGCCCGCCGGGAACTCCGGATTGGTTGGGTACCTACGCCACCTACCAGCAGACCCAGCTGCAGGTGTTCGTCGCGGCGATCGACGACCTGTTCCTGATCGCCGCCGCTATGGCCGCGCTGGGCGCGCTGGGGGCACTGATGCTCCGGTCCGGACCCGCCCCCGCGACCCAGGCCGGCTCCGCCTCGCCACCGCCGGCGACCCCGTCTGCCACCTCGGGCATTGGACCTGTCCACAACGGCGCCGCCATCAATGCCACGAGCAACGACCACCTTGCCCGCCACGCCGCCGGACTGGTCGACGTCAAGGGTCGATCATGAGCGGCGACACCCCCAATGGGTACCGACGATCCTCGACTCCCGCGCGTGCGAAGGGAGTTGTGGGGCGTGCAGGTACGCGGCTGCTTCTTCGCTCTAGCGTTCCTCGCCACCGTCTGGGCCTACGCGAGGCAGTTGACTCGCTGACTGATCTGGCGGAGCGGCTAGCTGGAGGACGCTTGGTCGCGGAATTCGCGGACCGCTTCGGCGATGGCATCCACCTCCAGCACGTCGACCATCAACCCGACCTGCTCCTCCCACACCTCGGCGGGAACGGCGGCGCGCAGCTCGTCTTCGAGGACGTGGTACACGGGGAGGCCCAACTGGACCCCAGCCAACGGTCCTGCCCAGCTCGGATCACCGAGCACCACCGTCTCGGCGGCGATCCCGGCGCTCTCCGCGTCCGGTGCGCCAAGCACGACCAGCAGCGTCTCGGCGCCGTGCTGGTCGACCAGACGCTTGATCGTCTCCTGGGTGGACAGGTCCATGGCTCCGGCAGCCGTTCAAACGAAGCATTCAGTGGCGACGTAGGCCACCGGAGCACCCGCCGCCTGGACACAGACCGCGATCGCCGGTCCCGCGATCCCGTCGCGTTCACCGATCACGATGACCTGCTTACCGTCGAACATGGTCACGCCTCCTTTGCCGGCAACTTCGCTAACGCCGCCGCCAGCCACGCATCGACTTGATCTGCCGCGAGGCTGGGGTCGGATATCCGTGCCACCTCCTGACCGTCGTGGAACAGCAGGATGGTGGGCAGTCCACGAACCTGCAGTGACATGCACAGCCGGCGAGCCTTGCTCGCGTCCAGCTTCACCACGGTCAGCTGTGAGTTCTCGCTGGCGATGCGCGCCATGTGTGGGCTCAGCGCCACGCAGGGGCGGCAGCTCTCCGCCCACACGTCGACCAGCACCACACCGGATCCGACAAGGTCGTCAAACGTGTCTTTGGTGGCATCCACCACACCCATCAGTTCAACCTCCGTTGCGTTGCAGCAGGATGCTCATGCCGTCGGATCGCTGGCTCATCCTCCCGAGGAACAGGCTGCCCTTGGCCAGCAGCAACACCCGGTCCGCCGGTCCGGTCGTCAGTCGGGTCAGGGCATGGGGTAGGTAACACACCGCTGACGCCAGGTGACCCTGAGTGGGGGCGTAGCCCGGCATGCCACGGTGCGTGACGAAGGAGTCGATCTGGTCGCGGGTGATCTCCTTGTTGCGGGCGGCCAACGCCGCGATGGTGCGGTAGTTGCGCGCCGCGACGTCGCCCGAGCCCTGCGGCTCGGTGATCTCAGGGTTGTGCATCTCGGTGGCGTAGTCATCGACGTCGCACATCCGGGCGCCGATCGCCTCCAGCGGCCGCACCGCCAGGTCGTGCAGGATCTGCGCACCGGAGCCGCCCGAGACGACCCGGTGGCGGCCCACGGCGTCGAGCCTGATCCGGGGTGAGACGCCGTCGTCGGCGGTCACCAGCACCGCGACCCCGCCGAGTACGTCCTCCAGCACGGGCAGCCCGTGGCGCAGGTGCCCCTCGAATTTCATCCCGAGCTTGGGTTGCGAGCCGCCGGCGAGGACGACGACCTGTTCGAAAACCCCCGCCACCACGAGGCTGGCGGCGATCACCAGTGCGGGGATCGGCGCTGCGCAGAAGTTCTTGACGTCCGCCCCGGATGACTCGGTAAGGCCGGCGACCGCCGCGATCGTCTTGCCCATGTTGCCGCCGCCGCGCTGGTAGCGGTCCCCGACGGCTTCCTCGGAGCAGGAGATCGTGTAGCCGATCGCCGATGGGTCGAGGGCGTTGTCGTGCAGCAGGTGCAGCAGCGCCAGGGTCCCGGTGGCCTTGCATGCGAGGTTCTCCAGCAGCACGTGCGCGACCAGCGACTCGTCCTCTTCGTGTGCACCGCGCAGCGCGCCAGCGAGGCAGTCCGGCGCCAGATGCACGGGCAGCGCGCCGCTGGCGACGGCCGCCTCGACGTCCCCAGCCGCCGCGGCGACTCGGCAAAGGTCCAGGTGCGCCGCCAACGGGTGCTCGGCCAGCCGCTTTGCGGCCCGCTCGGCGACCTGCGGCGTGAGCACGAGCAGGTCGAACTCATCCACCGCGGCCATCAGCCCGAGGAACTCCTCCTCCGGCATCAGTTCCCCGAACGGCGCGAAGCGCTCCGCGCCGGCCATGCTGGCCCCGACCCAGGGGCGGGGCGGCAGCTCGCGGGGGTGGCACGCGCCCAGGAACGCCTGGTGCGCCGGGTAGCCGACAGCACCGTCGAAACTGCGCAAACTGGCCAGGAAACGGCTCGTCAGATCGGCGTCACCGGGCAGCGTTCGCATCGGTTTGGACCCGTGCCGGGCCAGGCCCGGGGTGTGCGCCAGTACGAGGCTGGCTGCTCGGATCACCGCGGTCTCAGGCATCGGCTCGCTCCACGGCGTCCACTTCGAAGATCGTCGGGTGCTCGACGGCGGTGCCGACCGCGGCGAGTGCTCGCTGCACCAGCCGCCGGCGCCAGGCCTGTTCGGCCTGGGGCGAGAGGCTCGGGTCGCCCGACGGGTAGGGGATACCTCGTCCTGGCACGATGCGCGGCGCGCCGACCTGCTCGGCGATCGTCACCAGGTTGGTGATCACGGCGGTGGGGATACCCGCCCGTTCCAGTTCTTTTGCAAGCGTTGACCCGCAACGCGTTCCGGTTCCTCAAGTGGCGGTCAGGATCGCGGCCTGTACACCCGCTTTGCGCAGCTCCGCGGCCCACTCGACGCCGAAGCGCCGCGCGGTGGCCACCGCCGTGCCGTTGCCGACCGTGACCATGAACTCGCCGTGCAGCCGCCCGATCGCGCCCTCCCGCTCCAGCGTGCGCGCGGCATCCAGCGGCACCAGCCGGTTCGGGTCGGCGTTGGCCGCGGTGGTCGCGAAGCCGCCAGCCACCGACTCCCAGCTACCGGAGGCCAGCGAGTCGATCTCGTCGATCTGGTAGCGCAGCCAGCGGGTAGCCCGTGCCGACTCCAGGCGGTCCGGGTTCCCGAAGGGCACCACCGCACCTTCGGTCACCAGCGCGACGGTCGCACTGGCCGCCTTGTCGACCGGTGCGGCCGGCTCGACCGCGTCGAACCCACCGATGGGGACCTCGGTGCTCTGCTGGTCACCGGCGAGCCGGCGCAGCACGAGCTCGACCGCCCGCGCCGCGGCGCGCTGCTCGACCAGCCGACCGATCCGGGCTGGTTTGACGACCAGGCCGTCTGCGGCGGTCAACGTCGTGCCGGTAGCCAGCTTGGTGATCGCGGCGGCCACCCGCTGCAATGTCGGGCGCATCTCCCGGGCGGTGGCGCCCGCGGCGACGACCGGGGTGGCGCCCGCGTCGGTGATGCCCGGGTTGTCCGGATGCATCGTGGCCAGCGCCGGCAGACCAGCGGCGTCGGCGGCGGCGGCCAGCCGGGCGCACGCCAGCCCGTAGCGGCCACTGCCGAAGGCCGGCCCGGCGACGAGCAGTTCAGCACCAGCGTGCCGGGCCATGTCGAGCAGCTCCTGTGCTGCGGTGGCGTTGGAGGCGGCATGGTTGTCGCCGCACACGATCGTCGCCACGATCTGGTGTTCGCTACCGAGTAGCTGGGCCAGCAGGCGCCCGGGACCGACAGTCCCGTCGAGTATCCGAGGACCGATTCCCGCCGCGTCCTCGCCGCCGAGCCCGGCATAAAACTGGTTGAGGTAGTGCACGATTCGCATCAGGCCACGCCCTCCAGTTGCTGCTCCGACAGGCAGGTCAGCCGCCCAGCGCCCAGTGGGCTCAGGGCGGACAGGATCGCGGCGGTGGGGACCTCGACCGCGGCGGTCGCGTCCACGTCGGCGATGCGCAGCCGGGTGCCGCCCAACGCCCGCTCGACCGCAGGCAGCGCCACTCGCTGATCGTAGTTACCGGTGCTGATCACCGCACCTCGTCGTGGACCAGCGACCAGGGGTGGACCGGTGCCGTCGGCGCCGGACATCTCGGCGTACAGCGCCACCGCAGTCAGACCGTCAGCCTCCAGCGCATCGATCTTCAACATCAGGTCGTTGTCCGCGTTGCCGGCACCTTCCTTGGTCACGATGGCGGCGTCGAAGCCGGCAGCACGGCACAGCCACGCGGCGTGGATGGAGACCAGTTCCTTGTCGCCCTGCTCCACCGGCTCCGGGCACAGCACCACTCCGGCGAAGCGCAGGTCCTGGCCGTCGCGGGCGCGCAGCTCGGCGATCACCGGGTGGTTCTGGTGCAGGTAGGTCGGATTGCGCAGCGCCGGGTGCCCGTACTGGCCGCTGACCACCGCACCGTCCTCGATCTCGGTGGGGTCGAACAGGGTGGGCAGGCTGCCCGCCATGCTTCGCCCGTAGACGAAGACGTCCTTGAACGCGCCCTGGGTCTGCAGGTTGGTGATCACGCCGACGCGGGGGAGCCCGCCGGTCGGCGTTCCCGGCTGGTGTGGTGACGTCAGCTCCTCTACCGCGTCGGGCGCGACGTCGACTGCGGCATCGGCCAGGTGAACGGCCAGCCGCAGCAGCCCCCTGCGCAGGGCGATCTCAGCCTCCTGCCATGAGGCACCGTCAGCACGGTCGAACTCGATCACGACGTTGTTCGTCCGGCCGAACGGGGACCGCTGCGCGGCCGGACCGGACATGTCGATCAGGCCCTCCTGATTGCGCGGCAGGTATCCGGCAGCCAGTACCGCGGCGCCGCGTAGCACGTGGGTGTCGCCGTCGCGCTTGCGGTTGACCGGTGCCATCCAACCGGGAAACACTCCTCCGCCTGGCGCTCCTGGTCCCTTGGATCGCGGTTCCACCACGTCGAGCGGCGCGATGACCCGGACCCGGTCACCCGGTACCGCGGAGTGCACGGCCACCGACGTCAGGGCGGGATCGGCGAACAACGCCTCTACCTTGTCCCGGCTGACCACAAGATGATGCTGCTCATACCGGGTGGTGCCGCCGATCTCGAGGGAGCGGACCTCATGGATGATGCGCCGCAATGCCGGCACGACGGTCTCCCCTCGACGTCCTTCATCTCGCATCGTAACCACGGATCACCAATCATTGGTCAGTGTTGTATGAGCCAAGTTGTGTTCTTCGGTTTGCGCAGGTGTTTCCACGCCACGGGGAGGTCTCGTTCGGCACGCTGCGTGAACGGCCTCGGCAGCTCTGAACTTTCGACCTGGCCGGGTCCGGTAGCTCAACCGCATCGGCCGCCTCGTGCTTGCGCTCGGTCTCCCGCACCGCCGTCGCTCCACCAGCCTTCGCCACGAAGCAGACATCCCCAACCGCCGGTCGGTCAGCCTCGCGGTGAGTTTCGCCTCATCGGCATGGTCAACGCCCGGCAGCCCCGAATACATGGCGTCATCAGGCTCTTCTGCTCGGCGTGACCGCCGGTCGCCCCGCACGCCAGTTCGTTTTGATCATATTGGGAACCAATTCTTGAGGCTTCTCGAAGTAGTCCATCGCGACAATTCCGATACGCCCTCTTGGGGATTTTTCAAAGTAGTCACTAAGACGTGGATTGATCGCCTTTGAATAACCAACTGCCCTCAGGTTGACGGCACTGGAAAAAGTAATGTACAGATCCCGTAGCCCGCCATTCCTTGCCTTCTTGATATGGTCCAAGATGAAATTGTACTTGTCATCCTCTCCGGGGTCTTGATAGCGATCTTCGACATCGTAGATCAAAGTCGTCGCGCTTCTGAAGTGCTGATTTTCCGGCCAGTAGGTAAGGTCGAATCCGACGTCCGGGCCACCCGGAAACCTACGTAGCAAAACAATCTTGCCGCGAACATCTTTCAACGTCGTTTCGGAAGTGAGCGCAAGCTTGTCTACCGGGCCGCCACCAGGGAGAGGGACGGTAAGATTGTAGAAGAGCGACGCATTCTCGACCTGCTCCCACGTTCTCGCTTGGAATACGTGATCAAACGAACTTGATCGGATCGCCCAGTTTTTCGGGTCCCCACGGTACTGTCCAAAAAGCTCGGAAGGGGCGAATCTGCCGAGCGCGCTATCAAAGCGACCTTCATTCTTAACTGACATTAAAATAGTTTCAGAAGGATGCTGCTCGAGAAATCTGATGAAAATCTTCAGAACATCCCCATAGGTCTTTCTCATGTGCACGACATCATGGTGGACGAAAAGGTTGTCCCGGTAATGTGCAAGTCTGATATCGAGAAAACGTATCCCCGCATTCAGTTGGTCGATCAGATCCAGGTTTTGGGTCTTAGCAAATCCCAAAGGGCCGGCCGTGCAACAAGAATCATGGGTTCCAGGAATGTTCAGTGTCGTCACTGGAGTGTCGTCGGGAATGTCGCGCATCCACGAACTGTGACGCATGAACTCGTCCATCTTTCCTCCTCTGCGTATCCATCCTTCTGGGGCGGCCTGTGATCGCACCCTATCCCGCGACGGGCGGGCATGCAGGTGGATAGTCCTGACACCGTGGGCGACAGATCCGGCCGCCCAACGGTGCCCCCGCGCGACTCGCAAGTGACTCGAGCAGCCTGACGGGTGGCGTCGTCGTGCCTCGGGTCCTGTCGCGAGAGCGGCTGCCAGAGCGGACCATGGTGATCAAAGGTATCCCGCAGCGGGGTGAGATCAGCGTTGGGCTAGCCTCGGCTCCCATCCGGGGCGGTAGCTCAGCTGGTTAGAGCAGCGGACTCATAATCCGTCAGGTCGTGGGTTCGATCCCCACCCGCCCCACCGGTTCTACCAGTAAAAATATCCTGATCCAGCTTCTTCTAGATGATCTATGGGCATGGATTTGGGCATGAGTTACCCTGTGGGTATGACCGCAGCCCGTACCAGGCGTGGTAGCGAGCGGATCCAGGGCAACATCGAGGCTCGCGGCGACTCCCTACGCGTCCGGGTCTACGCCGGGCCCGATCCGGTGACCGGCAGACCGGTGTATCTGCGTGAGACGGTGTGCGGCACCGATGACGCGGCCCGTCGCACGGCGCGGCGGACCCTCAACCGCTTGGTTGCCGAAGCGGAGAAGGCGCGCCGACCATCCTCGGTGGTTTCGTTAGGTCACGTCATCGACGAATGGCTGAGGGTTGTCGAGCACGAGGACAGCACCCGGGAGACATACCTCGGCTATATCGAGCGCACGATCAACCCTGCCCTCGGTGCGATGTCGATCGCCAAGCTGTCCGTGCGTCATCTGGAAACCCTCTACGCGGAACTTCGGCGCTGCCGCGTTCGGTGTGACGGGAAACCCTTTATTGAGCACAAGGCCGACGGCGAGCACGACTGCGTGAGGGCGAAGTGCAAGCCGCACGGGTGCAAGCCGATGGCGGCCTCCACGGTCCGGCAGATTCATTCGATCATCAGCGGTGCGCTGTCGGCGGCGGTGCGGTGGGACTGGCTGGAGTCCAATCCTGCGCGGATGGCTCAGCGGCCGAAGCAGAAGCCTCCAGAGCCCGATCCGCCGTCGCCCGCCGAGGCGGCTCGGTTGGTGGATGAGGCGTTCCGGATGGACGAGGACTGGGGCGCCCTCGTCTGGCTGGTGATGACGACCGGCCTGCGCCGGGGCGAGGTGTGCATCCTGCGATGGTCGCGGGTGAACCTGGATGTGGGCGAGATCGAGATCCGCACCAGCTACCGGCTGCGCAAGGGCGTCGGCACGGAGAAGGACACCAAGACCCACCAAATGCGCCGCATCGCCCTCGACACCGAGACCGTGGTGCTGCTGCGGGAACTCAAGGATCGGTGGCGGGCAAGGCTCGTCGATTTCGGGCTGGAGCTGACCGACGACATGTACGTCTTCACGGGTTACCGGCAGATGGTGCCCACCGTGCCCTACTCACCGCACGGTGTGTCCAGCCGATACAAGGGCATGGCCGACCGGCTGGGCATCGACACCCACATTCACGCATTGCGGCACTACTCGGCGACCGAGCTGCTCAGCGCAGGCATCGACCTGCGCACCGTGGCCGGCCGTCTCGGTCACGGCGGGGGAGGGGCGACCACCCTGCGTGTCTACGCTGCGTGGGTCGCGGCATCTGACCGCAAGGCAGCCGAGATCCTCGGCTCTCGCATGCCCAAGCGCCGCAGCACTGGCGGCAGTAACACGTTGGTGGACTGATCCTGGCTCGCGGCCGCTTAGAGTGCCCGGTTCGGGCGGACACCCAACCCGTGACGCCCAGCTGCTGGATGCGCCAGGCAGGCACAGTCAACGCGCGGTAAAGTGAGCTAGCTGTGCTATTCAGCGTCTCCGATGTACCGGTGTAGTCTGACCTCGCTATGCTCCATCTCATAGATACTCCTGCGGCCGGAATGCACATCGAGGGCATCAACCGCGAGAACCGTGCGCTGCTTGAGCGGCTGCACCGTGAAATTCCGGGCGCCTTCGACATCGAGCATGCCTCAGCCGTCCTGGATCTGGACGCGGGCCGAACCCGCACGCTCCTTGCCTACTTCGCCCGGCGAGGATGGCTGTCCCGGGTGCGCCGCGGCCTCTATGTCGCTGTACCGCTGGACACCCGCCGGCCCGGCGAGTGGACCGAGGACGCCTGGATCGTCGCGGAGCGGACGTTCAGCCCCTGCTACATCGGCGGCTGGACCGCGTGTCAGCACTGGGGCCTAACCGACCAGGTCTTCCGGACTGTCCTGGTTGTGACGGGGAGAAAGGTGCGTGATCGCGAGCCGGTGATCCAGGGCACTCCGTACCGCGTCACTGTCCGATCCGAGGACAAGCTCTTCGGGACGACCATGGTGTGGCGCCAGCAGGTACGCGTTCGGGTCTCCGACCCGTCCCGCACGATTGTTGATCTTCTCGATGACCCGACGCTCGGTGGTGGGATGCGCCACGTAGCTGATGTCGTCTACGAGTATCTCATCGGCGAGCACAGGGACGACGAGCTACTCATTGCCTACGCCGATCGTCTCGGAAATCGAGCCGGGTTCAAGCGCCTCGGCTTTGTCCTCGAACACCTTGGCGTCGATGCGCTCGGCCTCGTCGCGGCGTGTCTGGAGAGGCGCAGCGCGGGTCTCGTCGCGCTCGATCCATCCGTGCGGGTGAAGGGCCGGATTGTCCGGCGTTGGGGCATCCGAGCCAATGTCGGGCTCGGGACGCCGGGGGGCGACTGGTGATTACTCGAGCTGACGTGATCGAACGTGTGCACGAGTGGGGGCTTACGGAGGAGGTCATCGAGAAGGACTACGTTCTCGGATGGCTGCTGTGGGGGATCGGCTCCGATCCCGTACTCGCGAGGCCCTGGGTGTTCAAGGGAGGTACCTGCCTGAAGAAGTGCTACATCGAGACGTACCGCTTCTCGGAGGACCTGGACTTCACCGTCCTGCCAGGTGGACCGTTCCGGCCAGACGACGTGAAGCCCCTCCTGCTCCGCACACTTTCCCGGGTGACCACGGAATCGGGCATTGACTTCTCGACCCCGCCTCGCCTGCGGTTGCGCCCCAACGAGATGTCGATCGAGGGGCGTGTCTACTACACGGGGCCACGGCGCCCGCCACAGCCCGCTCGCGTGAAGCTCGACATATCCATCGATGAGGTGGTTGTGCGGCCACCTGTACTGAAGCGAATTGCGCACCCCTATCCCGACTCCTTCCCGCCGGGAGGCGCGATCCGTTGCTATTCGTTCGATGAGCTGTTCGCTGAGAAGATCCGAGCTATGGCCCAGCGGGGACGGCCGCGCGATCTCTACGACATCATCAGCCTCTTCCGGCGCAGCGATCTCCGTATGTACCCCGACGCGATTCGCTCCGCGCTCACCGAGAAGTGCGCCGCCAAGAGCATCGCCGTCCCGAAGGCAGCTGACTTCGTTGGCTCACCTCTGCTCATCGAGCTGGAGTCAGAGTGGAGCAACATGCTTGGGCATCAGCTCCCGGCGTTGCCTCCTTTCGCGCCGTTCTTGGGAGAGCTGTCGATGTTGTTCGCATGGCTCGACGGACAGGTCTCG